>CAYSWZ010000016.1:0-3735 GCA_964434945.1 uncultured bacterium | reverse complement strand
GATTTACAGTCTGCTCCCTTTGGCCGCTCGGGCACCCCTCCATGCCGACTTTCGCTCCGGGGGGCTGCCCTCCGATCCGGCAGCGCTGGCCCTCGCCGGGGGGATGCGGACTCCCGGCTCCCGTCGCGGGCAGCGCGGCGGGACTGCTGAGCTGGCGAAGGGACTCGAACCCCCAACCACCTCATTACAAATGAGATGCTCTACCAATTGAGCTACGCCAGCAGTTCCCAGCTATGCCAGCAGTTCCCGAGGAAATGTGCAGGCGGAACATAGACACGCCTCAGGGCCCCGTCAAGATTCCGGCCGGCGCGGCGCGCGCGCGCCGCGCGGGATCAGTGCCCGTCGCCCAGGGATCGCACGTGCTTGAGCACCGCCGCGATCTCGGCCTCGGAGAGCTGGCCCTCCCAGCGCGGCATGACGCCCTTGCCCTTGTGAATGACCTCGAGGAGCTGCGCGTCGGTGCGCGTGCTCATGTAAGCCACGTCATGAAAGTTCCGTGGCTTGGGGTTCAGGCCCTTCGAAGCGACGCCGTCGCCATGGCCGTCCGGTCCGTGGCAGAGCGCGCAGCGCTTCGCGAAGACGAGCGCCCCGAGGTCGCCCGCGGCGCCGGCCGGCCCGGGCGGCGGAGGGATGCTGTCGGCGGGAGCGGGAATCACGGCGGACGGCGATGCCGAACCGGAGCTCGTCGTGCCGGCGGAAGCGGACTCGGACGCCGCCTTCCCACCGCCGCAGCCGGCGGCGAACGCTGCAGCGGCCGCGATCGCCGCCATTAGGAGGAGTGCGGCGCGCAACACCTGGAATGCGGGCCTCAGGGGCGGGGGCTCGGAACGGAATCCCGACATAGGGGGCACGCTAGCACCGGCATCCGTCTGTCGGCAACGGGCCACGGAATGACTGCGGTGCTGCATGGGGTGCTCGCCACGCTATCGTCCCGGAGCGATCCGTCCGTTCGCAGGGGCCACCTTCGCACGATCCGATGGGGCCACTGGCCCCGGGGCCAGTTGTTCGGCCCGGCGGCGTCGCCCTGGCCTCTGCCCGGCGCGCGAGCGGGAGTACCGGGATCGAAAGCTCCGGAAAATCGAAGAGGCAGCCTTCGTCGAGTTTCCTCGACTCCGACTGCCTCTTCCCGAAAGAACAGGGAGCGACCGGGATGAACTCCTCTGTCCTCACGGCTTCGTTGACCGGGCGTATTCAGTTTTTTTACGACGTTTGCGTTGCTGCGAACCAGTACTGCTCATCACCTACGACTGCGACTCGTTGTGTATCCGTCCCCCCAGATGGTCTTGCTGCGACCTCGAACCGGGGTCCCACTCGCGTGCGAACCTGACTCGAGGAGTGAACGAGGGTACGAGCCCCCGGGCGCTTGCGCGCCCTTCACTCCGAACTGCGGTTGCTCCAAGTCCCCTGCGGTGGTGGCCCGGAAGGCCGCGCGCCGATGGAGGTGCCCGACCCGCGCGCGACGCTTCCGAACTTCCGAGATCCCGATCCCCCACCGGAATCTCTCGCCACCTCGGGCGTGTGAGGTGCCGCGCTCACATCCCGTATCCGAAGGTTGACCAAAGCAGGGCGTGTGCCAACAGCCTCCGCACCCGGCGCCAACTCCTACAGCACGCCCTACTCTGGTTGGACACAATGAGTTAGCAAATGCGTGCCCGGCCATGTGAAGTGGGCGTGATGAATGTGTGGGGGTTCGCTGTTACCCGGTGAAGGTGACACTCGCGCACGCGGCTGCGGGTGCATCGCCGACCGCCACAAGGAGTTCGCCGTTGTCACCCGGAAGGTGACACTCCAAGGGCCGGTAACACGTCCATGACAGCCCCGACATCTGCGTGACGTCACGAACGCGGGGACCAGCGAAGCGGGGCGCGACGAACGCGGCGCGCGGCGGTGACGGCCGGGGAAAAAACGACGAGCGGCGCCTTGCGGCACCGCTCGCGGGAGGCGACTCCCGGCACTGGCTAGAGCGTCAGGTCGAGCCGCTTGATGCGCGCGTAGAGCGTCTTCCGGCTGATGCCGAGGAGATCGGCGAGCCGGCTCTTGTTGCCGTGCGCCTGCCTCCACGCCGCGACGATCTCGTCCCGCTCGGTGGAGCGTCGGTCGGCCTGCGCAGAGGCGCGAGCGGGAGGCTCCGAGAGAAACGGCAGGATCGCGCCCGCGTCGAGCTCGCCGTGGCCGGCGTGCAGTGCGGCAACACGCTTCATGACGTTCTCGAGCTCGCGCACGTTCCCCGGCCAGCCGTAGGACAGGAGCATGCTCTCGGCGTCGTGCGACAGCCGTGGTCCCTCGAGCCCGCCGTAGAACGACAGGAAGTGCCGTGCGAGCGGCACCACGTCCTCGACGCGCTCGCGCAGTGGCGGCAGGCGGATCTCGATCTCGTTCAGGCGATAGAGCAGGTCGCGACGGAAGAGCCGCTCGCCGTCGCCGCCGCGGAGCACGCGGTTGGTGGCGGCGATGATGCGGACATCGGCGCGCCGCACCTGGGTCTCGCCGAGGCGGAGGTACTCGCCGCTCTCGAGGAACCGGAGCAGCGTCACCTGGACGTCGAGCGGCAACTCGCCGGCCTCGTCCAGGAAGAGCGTCCCGCCGTGCGCGGCCTCGACCAGGCCCACGCCCTCGGCGTGCGCACCGGTGAACGCGCCCTTCCGGTGACCGAAGAGTTGCGACAGCGCCAGGTCGGCTCGCAGCGCGCCGCAGTTGACGGCGAGGAACGGCCGGGCCGCGCGGGGCGACTGCGCGTGGATGGTGCGCGCGACCAGCTCCTTGCCGGTGCCCGTCTCACCCGTGAGCAGCACCGAGAGCTCGGTCGCCGCGGCGCGCTGCGCGAGCCGCTCCACGGTGCGCATGCCGGTCGAGCACGCGACCAGGCCGGGTGCACGGTGGCGCTTGCCGAGCAGCGAATCGGTGCGGGTCGGCGCGGTGACCGGCGCGGGGCCCATGAGACGGGAGAGCTCGGCCTCGGCCAGCTCCTGCCAGTGGGGCGAGCCGATCTCGGCGAAGAGCGCGCACGAGCGGAGCGCGTGAGTGCGGGCTGCGCGCGGATCCTCCGTGGAACGCGCGAGCAGCAACAGCGTGCGTCCCAGCTCGAACCGCTCGCGGCAGGCAGTGAGCAGCGTGGCCGCCTGCTGCCAGCGTTCGCGGGCGTCGAGCCGCTGGCCGCGGGCCAGTGCCAGGTCGCCCGCGACGCGGTGCGCGATCGCGTGCTCGAGCCGGTCGTCGGTGAAACGTGCCAACCGCATGCCGCGGTCGAGCGCCTTCTCGGCCTCGTCGATGCGGCCGATGGCGAGCAACGCCTCAGCGCGGCGGCGTTCCAGCTCGACCACGAGGTCGCCCTCGGGCGCCGTGCGCTCGGCCATCGCCAGCGCCTCGTGGTAGCGCGCGAGCGCGCGCTCCGGGCGGCCACGATCGAAGTCCAGCTCGCCCAGGAACTCGAGCGCCAGCACGTGCTCGCGCTCGAGGCTGTGCCGGCGCGCGCGCTCGAGCGCGGCCAGCAGATGGGTCTCGGCGTCCACGAATCGGCGCTGAAGCCGGGCGACGTTGCCGAGCCCGATGTTGACGTGCGCCATATGCAGGTCGTCACCGATCCGCAGCAGGACGGCCTCGTAGTTCCGATACGACGCGGCGGCGAGCTCCCACGCTCCCATCTTCTGGTGCACGATGCCGAGGTTCATGTGCGCAGGTCCGCTCTCGGCCAACCGGCCGAGTGCTTCCCAGGCCTGCAGCGCGGCATTCAGGTGG
>CAYSWZ010000015.1:0-3046 GCA_964434945.1 uncultured bacterium | reverse complement strand
GGATTTCGGCATCTATCCGCAGCTCTCGGCGCTCGAGTTCCTCGATTACATCGCCGCGGCGAAGGGGCTCGCGGCGCGCGCGGCGCGGAGGCGGATCGACGAGCTGCTCGAACTCGTCAACCTCACCGACTCGCGTCACCGCGCGCTCGGCGGGTTCTCGGGCGGCATGCGCCAGCGCGTGGGCATTGCGCAGGCGCTCCTGAACGACCCGAGCGTGCTGATCGTGGACGAGCCCACCGCCGGGCTCGATCCGGAGGAGCGCGTGCGCTTCCGGAACCTGCTCGGCGAGCTCCCGGGAGAGCGCATCGTGCTCCTCTCCACGCACATCGTGTCCGACGTCGAGGCCACGGCGACTCGCATCGTGATGATGGGCCAGGGCCGGCTGCTCGCCGACGCCACGCCCGAAGCGCTGCTGGAAGCGGTGCGCGGGCACGTGTGGGAGGTGGAGCTGCCCGCGATCGAGCTGGAGGCGCTCCGCGCGCGGCACCTGGTGGGCGCCACGCTGCGGCGCGGCGCCAACGTGCTGGCGCGCGTCGTCGCGGCCGTGCCGCCCGCGGTGGGCGCGCGTTCGATGGAGCCCTCGCTCGAGGACGCGTACTTGAAGCTCCAGCGCGAATCGCAGCAGGTGGCCGCGGCATGAGTGCGGACGCCGGCGTGCTGGCGGGAGCGCCGGCGGTGACGCCCATCCGCCGCGGCGCGGCCGGCGCCTCGCGCCTCGCGCGGCTCGTGCGCCTCGTGCTCGCCGACGTGCGCGATCGCACCCGGCGCCCGGGCTACCTGGTGTCGCTGCTCGTCATGCTGTGGCTCGGCCAGCACATGCTGCCGCCAATGGGCGCCGCGTACCGGACGTTCAGCATGGACGACTTCTATCGCCCGGTCTACAACGCCGCGTGGGTCGGCACCGTGACCGCGATGCTCACCGGCGTGTGGTTCCTGTTCATCGGATTCTACCTCGTGAAGGGTTCCGTCGAACGCGATCGGCGCACCGGCGTGGGCCAGGTGCTGGCCGCGACGCGGATGAGCTCGCTCGCCTACCTGGGCGCGCGCACGCTCGGGAACCTGGCGGTGTTCGCGACGCAGGCCGGCATGGTCGCCGTGGCGGCCCTCCTCCAGCAGCAACTGCTCGGCGAGGACCGGCGCGTGGACGTGGCGGCGACGCTGCTGCCGTTTTTCACGATCACAGCGCCGTTGGCGCTGTTCGCCGCCGCGTCGGCGGTCCTCTTTGACTGCGTGCGCTGGCTGCGCGGTGGCTTCGGCAACGTCGTCTGGTTCTTCGTCCTGCCCATGATTATGGCGTGGTCGCGCCCGGATGACCCGCGCGCCACGATCTGGTCCGACATGACCGGCAGTCGCGTGGTGGTGGAGGACGTACGCCGCGTGATGATCGCCGCGCATCCGGATGCCGCCACCCGTCCGCCGTCGCTCAGCATGGGGGTCAACTTCAGCAAGCGCTTCCGCGCGGAACCCGTCACGACGTTCGAGTGGCCGGGCATCCGCTGGACCGCGACGAACTCCGCGTCGCGCCTGCCGTGGGTGCTGCTCTCGGTGCTCGTCGTCTGCGCGGCGGCGGTCCCGTTCGACCGGTTCGAGGCACCGCATCGGCCCACCGCGGCCGGGCCGGGTCGCTCGTGGTGGCCGGCGCGAAAGGCGCGGGAGGGAATCGCGCCGCGCACCGTCTCGCCCGCGGCGCTCAGCGTCGCGCCCCACGGCTTCGGAATGCTGGGCCTCGTGCGCGCCGAGCTGGCGCTCCTGCTCAAGGGGCAATCCACGTGGTGGTACGTGGGCCTGCTCGGATTCCTGATCGCCGAACTCGCCGTACCGCTCGAGAGCGTGCGCCAGGTCGTCCTGCCGCTGGCCTCGTTCTGGCCGGCGCTGGTGTGGTCGGCGCTCGGGCACCGGGAGAAGCGCTTTTCGACGGGGGAGGTGCTGTTCTCCTGCCCGCGGCCGCTCGTGCGATTGCTGCCCGCGGCGTGGCTCGCGGGCGCGCTCGTCATGCTGCTGGCGGGCGCGCCGGCCGTGCTGCGGCTCCTGTTCTCCGGCGAGATACCCGCCGCGCTCGGGTGGCTCCTCTCCGCGGCCTTCGTTCCGGCACTGGCGCTCGCCTGCGGCGCCTGGACGGGCAGCGCCAAGTTCTTCGAGGTCGTCTACCTCTTCCTCTGGTACGTGGGCCCGATGCACCGGGTCGCGGAACTCGACTACACCGGCGTCACCACGCCCCGCGGGGCGACGCTCTGGCTCCTCTACGCGGGAGCCTCCCTTGGCCTCTCCCTGGCCGCGTGGTCGGGAAGGACGCGCGAAATGCGCCGGTGAATGGGGCCAGTATTCCGGCTCGACATCCGGGACCGTGGCACAAGTTGCTCATCCACTGACGATTGCGAGCTGTGCTCCTCACAGCCGGCAGATGCCCAGCCTCGGATGGAATTGCCATGAGAGAGGATTACTTTCTCTCGCAATCCCCCCACTCCTGACGTCTAATTGACTATCAGGAATGGCTCGCTGCCCGTTCCGAGGCCGGGACACGTGCGGAGACCACCCCCATGGTCCGCACACATGGTTCAGGAGCGTCAGCCCTGCGGGGGACCCCCAGGTCTCGCGGCTGACACAACCGCGAGGTTCGCTATGCGCATTCGCCCGCGCTTGGCCGCCGCCCTACTCCCTCTGCTGTTGTTCGCCCCGCTCGCCGCACGCGCCCAGTCGGAGAATGGAGGGGAGCCCATCCTCCGCAATGCGCGCCAGGTGCTCGAACTGGCGCGGTCCCGCGCCCAGCGACTCGGCACGTCGGCCGGCCCGGATCCCGACACGGTGTACGTCGGGAAGTCCGCCACCAACTTCACGGCCCCCGACAACTATTGGAACATTCATACGGGCACGTACCTCCCGGGCGTGAACGTCGCCACGAATGCACTGTGGGACTGGGACAACTCAGTCGGCATCCAGGCTCCCGACTCTCTGCACGGTTGGTGGCCGCTCCGCCGCCAGTACAACTCGACCGGTGGTCTGACCCTGACGGACGATCAGCGTCCGTGGTGGGCGATCGACCACGGTA
>CAYSWZ010000014.1:0-4544 GCA_964434945.1 uncultured bacterium | reverse complement strand
ATCCCGACTCCTCAACTTCATTCGCCGCCGCGTCCGGGATCCAGGCGACGCCGAGGACGTACTGCAGGACGTGTTCTTCGAGCTGGCGGAAGCGAATCGGCTGCTGATGCCGATCGAGCATGTCACGGGCTGGCTGTTTCGGGTGGCGCGCAATCGCATCACTGATCTGTTCCGCAAGCGGCGGCCGGAGCCACTCGCGCCCCCGGCACGCTCCGCGGAGGCCGGAGCGGGGCCGGCGCTGGAGGACCTGCTGCCCTCTCCGGAGGCGGGACCGGAAGCGAGGTACGCGCGCCGCCTGCTGTTGGAGGAATTGGAACTGGCGCTGGAGGAACTACCGCCCGAGCAGCGTGACGTGTTCGTCGCGCACGAGGTCGAGGGCAGGAGCTTCAGGGCCATGGCGGAAGAAAGCGGCGTGAGCATGAACACGCTGCTGTCGCGCAAACGATACGCGGTGCTGCGGCTGCGTGAGCGGCTGCAGGAGATCTACGACACCTTCAAGCAGGCATGAGGAGAGTTCCATGAGAGCACGGGTTGGAAGACTTCTGATGTGGTCGCCACTGATTCTGCTGGCCTTCGCAGCCTTCATCGCCCTGGGCGGCTTCGTGGTGATGCAGTTGTGGAACTGGCTGACGCCGACGTTGTTCGGCTGGCACCGGATCGCGTTCTGGCAGGCGCTCGGGCTGCTGGCGCTGTGCCGCATCCTGTTCGGCGGCCTCGGCCGACACGGGGATCCAAGCGGCCGGTTTCGCCGCCGCATAGCCGAGCGCTGGGACAGCATGAGCCCCGAAGAGCGCGAGCGGCTGCGCCACGGGATGCGCGGTCACTGGGGCGGCGGCCCGGAGGGCGGCGAGCCCACCACCACCGCCTGATGGGCGATCGACGCGCCGGGATCGCCTCGTCCTGGCGGCGCGCCGGGGCGTAGTACACTCGTCGCCGTCACGCGAGCGAACGGGAGGGCCCCATGACCCGCAGGACGAACGCACGGCTGGCCGGCATCGCCTACTTGGTTTACATCGCGACCGCGTTCCCCGCGAGCATGCTGGCGGGACGCGCGATGCGGGGCGAGGGAGCGGCGGCGAAGCTCGCCAACATCGCGCAGCACGGTGGCGACGTTCACCTGATGGTGGTCCTGTGCCTGATCGGATCGCTGTGCGCTCTGGTCCTGGGCGTGACGCTGTGGGCACTCACCAAGGACGAGGATCGCGACCTGGCGGTCCTCGCGCTCACCTGTCGCGTGGGCGAGGGCGTGCTGGGGGCCGCGGCGCAACTGCGGCCGATGGGACTGCTGTGGCTCGCCACCGCGAGCGGGCCCGGCGCCCCCGATCCCGAAACCGCGCGCGTCGCCGCCACCGCATGGTTTGCGGCACCCGGCGTGAGCACGCTGATCGGCGCCACGCTGTTCGCCGTCGGCAGCACGCTGTTCTCGTGGCTGTTGCTGCGCGGACGCATGATTCCCGCGCTGCTCGCCTGGATCGGGGTGCTGGCGTCCGCGCTGCTGGTGGTCGCCCTGCCGCTTCAGCTCTCCGGCATCGCGGGCGCTCCGTTCACGGACCTGATGTGGCTGCCGATGCTGGCGTTCGAAGTGCCGTTCGCGCTGTGGCTGATCGTCCGCGGCGTTGCGGAGCCCCGGAAGCCCGCCGTCGCGTGAGCGGTCGTCCGCCGTCCGGCGCCGCCGCGTCAGAACACCGATCGCGATGAACTCCACGCCCGACATCCTGCGCTGCGCCTCGCTGTCGCTGTCGGCAATCCAGCGCGATTACCCGTTTCACCTCACGCACGTCGCGAGCGGCGATGACGACGTCCGGCGCCCCCGGGAGCTCCACCCGGCGTTTGGCGCCTCGTTCGACTGGCACTCGGCGGTACACGGCAACTGGTGCGTGGTGCGGGCGCTGCGGCTCGCGGGCGATTCGACCTTCGCCACGGCCGCCGAGCCGGTGCTCGAGCGTCACCTGTCCACCGAGGCGCTGACGCAGGAGTCGCGTTATCTGGAGAGCGAGGGCCATCAGGGCTTCGAGCGACCGTACGGGCTCGCGTGGCTGCTGCAGCTCGCCGCGGAGCTGCGTGAGTGGAGCGACCCGCGTGCGCGACGCTGGCTGGCGGCCATCGCACCGCTCGAACGGCTGGCCGCCACGCGGCTCACGGACTGGCTGCCGCGTCTTCCCGGACCGGTGCGATCGGGCGAGCACTCGCAGAGCGCCTTCGCCATGGGCCTGGCGCTCGATCGGGCGCGCGGTGCCGGGGATGCCGAGGCGGCCGCGGCCATCGAGCGTACGGCGCGGCGCTTCTTTGGATCGGATCGCGACCTGCCGCTGCGCCTCGAGCCCTCGGCGCACGACTTTCTCTCGCCGGCGCTGGCCGAGGCGGATCTCATGCGGCGCGTGCTGCCGGCGCCCGAGTTCGCGCGCTGGTTCGAGCTCCTGCTGCCCACGGGCGGGGCCGGGAAGCTCGAGCCCGTGTCCTCACCGGATCCCGCGGACGGCAAGCTGTCGCACCTCACCGGGCTCAACTTGAGCCGCGCCTGGATGCTCGAGGGAATCGCGCACGCGCTCGGCGATCACGCCGCGCGGGCGGGACTGGAGGCCGCGGCGGAGCGCCACCGCGCGGCGGGGCTCGCGGAGGTCTCAGGCGACTACTACGCCGGCAGCCACTGGCTCGGCTCCTTCGCGGTCTACCTGATCACGCGGCGCGGCATCGCGGAAGATTGAGCCGGCGGCTCGCCATCCGCTCGGCCCACGGCCACGCTCAGGCCACGGGCCGGCTGCCGGTCACGCACAGCCAGCGCTTGCCGGGCTCCTCGAACACCTGAACGTTCGAGAGGCCGGCACGCTCGAACAGCTCGCGGTTCTGATCCGGCGTGAGATGGGACGCCCCGAGCAATTTCATCGCGATGCCGTCCACCGCACCGCGTCCGCCGCCGGCGTAGCTCTCCGCGATCACAGCCACCGTGCCCCCCGGCTTGAGCACGCGACATACCTCGCGCATGTCGCTCGCGGGATCCGGCCAGTAGTAGAGGGTTTCGACCGCGGTGACGAGATCGAACGTGCGGTCGGGCCACGGCAGCTTCGAGACCGAGCCGTGGCGGATCTCGACGCGGCCCGCTGCCACCCCGCCCGCATTGAGCGCCCGCGAGGCGGCCACGCTGCCAGCCGCGTAATCGATACCGGAGACCCGGCCGTCGCCCGCCATGGCGGCCAGCTTCTGGATGGTGCGGCCGCCGCCGCATCCGACGTCGAGGATGGTGAATTCGCGGCCGACCCGGAGGTGCGAGAGACCCCAGTCCGTGAGGGCGGAATGGGAGCGATTCATGCTCCAGAGGAACAGCCGGCCGAGCCAGCGGTCGGGCTTGCGCACCTGGGGCAGCACATAGACCAGACCGATCACCACGATCGCGACTTTGACGAGCATCCAGGTCATCCGATCCCCCCGGGCCGATAACACGGCGTCACACAACAGTGGCATCCCTCGTACGCTCCAGCGTAATCTGCCGCCAGCGTACGTCGTCAAGTCCCCCCTGGACCCGGAGGTCGCCATGCTCGAGAACCAGAACCCGATCGATCGTCGTGGATTCCTCGGCACCATCGTGGCCGGCGCAGCTGCCGCGAGCCTCGCGCGCATTCCCTCGGCGCTCGCCGAAGGGATGGACATTCCCATCGCGGGCTCCGAGGCGTTCGACGCGGCGCTCAAGAAGATCAGCGGGCGCAAGTACAAGCAGGTGTTCGACGCGCCGCGGCCCAACGATTCGCTGGCCGTGATCTGGTCGTGGGCGTTCCTGCACACCTACAACAAGCTGAAGGTCACGGACGAGAACGTCGGCTGCTTCGTGATCTTCCGCCACGAGGCGATCCCGTTCGCGATGAAGGACGAGGTGTGGGCGAAGTACAAGCTCGGCGAGGTCTTCAAGATCGACGACAAGACCACGAAGGCGCCCTCGGTCCGCAACGTCGTGACGAACGTCAAGCCCGAGGACCTGCCGATTCCCGAGATGGCGATGGAGAAGACGCAGGCCCGCGGCGTGCTCTACGGCGTGTGCGATCTCGCCATGACCGTGTACAGCATGAAGATCGCGGCGGACGCGAACATGAAGCCCGAGGACGTGAAGAAGGACATGGTGGCCGGGCTGCTGCCCGGAGTCGTCGTGCTGCCGTCGGGCATCTACGCGGTGAACCGCGCCCAGAGCGCCGGGCTCACGTACTGCTTCGCCGGCTGACCCACCCGTTCAACTCGCGAGCCCGTCGCCGCGCCCCTGAGCACGGCGGCGGGCTCGGTTCGCTTTCGCGCGTCAGCGCAACCGGGTCAGTCGTCGCGAGCCGACCAGGCGCCCCTCGACCTCCATCATGACGAACTAGATGCCCGCGGGGCGATCTCACCGCGCGGGCTTCGTGAGCACCACGTGCAACGCGGCCGGCGTGCTCTCGTGCCGCGTGCAGGCGAATCCGAGCCGGGCGAGATCCAACCCTGCCAGCAGCTGTTCACCGGTGCCGAGCAGCACCGGCGAGATCGCGAGGTGCATCTCGTCCACCAGCCCTGCGGCCAGGTACTGGCGA
>CAYSWZ010000013.1:0-10020 GCA_964434945.1 uncultured bacterium | reverse complement strand
CGGAAGCCCACGCTGCACGCCTTCATGAGCGGCGCGCCGAGATCGCGGCGCACGACGTCGAGCCCGAGCGGCACCGGCAGCCGGTCGCGCTCCCGCCACAGCTCACCGAAGTCGAGCACCTTGGCGAGCCCCTCGTCGCGGTAGGTGAGCTGGCTCTCGTGGATGATGACGCCCGCCTCGACCTCGCCCGCGAGCACCGCGCGCGGGATGTCGTCGAACATCACCTCGACCGTCTCTACCTCGGGGCACTCGGTGCGGAGCAGCAGCGCCGCGGTGGTGAGCCTGCCCGGAATCGCGACGCGCCTGCCGCGGAGGCTCGCGACGCTGCGCGGCTCGCGCGCGACCAGCACCGGGCCGTAGCCCCAGCCGAAGCTCGCACCGCACGCGAGGACGGCGTAGCGATCGGCGAGGTGGGCGTAGGCGTGCGCGCTGCACGCCGTGATCTCCAGGTCCCCGCGCTCGATGGCGCGCACGTTCAGGCTCTGGATGTCCTCCAGCACGTGCTCGACCGTGCAGCCGTCGATGACCGCCTCGCCGGTGTGGAATCCGTAGAACATGTAGGCGTCGTCCGCGTCGGGGCTGTGGCCGAAGCGCAGGGTGCGAAGCTGCGTGGGCGTGGCGGGCATGCGGGGGGCTTTCTCGTGCGTGTGGCGAACCGCGCCACGGACCGTCGAATCGAAACCGGAGCCGAAAACATAGCCTACCCCGCGACCGCGCGCAGCGGCGGGATTCCATGCCGTCGGGCGCGTGGCGCGTGCTAGGCTCGCGGCGACCCACCCCCCGTTCCGCTCGTTCCGCGACCGTGCACCCCATTTCGGGAGGCGCCGGATCCATGACCCGGACCGTATCGTTGGATTCGCACCCGGCCCGCGCCGCCGCCCAGGTACTCGCCGGAGTCCTCGTGCTCGCGGCCGCCCCGGCCTCGCACGCCGCCTGGACCACGTACGCCGGCAACGCTCAGCACACCGCGCTCTCCACCGTGGCCACGCAGCCGTTGCAGCAGATCCACTGGCAGGCCCCGGTCGACCTCCAGCCGCAATACAACGGCAACGACCTGCTGATCCACTACGGCTCGCCGCTCGTGACCGACGGCAACACGGTGGTGTTCCCGGTCAAGGTGGGGGTGGCGGACACGTTCCGGGTCGAGGCCCGCCGCGCGCTCGACGGCTCGCTCAAGTGGCAGCTCGCGACCGACTACCGCCTGCCCCCGCACAACTGGACGCCGAGTGTCGGACTCGCGATCACGCCCGCCGGGCGCTGTTACGTTCCCGGCGCGGGCGGCACGCTCCTCTGGACCGACGAGCTCGATGCCGAGGCGCCGCATGCCGCCAGCCGCGTCGCGTTCTACGGCAATGCCGCCTACGCCGGCAATCCCTCGGCGTTCAATGCCAGCCTTCAGGTCTGCACGCCGCTCACCAGCGACGCGAACGGCACCGTGTACTTCGGCGTCCACGCGACGAGCGCGAATCCGCTCGGCATTCCCGACTGCATCGCGGCCGTGGACGCCAACGGCGCCGGGCGCTTCGTCTCGGTGTTCGGCGCCTCGGGAGGCCTGACCTCGCTGGTGGGGATGAACTGCGCGCCGGCGCTCAGCCCGGACGGGGGCACGCTCTACATCGGCACGCGCGGCACGAGCAGCGCGCCCGCCGTGCTGCTGGCGCTCGCCACGACGGATCTCAGCACGCGCCACATCGGCAGCCTCCTCGACCCCGTGTCGGCGTTGCCGGAGCTGGTCCTGGACGACGCCACGTCGTCCCCCATGGTGGCGCCGGACGGGAAAGTCTATTACGGCGTGATCGAGAACCCGTTCGGCACGCACGGCTCGCGCGGGTGGCTGATGCAGGTGGATGCGTCGCTGGTTTCCTCAGGGGTGCCGGGTGCGTTCGGCTGGGACGATACGCCCTCGCTCGTCCCCGCGGCCGCCGTGCCCGGATACGGGGGCACGTCGCCGTACCTGCTCATGTCCAAGTACAATTTCTACGCCGGCATCGGCGGCGGGGACGGGACGAACCGGATCGCGGTCCTCGATCCCAACGACTCGGAACCCGATCCCCACTCGTCGGCGATCGTCATGAACGAGGTGCTGACGATCCTCGGGCCAACGCCCGACATGGACGCCCGGCCGACCTTCCCGAACGCGGTGCGCGAGTGGTGCATCAATACCGCGGTGGTGGACCCGTTCACGCATTCGGTGCTGGCGGGTTCCGAGGACGGCGCGCTCTACCGCTGGGACCTGGCCACGAACTCGTTCACCGAATCCATCGTGCTCACGCCCGGCGTCGGTGAGGCCTACACGCCGACCGTGGCCGGGCCGGACGGACAGGTGTACGCGATCAACAACGCCACGCTGTTCGCGGTGGGAACCGAGAGCGGTGGCGCGCCGTCCGAACCCGGTGTGCACGCGCTCGCGCTCGCGCCGGCGCGGCCGAACCCGTTCGTCGGCGCGACCACGCTGCGCTTCACGCTCGCGCACGAGGGCGGGGTCAGGCTCGAGGTGCTGGACGTCTGCGGGCAGCGCGTGGCGAGCCTCTTCGACGGTACGGCGAGCGCGGGCGAGCACAGCGTGCGCTGGGATGGCTGCGATGCGAACGGGGCGCCGCGCGCGGCGGGTATGTACTTCGGGCGGCTCTCGGCCGATGGCCGGCGCGTGGGAACCAAGCTACTGCTGGTCCGGTGACTCGACGGGGGTGAGCGCGGGGCGCTTGCCCGGCGAAGTCCTCGCCGTCACGGCCCTGCCCCCTCGCCAGCGGCGCGGCACGAGCGCGCCGACGCAGGCGGGCAGCAGTTGGCGCGCGGCCCAGCCGAGTTCGCGCGCGACACCCGCGACCACCTGTCGCGGGGGCAGCGCCGGCAACGGCTCGCGCCACGCCGCGCTCGCGCCGTCGAGCCCGAGCGCGTCCGCGAGCGCATCGGCGATCCGCGCGTGGCCGTCGGGGTTCGCGTGAATGCGGTCGGCGTTCCACAGGCGCTCGTCGGTGGCCACCGGCCAGGCGGCGAAGTCCACGAGCCGCGTGCCGGTCGCGGCGCACGCCGCGCGCACGGCGGCGTTCATGTCGCGGATGCGCCGGGCGAACAGCCGCGCGACCGGCAGGAGCGGCGACAGGTCCGGGAGCGTGAACGTGAGCACGGTCGCCCCGTCCGCGCGCAGCGAGCGCTGCATCGCGAGCACGTCCTCCGCGAACGCCGCGCGGTCGAAGCGGGAGCGCATCACGTCGTTCGTGCCCGAGAACACGGTGGCGAGGTCGGGGTGCATCGCCACCGCGCGTTCGAGCTGGCGTTCGCGGATCTCGCGCGTGGTAGTGCCCCGCACGGCGAGGTTCGCGTACAGCAGCCCGCCCTGCGCACCGGCGATGCGTTCGGCGAGCCGCTGCGACCAGCCGCGGTAGCCGCCGTGCCCGTCCGGGTCGACGAGTCCTTCCGTGGAGCTGTCGCCGATCGCGACGTAGCGCGCGAAACGCGGCGCGGGGCTCAGCCGCGCGTGTCCGCGGGCGCGGCGAGGTAGCGCTGCAGGCGTTCGAGCGCCCGCGGCCACGCCTCCCGCCACGGGGTGATGAGCGCCTCGTAGTCCTTCCGCGCGGGCCACTCGTGGCGCACGCGCAGACCGGTGCCGGTCGCGGTTCCCGCCACCTCGTACCACACCGTCCCCGCGTTGCCGTCCGGATAGCCTGCGTGCCCGCCCTGGAACCCCGCGCGCGCCGGCGGGGCGAACTCGACCCAGCGCGCCTCGAACGGCTCGTGCGAGCTGCCGGGCCGGGCCCAGCGCATGAGCAGCCGGCCGTTCACGCGCGGCTCGCTCTCGCACGCGTCGCAGAACCAGCGCTTGAGGTCGCGTGCCTCGGTGATCGCGGCGAACACGCGCTCGGCCGGCGCCTCGAACGTGGCCTCGAACACCAGTTCGCTGTCGCTCATCGCGTGCGCTCCACCGGGGCGGCCACCTCGCCGTCGGGTGCCGGCCCGCGCGGACGCACGCCTCGTGCAGCGGCACGGCGGAACACCTCCGCGCGCAGGCCCTCGAGCCCGGCGCCCGTCAGCGCGGACACGAGCACGCAGTCGGGAAACTCCACGCGCAGCGCCGCCTGGGCGTCGTCGGACAGGCGGTCCGACTTGTTGAACACCATGATCCGCGGCGGGCGCGGCTCGGTCAGGATCTCGTCGAGCACGCCGTCCACCGCGTTCAGGTGGCGGCGGAAGTCCGGGTCGGCCGCGTCGGTGACGTGCAGCAGCAGGTCGGCCTCGATCGCCTCGACGAGCGTGCTGTGGAACGATGCCACCAGGTGGTGGGGCAGCTTGCGGATGAAACCGACCGTGTCGGTGACGAGCGCCATCTCGCGCTCGGCATTCACCATCTGGCGTGTCGTGGAATCGAGCGTGGCGAAGAGCCGGTTCTCCACGAACACGTCGGCGCGGGTGAGGGCGTTGAACAGCGTGCTCTTGCCCGCGTTCGTGTAGCCGACGAGCGCGGCGCGGAACTCGCGCCGCCGGCGCGCGCGCTGCGTCTCGCGCTCGCGTTCCACGCTCTCCAGCTCCCGCTTCAGGCGCGCGATCTTCTCACGCACGAGACGCCGGTCGGTTTCCAGCTGTGTCTCGCCCGGCCCCCTCGTGCCGATGCCGCCGGCCTGGCGTTCGAGGTGCTTCCACATGCCGGTCAGTCGCGGCAGCGTGTACTCGAGCTGCGCCAGCTCGACCTGCAGTCGGCTCTCGCGCGTGCGCGCACGGCGCGCGAAGATGTCGAGGATCAGCTCGCTGCGATCGATCACCTTGCGGGAGAGCATCCGCTCGAGGTTCTTCACCTGCGCGGGCGTCAGGTCGTCGTCGAAGATCACCACGTCGGCGTCGCGCATCTCGGAGAGTTGCTTCAGCTCCTCCACCTTGCCCTTGCCGAGGAACGTCCCCGGGTGGATCGTGCCGCGCCGCTGCAGCAACCTGTCGGCGACGATCGCGCCGGCGGTGTCGGCGAGCAGCGCCAGCTCGTCCAGCGAGCGCTCGCTGTCCTGGCGCTCCGAGCCGCGTGCGGCGCGGGCGCCGCGTGCGTGGCCGACCAGGATGACGCGTTCGTGCCCCGGCGGCGGCGTGACCTCGTGGGAGGTGGTCTTCATGAGCGGATCGGGATCTCCAGCTCGTAGGGTGCGGGCGTGAGATTCTCGATGCTGCCGTCGCGCTTCACGGCGACCAGGTCCTCGATCCGGACCCCGAGCCCCCGCGAGGGGTAGTAAAGCCCCGGTTCCACCGAGACCACGTGACCGGGTTCGAGGAGCGCGGTGTTCGTGGGCGGCCCGCCGAGGCGCGGCCCTTCGTGCACCGCCAGTCCGACGCCGTGACCGAGCCCGTGCACGTAGCCCTCCTCGACGCCCTGGTCGGCGCGCACCGTGGCGTGCCCCTGGCGTTCGAACACGTCGCACACCAGCTCCTGGTAGCCGCGGCACGGCTCCCCGCCGTGCATCCGCGACATGGCGGTGTCGAACGCCTCGCGGCACTCGCGGTACACCTTCTTCAGCGGCTCGGGCGCCGGTCCGAGGCAGAACGTGCGCGTCATGTCGGTGTGGTAGCCGCCGCCGGCCTCTCCCGGGAAGATGTCGACGAGGATCGGGGCGCCCGCGCGGATCGCGTCGTCGTCGTTGCCGCGATTGTGCGGCACGCCGGCGTCGCGTCCCTGCGCCACGATGCTCTCGCCGTCCTCGGCGAGACCGAACTCCGCGAACGTCCGGTGGAGGAGACGCCGCAGGTGCCCGAGCGTGGCGCGTTCGCCGTCCGCGGTGGTGAACCCCTCGCCGTTCCGCCGCAGGGACGCCAGCTCGTCGCGCACGCGCTTCATGGCCTCGACCGCGCCGTTCGAGCAGTGGCGGATCTTGGCCAGCTCGTCTTCGGTCTTGGTCATGCTCGCCACGCTCAGGACGTCCGGCTGGGCCGAGTCCACCTCGAGCGCGGGCGAGAGCCGCTTCACATGGTCGAGCATCAGCCAGCCGTAGCCGAGCGGCACTTCACCCGCGAATGCGACGCGGCCCGACATGCCGAGTTCGCCCGTGACCTCGCTCACCAGTTCCCCGAGCGCCTTCGCCTGCGAGTCCGCGGACTTCACCCGCTGCAGGAATCCGCGCTGCGCGTAGGAGGACGTCTCGCAGCCGACGAGCGCCGCCTGGTCGCGCTCCATCGGGTCGTGGACGAGGTGCGCGCGGCCGTCTGCGGTGCGCACGTAGAAGCCGTGATGGATCTTCTGCCCGGTCGCGTAGTAGAAGGCGGGGCTGTAGCGGTCGAGCGCCAGCACGACGAGGCCGGCGAGGCCACGCTGCTGCATGAGCCGATCGAGGTCGGAGCGCACTGGGGGTTGTCCTCCGGAAACGGTTCGTGAATCGCGGCCGGGAGCGGGGCGCGCGCCGCCCGCGCCGGGCGCGGGACAGCGAGATTAGGGCAGTGGGCGGGCGCGGGGAAGGCGGCCCGCGGCCACCTGGCCGCGCCCCGCGGTGAGAATCCATTGGGATTCGCGGCGCCGCGTGCGCTAGCCTCGGTCGCGATCGCGACCCCGGCCGGGGAAATCGGACGCACGCCAGCCATGCAGAGCCCGCTCTGGATCCTGTTCGCCGCCTCGCTCGTGCTGCTGCCGTCCGCCGCGGAGGGCCACGCGAAGGACCGCGGCCCCGAGGCGCAGGAACTGGTGCGCGACGGCCGCAACCGCTATTCCGAGGGCAGCCTCGGGCAGCGCCGCATCGCGCTGCGCGAGCTCGAGCAGGCGGCACTGCTCGCTCCGCACGACACCCGGGTGCTCGGGGAGCTGGGCCGCGCCTACCTCGACGCCGGGTTCACGCACGATGCGATGGAGACCTTCGAGCGCATCACCCGGCTGGAGCCCGCGAACGCCGACGCCTGGTACGGCCTCGGGCAGGTGTGGAAGCGGGACTGGCTCGCGACGCTCGCGCCCGCATCGCTCGGGAGGACGATCGAGTGCTTCGGCAACTGCGCCCGGCTCCAGCCGGACCGGGCCGAGGCGTGGACCGCGCTCTCGGTGATGCGCGTCGAGCAGGGCGATGCGCCCGGCGCGGCGATCTGCGCCCGGCTCGCGCTCGCGGCCGATCCCGACGGAGGCGGCGCGCCGCTCGCGAGCGCCTATCTCGACTACCACACGGGACGCGTGGCCGAGGCGGAGAGTCTGTTCACGCTCGCCATCGGGCGGCTGGCGCCGCCGCTGGCCGCGCGCTTTCGCGACGTCACGTCCCTGGTGCCGAAGGCCGACGGGGACCGGCTCGCGGACATGACACCGGTCGAACGGGCCGAGTTCACGCGCCGGTTCTGGAGCGAGAGCGATCCCGATCCCACGACGCGGACCAACGAGGCGCGGGTCGAATACTGGGCACGGGTCGCGCACGCCGTGCTGCTGTTCAGCGATCCGTGGTCGCCGCACTGGGACATGCGCGCGGAGCTCTACACGCGCTACGGCTCCCCCGAGCACGTCGGCTACCAGCCTGCGGGGATTCCCCTCGCACGCCGGCCGAATACCCGCGACAACCTGTTCTCCGACGGCATGAACGGCGTGCGCTACATCGGCGACGCGGATCCCATGTGGTACCCGATGCACACCCAGATCTGGGACTACCCGAGGCTCGGGATGAGCGTGGTGCTCGAGGACCTGGCCATCTCCGGGAATTACGAACTGCCCCGCGATCCGTACCGGGACACCGATCCGGTCCCGGATCCGGCCGCACTGGCGCGAAACGGGCTCCTGGCGACGAACGGTGGGCGGGCCGCGTTCAAGGCGCTTCCCCCCGGGGTCCAGCCGCTCGAGGTGAACGGCCTCGTCAGCACGTTCGAGGGCGAGCGCGGCCCGCGACTGCTCGCGCACGTCGCCGTGCCGGCCTCGCCGGACCAGGCGCTCGTTGCCGAGTGCGTGGTGATCGATTCCAGCGAGCGCGAGGTCGCGCGCTCGTCGCGGGCGTTGTCGGCGTCGCGCTGCGACCCCGTCGAGCTTCGCGCCGGCGACTTCGCGTTCGACCTTCCCGCGGGCTCCTACCGGCTGGGGCTCTCGGTGAGCGAGGGCGACAGCGCCCGCGGCGTGCTCCGGGTCCAACACGACCTCGCGGCCGTCTCCGGGCGGGTCACGATGAGCGATGTGGTGCTGCTGTGCGGGCCGCTCGACGTCTCGCCGCTCCCGGGTGCGGTGCGGCTCGACCCGAACCTGGACGCCCGCATCGGCGCCGAGGAACCGCTGCTCGCGTACTTCGAGGTGTATCACCTGCAGCCCGATGCCGCGGGCGAAACCCGGTTCGAGTACGAGTACAAGGTCGAGCCGCTGCGGGCGGACACGCGGCCATGGTTCCGGCGGCTCTTCTCGCGGCAGTGGTCGGACCAGATCACGGTCAAGAGCTCGGAGCAGGGCATCGGGCCGACCCGGCGCCAGTACGTGACGGTCCCGGCGCAATCGCTTCCGCCCGGGCGCTACCGGCTCGAGATCACGATCCACGACCGGGTCGCCGGCCGGAGCACGCGGCGCGTCACGGAGTTCGTGAAGTCGGGATTCACGACGAGTTCTGCCCTCGTTCGCTGAGCGGGCCGCGCAGCGGGATCGGCTAGTCGACCAGAATCCCTTGCGCGCGTTGCCGCCGGGTCACGATGCCCATGACCACGAACCCGTACGCGAACCCGGCGATGTGCGCCCACCACGCGACGCCGCCGCTGCCGGCACCGGCGCCGAGCGACATGGTGCCGGCGACGAACTGGAACACGAACCAGACGCCGAGCACGACCAGCGCCGGGATCGCGACGATCTGGAAGAAGAAGAACAGCGGGATCAGCGTCATCACGCGCGCGCGCGGAAACGCCAGCGCGTAGGCGCCGAGCACGCCGGCGATGGCGCCGCTCGCGCCGACGGTGGGGATCGGCGATCCGGGCTGGACCGCGGAATGGAGCAGCGCGGCGACGAACCCCGCGGACAGGTAGAAGCCGAGGAAGCGCCAGGAGCCCATGCGGTCTTCGACGTTGTCGCCGAAGATCCACAGGTACCACATGTTCCCGATGAGGTGCAGCCAGCTCCCGTGCAGGAACAGCGAGGTGAATACCGTGCTCAGCTCGAGCGGCAGCGAGGTCTCGCCGGTCAACGACGCGAACAGGCGGCCGGGCACCACGCCCCAGTTGCGCAGGAACTCCTGCATCCCGTCGCCCTGCGAGAGCTCGAGGAGGAACACCAGCACGTTCATCACGATCAGCAGGCGGGTCACGATCGGGACGCGGCGGGTGGGATTGTCGTCTCGCAGCGGGATCATTCAGCGCGCCTTGGCGGGGAAGGGGACAGCGTAACCGGGAGCGACCGGGGCGGACTGCGGCGCGTGTCGAGCGCGTTGACGATTCATTGTCAGCCCGCCTATTCTGCCCGTACTGCCGCGTTTCCGCGAGCATCCCGAACGGCTGGCTTGCATCGGAAGGACCGATTGCCGGCCATCCCGGCGGGTGCCACCACGGCAACCCACGCTCCGGGCATCGTCACTTGTCCCTCCGGCCGCGACCCGTATTTCTGGAGAGTCCATGTCGAACGCAATTCCGGTCACTGACGCCAATTTCGACTCCGAGGTCCTCAAGGCGGGCACCCCGGTTCTCGTGGATTTCTGGGCACCCTGGTGCGGTCCCTGCCGCGCCGTGGGCCCTGCGGTCGACGCCATCGCGCAGGAGTTCCAGGGCAAGGTCAAGGTCGTGAAGCTCAACACGGACGAGGAGCAGCAGGTGGCGATCAAGTACGGCGTGGGCTCGATCCCGACGTTGATGGTGTTCAAGAACGGCGAGATGGTCGAGCGCATCATGGGAAACCGCCCCAAGGCGGAGCTCGCGGCGCTGGTCTCGCGACACGTCTGACGAGTTCCATCTCCACCGAGTCGAGGATCCGTGGCCCACGCCACGGGTCCTCTTCGTTTCTGTGCGACGAACTCGGGGGAAAGGCCGTGACGGCCGCGGGGAAGTCGTTCCACTGCGCGGAGTCTGCCAGCGCGCGCCCTTACGCGTTTACCCGATCCTGTTCGGCGGCGGCCACGCCACGGTAGGGGG
>CAYSWZ010000012.1:0-12950 GCA_964434945.1 uncultured bacterium | reverse complement strand
GCAGATCCGGGCCTCCGGACAGATCGATCACCACGTGCTCGCCCACGGCAGGATTGTTCGCGAGGTCGCGGACGACGACCTGGAACGCGCCCGCGCCATGGGCTGGAACGTTTCCGGAGATCCCGACCAGCGAGAGGCATGGCGGGGTGATCGAGTTCGCAGGCGATGGCTCGGCCCCCGCAGGCGTCGACGTGGCGATGGGCGCCAGCGCCAGCAGCGCAACCCGGTTCGGCGCAACGAGGCGCATGCGACCCCCTCGAACATGGGGCAAGGCGTGCCGCGGGCGTCGCGTGCAAGCGCCTGCGGGGGAAATCATCCTCCGCAGCCCGGGCAGGCGCAATCCCGATCAGCACGCGGCGCGGTCGGGCCCCGACGGTCGAGCCCTACCCCGCGATCGCCGCCCTCAATCCCGCCAGCGCCGCGCGCGTGTCGGGCGCCTTGAACACGGCGTTCCCCGCCACGAACACGTCCGCGCCGGCGGCACGAGCCGTCCGACCCGTCGCCTCCGTGATCCCGCCGTCCACCTCGATCACGAACCGGAGCTGCTTCTTCTCGCGCTCGGCGCGCGCAGCCTTCACCTTCTCCAGCATCTCGGAGATGAACGACTGCCCGCCGAAACCGGGCTCCACGGTCATGACGAGGAAGATATCGAGGTCCGGGAGATACGGCGCCGCAGCAGCGAACGGCGTGCCGGGCTTGATCGCGAGGCCGGCTTTCGCGCCCGTGGCGCGGATCTGGCGCAGCACCTCGCGCGTCTGCGGCGCGGCCTCGAGGTGCACGCTGATCGAGTCCGCGCCCGCGGCGCGGAAGCCGTCCACCATGAGCCACGGACGCTCGACCATCAGGTGCACGTCGACCCACGCGCGGGTCAGCTTGCGGGTGGCGGCGACGATGAGCGGACCGAACGTGAGGTTCGGCACGAACCGGTGATCCATGATGTCGCAGTGCACCCAGTCGCGCTCGGGGTCCACGATGGCGAGCTCCTCCCCGAGGCGCGAGAAGTCGGCGGACAGGATGCTGGCGGCTGCGATCGGCGGGCGTGCGGTCATGTGGGCTCCGGGAGGGGACAGCGTCATGGTGCCGCCCGCGCGCCGCAAGAGCAAGCTACCGGATCAGGCGTCCGGCGGCCTGCAACGTGATGCTCATCTCGTGCGTGAGCCGGGAGCCCGCCGGCGGGTCCTGCATCACGATCGGACCGCTGCTCGGCCCGGCGGGCGGGGACAGCACCCGGAATCCCAGCGCCTCGAGCTGCTGCCGGGCGTGGCCGATCTCGCGGCCGGCGAGGTCGGGCATCACGAACACGTCCTGGTCGAGCCCGGTGGAGAGGAGCAGCGCCACCGGGGCGCCGTGCGGCAGCACGCTCTCGGCGGGCGGATCGGTCGCGACGACGAGCCCCTCGCCCACCGCGTCGCTGGGCGCGCGCGTGATCCCGCCGACCCGGAGGCCGTTGTGGTCGAGCAGCAGCTCCGCCCCGCGCCGCGTCTCGCCGAACAGCTCCGGCACCGAGCTGAACTCCTCGCCGAGGCTGACCGTCACCGTCACCCGCCGCCGCGCGCGCACGATCGTGCCCGCCACCGGGTCCTGCTGAACGATGCCGCCGCGCGGAACCTCCGGGGCGAATCGCTCGCCGGCCCGCGACAGCGGCAGTCCGGTGGGCGCGAGCACCTTCTCGGCCTGTTCCACGGTGAGGTTGGTGAGGTCGGGCACGCGGACTTCGCCCTCGCGATGGATGAAGCGCGGCATCAGCAGGCTGTTGAAGAGCGTCAGGCCGACGACGAACGCCAGCAGCCCCACTCCCAGCGTGACCAGCGTGTCGCGCACGCGCCGGGGCCGCTGCGGTGGGCGCCCGGCGGCGGCGCCGGGCCCGCTCATGGCTTCCGCAGCCGGACCGCGAAGGCGCCGTCGCACCCGTGCCGGTGCGGCAGCACGCGCATGAAACCTTCCGGGGTCACCACGGCGTCCGGCACCGCGCCCGCCACGCTCTCGACCGCCCAGCCCGGGTGCTCGGTGAGGAACCGCGCCACCACGTGATCGGTCTCCTCGGGCTCGAACGAGCATACGCTGTAGACGAGCCGTCCGCCCGGCGACAGGTGTCGCGCCGCGGCGCGCAACAGCTCCAGTTGCACCGGCGGCATCTCGGCCAGCACCTCGGGTCCCTTCCGCCAGCGCGCGTCCGCGCGGCGCGCGAGCACTCCCATGCCGCTGCAGGGCGCGTCCACGAGCACGCGATCGAACGGCATCGGGAACGCGTACGCGCAGCCGTCGCCGTGCACGACGTGCACGGAGTGCATCCCCAGGCGTTCGAGCGTCGTGCGCAGCGTCTCGACGCGGTGCGCATCGCGCTCGAGCGCCCACACCTCGCCCTCGTCTCCCATCAACTCGGCGAGGTGCGTGCTCTTGCCGCCCGGGGCGGCGCACATGTCGAGCACGCGCTCGTGCGCCTTCGGCGCCACGACGCGGCCGACCAGAGCCTCGCTCTCGTCCTGCGCCGTGCACAGGCCCGCGCGGAAGCAGTGGAGCGCGCCGGGTGAGTGGTGCCCTTCCACCCACACGAGGTCGGGTGAGAGGTCTGCGAGCCTGGCCTCCACGCCCTCGCGTGCGAGGAGCTCGACCAGCTGCTCGCGCGAGTTCCGGAGCGTGTTCGCGCGGAGCCCGGTGGGCACGGTGCGATTGTCGGCCACGAGCAGCGCACGCGTCTCCGCCGGCCCGAAACGCGCGAGCCAGCGCTCGACGATCCACAGCGGGTGCGAGCCCCACGCCGCGAGCGACGGGGCGTCGTCGCCCTCGGGCCAGGTGATCGTGGCGCGTTCCTCGGCCAGGCGCCGCAACACGCTGTTGACGAGCCCGGCCGCGCCCGGGTGCGCGTACTTGTGCGCCAGCTTCACGGATTCGTCCACGGCCGCGTGCATCGGCACGCGGTCGAGGAACAGGATCTGGTAGGCGCCGAGCCGCAGGATGTTGCGGATCCAGGGCTGCGTGTTCGCGAGTCCCACGTGCACGCGCACGTCGAGCGCCGCGTCGAGGCGTCCGCGCCAGCGGAGCGTGCCCTTCACCAGCTCGTGGAGGAGCGCGCGGTCGCGCGGGTCGGCGCCCGGACGCGCGTGCGCGCCATCCAGCAACCGGTCGCTGAACGCGCTGCGCGTGTCCACCGCGTGCAGGATGCGCAGCGCGGCCTCGCGCGGATCCGCCGGCAGCGACGGACCATCGGTGCTCACGGGCGGGAACGCGCGACGATCGTTCCGCGCACCGTTGGCGCCACGCCCGCCCGCGCGCTCGTCGCGCACGCCGGGCCCGCCATGGCGCGAGTCCGGGTGGTCGCCGGTGCGCGGCGTGGCCCACGCATTCGGGCGCTGGGACGGCTTGCCATCGCGACGCCAGCGCACCGCGGGCCCCTGCGGATACACGGGGCGCGAACGATTCACAGCGCCGGTCTGGTCGCCGCCCTCGTCATGGAGCGGCGCGCGATCGTCACGCGGGCGCTCATCGCGGGGACGCTCGTACTTCGGGCGTTCGTACTTCGGGGGCTCGAACTTCGGGCGTTCGTACTTCGGGCGTTCGGATTTCGGACGTTCGAACTTCGGACGGTCGAGTGGAGCGCGCGCGGCACCGGGGCCTGGACGCGGTGTGAACCCGCGGCCGGAGGGCGCCTGCGAACCGTCGCGGCGCACGTACGAGCGCTGGCGTTCGGGGCGGGGCGTGAAGCCCCCGGACCGAGGCGCACCTTCACTGCGGCCGCGCGGTGCCTCCGCTCGGCCGGGTCGCGAATCGGGCCGGGAAGCACCCGGACGCGGGCGCGGCCGGAACCCAGCGTTCCGAGGCGGACTCTCGCTGCGACCCCGCGGTGTGTAGCCTTCGCGCGGCGGACCCGACGGACGCGGGCGCGGCTTCAACCCGCCGGTCCGAGGCGGACCCTCGCCGCGGCCACGCGGCGCGTAGCCTTCGCGCGCCGGACGTTCGACCCGGCCACGCGGTGCATCGCTCTCGCGCACAGCCCCCGGCGGGCGCGGGCGCGGCTTGAACGACACGCCGGGAGCCCTGCCCCGCGGCGTGAACCGCTCGCGCGATGAGCCTGTCGTGCGTCCGCGCGCCGCATCCGCGCGCGGTCCGCCACTGCCACTGCGCGGCCGCGCCGGCGCCGTGCCCGCGCGTGGTCTGCCGCCACTCGCGGGCCGGGGTGCGGGTGTCGCTCCCGTTCGTCTCTCGCTGGTCACCTGGTCGACTCCCAAAGTTCCTCGAACCGTTCGTCCGGTTGCGGGCGCGCTCCGCGCGCCCACTTGGCGGCGTCGAGTTCCGCGCGCCCCTCCGGCTTGAGCCTGGTCACGAGCAGCACGCCATCGGCGCACGCCACCCGAATGCCTTCGTGGTCACTCCGCAACAGCGTCCCGGGCGCGGCGGCGATCGGTTCCGCCTCCGGGCGCGAACGCAGGATCTGGAGCCGCCTGCCGCGGAACGCGGTCGTGGCCCCGGGCCAGGGCGTCACCGCGCGGGCGTGCGCCCACACCGTGCGTGCCGGAAGCGCCCAGTCGACGACACCGTCCTCCTTGCGCAGTTTCTTCGCGTAGCTGCCGGCGCCGCGGTCCTGCGGCGTCCGCGGGGCGCGCGCCTCGGCGGCGAGGCACACACTCTCGGCGAGAAGCGGGGCGCCGAGTTCGGCCAGCCGCGCCGCGAGCGAGGCGGCATCGTCGTCCTCGCGCACCTCCGCACGTGCGCAGCGGATCACGTCGCCGGTGTCGATCCCCTCGTCCATGAACAGCGTGCAAACTCCGGTCTCGGCGCGACCGTCCCAGAGCGCACGCTGCACCGGGGCCGCGCCGCGGTAGTCGGGCAGGAGCGAACCGTGCAGGTTCACGCAGCCCGCGCGCGGCAGCGCCAGCACGGCCGGCGTCAGGATGGACCCGAACGCCACGACCGCGAACACGTCGGCGTCGAGCGCGGCGAGTTCGTCGCGCACCGCGGGGGCCCTCATGTCGGCGGGGCGCATGACCGGCAACTCCAGCTCGCCCGCGACGCCGGCAACGGGCGATTCGGACGTGTGCTGCCCGCGGCCACGGGGCCGGTCCGGCTGCGTCACCACGCGCACGACGTCGCACGCCCCGGCCACCGCCCGCAGCGACGGCACCGCGAACGCGGGCGTGCCCAGGAACACGACACGCGGCTTCAGACGGCCCCCTTGTCGCTGCCCGGGTGGTAGCCATCGGGCAGCTCGCCGCGCGCCAGCGCATCGAGGTCGCGCCGCATGAACTGCTTCTTCAACGGCGATAACCGGTCGGTGAACAGCACGCCGTCCAGGTGGTCGGTCTCGTGCTGGATCGCGCGCGCGAGGAAACCCTCGACCACCCGGTCCAGGGGCCGGCCGTGCTCGTCGGAGCCCCGCAACCGCACCGAGAGGGCGCGCTGGACGTCCTCGGTGATGCCCGGCATGGACAGGCAGCCTTCTTCGTCCACCTGCTTTCCCTTCCGTTCGCTGATCACCGGGTTCACCACCGCGAACCGGTCGTGCGAGCCGTCCGCGAGCGGCACGTCCACCACGAACACGCGCTGCGCCACGCCCACCTGGTTCGCGGCCAGCCCGACGCCCTGGTAGGCGTGCATGGTCTCGAACAGGTCGGTCACCAGCGCGCGCAGCGAGTCGTCGAACTCGCGGATCTCGCGCGCCTTCTGGCGCAGCACCGGGTCGCCGTAGATGCGGACGGGTCGCAGCGGCATCGTCACTTCCCTTCGCTGAGGACCTGGGCGATGGCGCTCTTCGCGAACTCGACCTTGGTCTCTTCCGCGATCCGCAGCACGGCGCGGTCGGCTTCGATGCTCACCACGGTGGCGAAGATCCCGCTCGAGGTGAGCACCCGGTCGCCCTTCTTCAGCGCGTCGATCTGCTTCTGCAGCTTCTTCCGCTCGTTGCTCTGGGGCCGGATCACCATGAAGTAGAGGATGGCGAACATGAGTCCCATCATCACGGGGAAGCTCAGACCGCCGCCGAAGAACTGTGCCATGGGCGAGGAATCTGCGAGCGGGGCTCCCGCCGCCTGTGCGACTGCGTTCGTCAACAGCATGCCGGATCCTTTCGGTGGAGTGGTCGGGCCGCGTGCGTCATGACGCGGCCCGTGCGAGCGTCTCGCCGCTCGCGAACTGCTCGAGGAACTGCGAACGGAATGCCGCGTACCGGCCTTCCCGGATGGCGGCGCGTGCGCGGCGAACCAGCGACACCATGTGATGCACGGCGTGCACCGACGCGAGCCGCATGCCGAGCAGCTCGCCCGACACGAACAGGTGCCGCAGGTAGGCGCGCGTGAACTTCCGGCAGGTGGAGCAGTCGCACTCGGGGTCGAGCGGCCGCTCGTCCCGCGCGTAGGCGGCGTTCCGCACCACCAGCCGTCCGCTGCCGATGAACACGGTGCCGCGCCGCGCGTTCCGCGTCGGCAGCACGCAGTCCATCATGTCCACACCGCGCGCGACGGCCTCGACCACGTCGACCGGGTGCCCGACGCCCATCAGGTAGCGCGGCTTGTCGCGCGGGAACTCGGCGCAGTCGCGCTCGACCATCTCGAGGCCGAGCGTGCGCCCTTCCCCGACCCACAGTCCGCCGAGCGCGAAACCGTCGAACGGCATCGCGCCCAGCTCCGCGAAGCACCGCGCGCGTTCGCGCGCGTCGGTCCCGCCCTGGTTGATCCCGAACAGTGCCATCTCGCCGCGGCCCTGCTCGCGCAGGCGGGTGCGCTCGTCGAGCCCGCGCTGCGCCCAGCGCACGGTCCGGGACACCGCTTCCTGCACCTCCGCGGGCGGCGCGGGCAGGCGGACGAGGTGGTCGAACGACATCGCGACGTCGGTGCCGAGCCCGTCCTGCACCTGGATCGCCCCCTCGGGCGAGAGCATGTGCCGGGACCCGTCGAGATGGGAGCGGAACTCGACGCCCGTTTCCTCCACCCGATTCAAGTCGGTCAGGCTCATGACCTGGAAGCCGCCGCTGTCGGTGAGGATCGCGCCGTCCCAGCCCATGAACCGATGCAGTCCGCCCATGTCGCGCACCGTGCCGACGCCGGGGCGCAGCATCAGGTGATAGGTGTTGGCGAGCACGATGTCGCACCCGGCGGTCGTGAGATCGTCGGGCGTGAGCGTCTTCACAGAGCCCGCGGTGCCGACCGGCAGGAACGCCGGCGTGAGCACCTCGCCATGGCGCGTGCGGAAGCGGCCGGCGCGCGCGCCGGTGGCCTGGTCCTGGGCTTCGAGGCTGAATGAGAAGGGCATAGGGGCTTGCGCTCTCGGAGCGCGGGGACGCCAGAACTGGAAGGGGTCCCGGGAGCCGGCGGGCCCGTCGCCCTGCCGGGTGCTGCAAACGTTCGGGCAACAGGTTACGGGCGCGGGGCAGTGGGCGTCAAACGAGGTGAAACGCATCGCGGCCACGTCCGCCCTCGCGGAGTGGCCGCCCGCACTGCCCTCGGACCGGGCGGTGAGCGAGGCTCGAAGCCTGCGCCCACCGCATGCGACTTGGTACGTCCCCGGGGGGCTCACTCCCCCCGGTGGCCGGAGCGCGTCGTGCGCGCCACCGGCCTCGATGTCGGAAGCGCTCTCTCTTCGCCTCCGACTCGTCCCTCTCCCCACGATCGGGACACCTGCTTCTCATTGGAAGAAACGGGCCAGTCCACGAGTTGGGGGCTTCGGCGCAGCGCCGCCCCGCGATTCGCTGGACCGTCCGCGCGACGGCGGGGACGATGGCCCAGTCCTGGCGTCCCGGGCCCGCCGTCGCACGAATCCGCAATACGTTGGCGGCTCCGGTGGCTCCGGCGGCCGTCGCGCCGGGGTGCAGGATGCGCTGCGCGGGATTGCGCATCGCCACTGCGGCGTATTGGCGCAAACGACCGGCGGTCGGGCTGCTGACCCGGCCGCCGCTCGTGGTGCGAAGTGATGAGAAACGCGGTCTCAGTCCTTCGAACCGCCGTCCGGAGTGCCCATCCTGCCGTGGCGCATCATCATCGGGTCCATCGGCGCCTGCAGCTTCTTGAGCTGTTCCGGCGTGAGCACGGCGCGGGCCTGCATGCGCAGCTCGTACGCCGACTTCATCCCGTCGGCCTGCAACCGGGAGAGCTTGTCGATCTGCGCATTCACCGCTCCGGCGTCCGGCTTGTCGGCGCGCATGAGCTTCCGGAGGTCCATGCGTGCGAGTTGCAGGTCGGCACGGCGCTGGACCGCCTTGCGCGCGTGTGCGTCATTGAGGTCCCGCAGTTTCGTGCGCTGGGCCTCGGTCAGGTCGAGCTGCGCGAGCCGGAGGCGCATGCCCATCGCCCCCCGGCGCCGGAACATGGGACCGCCGCGCATGCCGCCGCGGTGCATTCCCATTCCCCCGCCGCCTGGTCCGTACTGCGCATCGCCTGCGGCGGCGCCGCTCGGGTCATCCGGGCCCGACCCGTCGCCCAGCGCGGGCGGTGCATCACCATCACCTTGGTCCAGGTCGCCGGTGCCGAGGTCGAAGTCGCCCGCGAGAGCGTACGCGAGCGGGTCATCGCCGAACCACGCGCCCTCGTCGGCCACGGGAGCCTCGGGCGCCACGGCCGTGCCGGCCGCGGCACGAGGTGCCGGTTGCGAGGGCTGTTGTGCGCGCGCGTGGAGCGGCGCCAGGAGCAGCGCTGTCGCCAGCGCCAGAGGTTTGCTCGGGTTCATCGGGATTGTTCTCCTTCTCTTCCGGGCTCAGCCCGGAGGTTGTGCGGGTCGGGCCCGCCGGGTCCGCCAGGGAATCGGTTCCGCTCCATGCTGCGCCAGCGTTCGCGCTGCGACGGAGTGAGGTGTCGTTCGATGCGAGCGTGCAGGCTGTCGCGCACCTGGGCGAAGTCGCCCCGCGAGCGCTCGATCTCGGCGCGGATCGCGTCCGCCTGCTCCGGGGTGAGATCGAGCAACCGCTGAAGGCGCGGCATCAGCATGCGCGGCGATGGTGTGCCGGGCGGTCCCTGCGGGCCGTGGTGGAACATGTGCCACGAGCGCCTGCCGGAACCCATCTCGGGGTGCCGGCCGTCGAGCAGCATGTGCCGCGAGAACATCACGCCGCCCATGAATCCGAGCGCGATGCCGAGGCACAACGCCGAGATGGCCGCCACGATCATCGCCGCACGCGTCACAGTGAGACTCCTCCGCTGTCGGAGCCGGCTCCGCCGCCGGGGGTGGCCGGCTCGACCGGCAGGCCATAGCTCCCGTCGTCACCGAGCAGCGTGCTCATCACCGACGCGTCCTCGTCCGCGCTGCCGGTGCTCGCCGACAGCAGCACGCTGCCGGTCCAGGCGCTGGCCACGAGCAGGCCCGCGGACGCCGCCAGCACGGCCGGGCGCGACAGCCAGCGGACCCAGCCCGGCCCTGCCGAGCGGGCGGCGAGCCGTGCGCGCACGCGCGTCATGGTCGCCGCGTCGGGCTCTGCGCGCAGCGTGGCCGCGACCTGGAGCCAGCGCGGCTCGTTCCGGTCTTCGCGCGTGTCGTTCACCGTTCCCACTCCTTCGTGATGTCGCGCAGGTCCTCGCGCAGTGACGCGAGCGCACGGGCCAGTCGTGACTTGATCGTTCCGAGCGGCACTCCGAGTGTGCCACACATGTCTTCGTAGGAGAGACCCAGCCGGTGCCGCAGCACCACCGCTTCGCGCTGATCCGACGGCAGCCGCGCGATGGCGGCGTCGAGCCGGAGCGCCAGCACGCGCTGGTCCATGGCTTCGTCCCATCCGGCCACCGGCTCGAACCGCAGCGCCGGATCGTCGGGCACTGCCGGCCCGTCGAGCGATGCCGCCATGAAGCGCCGTCGCCGCAACCGGTCGCGACACAGGTTCGCGGTGATCCGGAGCACCCAGGTTCGCACGCCGCGCTCGCCCCGGAATCCGGGACCGGCCTCGTGTGCGCGAACCAGAGCCTCCTCCACCACGTCCTGCGCCTCGGCGGGATTGCGCAACATGCTCCGCGCCAGCGTCGTCATGGGACCCCCGAACAGTCGCAACAACTCCTCCAGGGCGGCCATGTCCTTCTTCCGCAGGGCGGCAATCAGCTCGCGCTCCCCGGCGTCGGCCAGTGGGATCTCCTTTCCATGAATCTTGACGAACCAGCGCGACCAAGGTTCCTCGCCTCCGGAAGGTAACCCGGCGCCGCGGGCTTGCGAATCGAGCCCGGACGGGCGTATGGCGCGTCCGTGTGCACCGCTGTTGACCCGCCGGCGCTCAGGAGCCGAGACTGTCGCGGTACCGGGCACCGTTCGAGAAGAGGACCGCACGCTTGTTCTCATTGCTGGCCGCGCTGCTTGCCGTCTCCCCGGTGGACTCCGCCGCGTCTCCCCCGCCCGATTCCACCCGGATCGTGCGGCGATTCCCCGCGATCGAAGTGTCCGCCGGGCGCGTCCACGACATGCACTCGAGCGCCACGGTGCACGTCGTCACGTCCGATGCGCTGCGCGACCTCCCCGTCTCGAGCCTGACCCAGATCCTCGGGCTGCAACCCGGTGTCGTTGCGGTGGGAGAAGACCTGCACGTCCGCGGCGGCCGCGCGGGCGAGACGCAGTGGACGCTGAACGGGCTGACGCTCAACGAGCCGCTGCGCGACGGCGCCCCCGAGGTGCCACTCATGGCGGTGCAGAGCGCCGACCTGCTCGCGGGCGGACTCGATGCCGAGTACGCCGGCTCGCTCGCGGGCGTGATCGACCTGAAGACCTGGAACCCCACCGAGCGGCCGAGCGGCGCGCTGCGCTGGATGTCCACCGGCCGGATCGGCACCGCATACGACTGGCTCGGCGGGCGTGGCTCGACACCGCTCGGCGTGGGCGGGCTCGGGATCGTCGCCGCGGCCGAGGCACGGCTCGACGACCAGTTTCTGCCGCAGCGGCTGTCGCGCGGACGCGAGGAGATCCTCGGGCAGCGATTCGGCTGGCGAAACGACAATCACGAGCTCGGCTGGGTCAAGCTCGCTCCGGTCGCGAACCCGCGGTCGGCGTCGCTCGAGGTCATGGGCTCGCGGGTGGTGACGCAGCCCTACGATCCGATGATGAGCTGGAACGACAGCGTGACCACCTACGTGCAGTTCGCTCCCTGCGATTTCTGCCCACCGGTGCTCGACAGCATCGCCGCGTTCTACCGGGCTTCGGACCACCAGCCGATGACCGAGAAGCGGCAGCTGATCGCCACGCTCCAGACCTCGCGGTTCGGCTCGCGCGTCCAGTGGCATGCCGCCGTGAGCTGGCAGCACGGGAGCGAACTCACTTCGCCCGGGCTCACGCGTGACCCGCGGAACCTGCTCCCCGACGAGAAGGTCCGCTTCGGGCAGGACCAGGACCCGGAGCGCGATCCGTTCCGCGCCTACTCGGGCGAGTGGCCCTACTTCAAGCAGTCACGTTCCGACCGCTGGCAGGCGGCGATCTCGACTTCCTATCTCCAGTCCCCGAACAGCCGGTTCGAGTTCGGCGGCGGCATGTTGTACGACGTCGCCCAGTCGTACGAACTCGACAGCGTGCTGCCAACGAGTGTGCTCATCGACTCGTTGCGCACGTACCACACGCACGCCCCGGGCGGCTGGGCCTACGCACAGCACCGCGGCGAGCACGAGGGGCTGGTGTGGAACACCGGGCTCCGGCTCCAGGTCTTCAGTGCGGGCGACGCCTCGGCGCCGCAGGGGATCTCGCCCACGACGTTCCAGCCGCTTCCGCCCGCGCGCGCCGCCGGGGCGGTCTGGACCCTGTCGCCGCGGCTCGGGCTCGCGATGCCGTTCGGCACACGCGACGCCTTCTCGGCGAGCTACGCACGCATTCACCAGCCGCCGGGGCGCGATTTTCTCGCGGACGACCGGCTGCTCGTCTACAGCCGGCGCCCGCTCGGCAGCCCGACGCTCGAGCCCGGGGAACTCGTCACCTACCAGATGGGGGTGAAGCACCTGTTCGACGCGCGCTGGTCGCTGCAGGTCTCGGTCTTCCACCGCGACCTGTACGGACAGGTCGGCATCGTCAACGATCCGTACTTCAGCGGTACGTTCCGGCCCCGTTACGCCAACTCGGAGTACGGACATGCCACCGGCTTCGAGGTGGCGCTGCTCGCGGGCTCGCGGCCGGGCGCGACGCCGGCGAAGGGAACGCAGTCCACGCTCCGGCGATTTCTCTCGGGCGAGTTCTCGCTGCGATACACGCAGATGAGCGCCGACGGCACGATCTCCAGCCCGGATGGCTGGTACTACGGCAGCCCGTTCGGGTTCCGGCCGCTGCCGATCGGCGAGCACCCGCTCGACTGGGACCACGGGCCGATGCTCGGATTCGACGCCGTCTGGCGCGAGCCGCACGTGTTCACGTTCGCGTGGGTGACACAGCTGTCGGGCGGAGCACGCTGGACGCCGACGATGGACACGCTCGCGAGCGGCGGTGGGCCGCCCGGGACGGAGCCCAACCTGAGCGCCGTCAACTCGCGACAACTGCCGGCCGTGGAACGCACCGACCTCTCGTTGCGACTCGAGCCGAGGCAGCTCCACGGCGCGCGCGTGCTGCTCGACATCCGCAACCTGTTCGATTCGCGCGGCGACGCCTTCGTGAGCGTGGCGGGCTTCCCGAACCCGACCGTCAACTCGACGCGCGACGACTACGCCGGCTACCGCACGCTGACGGGCAACGGCGGTGCCGCCTACTGGGACCCCCGCCTGAACGCCGGCCAGGGCGGCTGGGTTCCTGTCGATGACCCACGGCTGCAGCGTCCGCCAAGAAGCGTCCGACTGGGGATCGAGGTCGGGCTGTAGCGGTTGATCCGCTCGGTCTCTCGGGTGCAACCACCTGCCGCTGCCGCGGGGTGGGCAGGGCGCGCGATTGAGGCCAGCGTGTTGCCGTTCTGCGCACCAGCACGTTCGAGAGCGGGGTGGGCAGGGCGGGCCGCAGACGGGCGAGAGCGCAGCGACGGGCCCCGTCGACGATAGCGCCCTGCCCGCCCCGCGGCAGCGGCAGGTGTGAGCACCAGCCACAGCGCCGGC
>CAYSWZ010000011.1:0-13512 GCA_964434945.1 uncultured bacterium | reverse complement strand
GCGCGCGAGACGGTAACACGTTCCGCGGGAAGTCACTCCGACGACGAAGTTCCCGCGCTTCGCCAGGTTGTCCTCGCACACGACGAGATCCGCGGATGGCGTGACGCAGATGTTGTCGGGGCCATCGAGGGTCGCAGCATCGTCCCGTTCGACCACGCGCGAAAGGCGCTCGTTTCGCAGGTCGAGCGGGAAGACCTGGCCGAGCTGGCTCGGCCCGCCGTTCGTGCAGCAGAAGCACACGCTCCCGTTGGCGAACGCGATGCCCTCCATGCGCGCAACTGCGCACATCCGGGCGCGAAACCCTGTGTGCGCGTGGAGCTTGCCGCTGCGCACCAAGTCTCCCCGTCGCCGGGTCCATCGCGACCGCCTCGTGGCAGAAGCAGCGCAGCGATTTGAGCGAGATCGGTTCCACGAGCCGCTCGCTCCGCGCATCCACCTTGAAGATGTAGCCGTGTCGCTGTGTCACCCCGGGATCCCGATCTGCGTACACGGGATCCTTCTCGCCCGGCGTCTGCGTCGCCTCCTCGGCGGTGAGCCACGAGTTCCACGGCGTCCTGCCGTCGGCGCAATTCCGCGGCGTGCCCGACAGGCTGGGGAACGACTTCACCAGCTTTCGCTCTCCGTCCACCCACAGCGTCGTGCTGCCTCCTCCGGTGAGCCGGTCGTAGGGGAGTGCGGGCACCACGTCCACCGCGGGCGCGTCGTCCAGGTTCAACTCGTGATTGCGGACGAGGATGGTGGCGCCGCCCGGGCCCGCGAGCGCGGCCATGCCGTCGTGCTGCGGCGGTGTGGGCTCGCCGTTCGTGAGCGCGGATCCGAAACGCGATTCGGCCGGCCGGTCGGTGTCGAGGACGCCCGAGGAGAACACGCGGTACTGGAACCCCGCCGACAGATCGAGCAGGCCGCCGGGATCCGGGACCAGCGGACCGAAGCCCTCGGCGGTGCGCCGCGCGGAGGAAGGTACGGCGGGATCAGGGCATGGCGAAGAAATCATGATGTGGCCCGACGTGCGGCGCGACCCTCGCCGCGCGGGGCGTCATGGGCCAGGGAATGAGTTATCGAATAGAGAAGCGACGCGCGACCAGCACCTGCGCGGCGTCATCTGATGACCGCAACCCGCCCCAATGTGGAGGAGGCGCCTTGCCGCACCCGCACGAGGTAGATCCCCGTGGGCAGGGGAGCCCCCTTCCCGATCTCGACTGTTGATGTCCCTGCGAGTCCGTCGAACGTGTGCGAATACCAGCGCCGCCCATCGATCCCGTAGACCTCGACGGTCGCTCGTCCCGGAGTGGGAAACGACAGCGAGGCGCTCACCGAACCATGAGACGGGTTCGGTCGCAGGCGCAGCGCGAGCGCCGTCGGGCGACGAGGCACCGGGGGAGCGTCCAGCAGCTCGGAGCCGCCGCGATTCTCGAGCAGCAGGAGCCCACCCTTCACCGGGATCCACAGATCGGGAAACCCATCACCGGTCTGGTCCGTGGCCAGGCACTGCCCCGTGGTGGCTGCAGCCGCGCCGAAGCCCATGAGCGGTGCGTACGCGCCGCTACCCAGGCCCCGCCGGATCAGCGCCCCGCTTCCCATGCCCGCGAGCAGGTCGGCGTGGCCATCGTGGTCCAGGTCGATCAACGCGGTGCCGCCGCCGCCGGTGAAGGGCGTGCGTGGCGCGAATGTGCCGTCACCGAGGTTCCGGAGCAGCATGAGCCCGGAATCGGTATCGACGAGCGCATCGGGTGAGCCGTCCTCATCGAGGTCACCGGCGAGGTGCAATGCCAAGACGTCGTTGCCGGAGTCGTGGACGGTGGACGAGCTGAACGTGCCCGGTGCGGTCGCGAGCAGCTCGCGGAAGCAGGGATTAACTTCCGGCTGAGCGGTTCCGACCACGTCCAGCCACCCGTCCCGGTTCATGTCCTCGAACGCCGGGTACAGCACGTGGGGAAGTTGACCGGAACTGCTGAATGAGCCGTTCCCGAGTCCCCGGAGCCGATAACTGAAAAGTGCGTTCGAGGTCGAGTACGCCGTCACGAACAGGTCCCCGTGCCCGTCTCCGTCGAGGTCCCGGGCGATCATGTCCCTGATCGAGCTCACGTCGCTGGCGACGGTCCTATCCAGCCGCGGCCCCAGCGAGCCGTCGGTTTGCGTCAGCCAGACCGAGAACGACGGGCCGGAGTAGTAACTCGCCACGACGTCATCCCGCCCGTCGCCATCGAGGTCCGTGCAGGCCAGCGCGTTAACGATCCCCGTGGTGGGGCGGCTGGGCGTGAATTCGTACTTGCCCGAGCCCGCGGAGAGCATGACGCGGATCGAGTTGGTGGCCCCGCTCCACAGCACCACGTCCATCACGGTATCCGCGTTGAATCGCCCGGCCGCGATGCGATCCGGGGATTCGGGCGTGGCGACGAATCGCCCGCTCTCGAATGCCCCGCTGGCCGCGCCGCGCAGCACGGAGACAAAGCCGTACGCGGTGGGAGCGAGGCTCAGGTCCGGATACCCATCATGGTCGTAGTCCGCAACCGCGGGCACCTGCTTCCGAGCCGCGACACGGCGGTAGGGCACGGCCGGTGCAAACTGGCCATTTCCCAGCCCCCGCGCGACGAGGATCGCCGGAGCGGGCCCGACGTCGGATCCGGGCATGCCGATCAGGTCGAGCACACCGTCGCCGTCCAGATCGGCGGTCGTGACCGGCGTGTCGACACCATGGAAGATGGGGGTGGCGAACTGCCCGTTTCCCACTCCGAGCAGCACGGCCGCACGCGTGATCACATCAGGCGCGCCGTTCCCGTCGAGGTCGCCGGCCAGGAACGCTTCCCGGGCGACGATGTCGCGGGCCACGAAGGACATCCCGGCGCTCCCGAAGAACACCTGCGACGTGTCCTGGGCGCCGACGAGCAGGTCCGGGATGTGATCCAGGTTGAAGTCCGCGATGCCGACGCGGCTCGGATGGGCGTGGGTCCTGAGCACGGGGCCGGGTGTGAATGAGAATCCGCCCGATCCCAGGTAACACGTTGCCGTGTTCCGGAGATCGTTCGTGACCACGAGATCCACCCGGCCGTCGCCGTTGAGATCCCCCGCCGCCAGGGCCCCTGCCTCGAAGCCCGGGTCCGCCAGCACGCCCGCAGGAGTGAACCGGCCATTTCCCAGGTTGCGCATGAGCTGGAGGCCATCTGCAGAGGTCGCAACGACGTCCGGCCAGCCATCGCCGTCGACGTCCACGACCTGGAGATCGTTCTGGGTGATCCCTAACTCCGTGGAATCGAGCAGGTAGACTGCTGCGGTATCGCTCAGGCCGGTCGGCGTGCCGAGCCACACCGCGAGGTAGTCGACGGATCCGAAGTGCAGTGTGTTATACGAAAGGACGCCGAGCAGGTCCGGAGCGCCGTCGCGATTCACATCGGCGGTGGCCGTGACGGCGGGCGCCGCAGACAGCGTTGGGTACATCACGCTGTCCGCCTTGAACAGCGGCCGGGCCGCGCCTGCGCCGCGTGGGGCGCAGAGCCCCGCCAGCAGTAATCCGAGCAGGAATCGGCCGAGGCGCATGTCCTCAATGCTACGGCATGCTCAGGGCGCCGGCGAGACCATTCCCAGCCGCCAGCGCAGGAACTGCAGCAGGTCGGCGTTGTCCTCGATACTCTTGTCCACGCTCTTACCGCCCGCGTGCCCGCTCGAAACGTCGTAGTGGAGCAGCACGGGGTTCTCGCCGCCCAGCGACTGCATGAGCGCCGCCATCTTCCGGGCGTGCAGCGGATCGACCCGTGTGTCCGAATCGCCGGAGACGAACATCACCGACGGGTACTTCACGTTCTTCCTCACGTTCTGGTACGGCGAGTAGGCGCGCAGCCAGTCGAACTGCTCCGGATTCTCCGCCGAGCCGTACTCGGGCACCCAGAAGCGCGCCACCAGGAACTTCTGGTAGCGCAGCATGTCCAGCAGCGGGACCTGGCAGAGCACCGCGCCGTAGAGGTCGGGGCGCTGCGTCATGGCCGCGCCCACCAGCAGGCCGCCGTTGCTGCCGCCCGTGATCGCCAGGCCGGAGCGGAGGCAGTAGCCGCGGCCGAGCAGCCACTGGGTGACGTTCAGGAAGTCGTCGAACACGTGCTGCTTGTTCGCCAGCATGCCGTCCCTGTGCCACGACTCGCCGTACTCGGAGCCGCCGCGCAGGTTCGCGGACACGTAGACGCCGCCCAGGTCGAGCCAGGCGGCCACGAACGGCGTGAACACGGGCGTGACGCTGATGTCGAAGCCGCCGTAGCCGGTGAGCAGCACCTTGTGCGAGCCGTCGTACGCGAGGCCCTTCCGCGACACCACGAAAAACGGCACCTTGGCGCGGCCGGTGCTGTGGATGGAGAACTGGTGCACGTCGTAGGCGTCGGCGTCGAACGGGGCCGACGACCTCCACCACGGCGCGGCATTGCCGGAGGTGAAGTCGTAGCGGTAGATGGTGGGCGGACGGTTGAACGAGGCGAACTGGAAGTAGCCCTCCTTCCCCGCCCACTCGCCGCTCACGGCGCTGATGCTGCCCATGCCGGGCAGCGGCACCTCGCCGCCCGCCGTGCCGTCCAGCGAATAGACGCGCAGGTGCGCCACGACGTCCTGGAGCACGCCCACGTACAGCCGGCCGCCCGCGAGCGACACGTTCTCGATCACGGCGTCGGGCGACTCGGGCACGATCGGCTTCCAGTACTGCGGCTGCGGCTTGTTCGCGTCGGCGAGCAGCACGCGGTGGTTCGGCGCCTGCCAGTTCGTCTCGATCACGAGCTGGTCGCCGGCCATCTCCGCCTGCAGCGAGCTGTGGAGCGTGTCGGCCACCGTCACGAGGGGACCGTTCTTCTCGACGTTCTTCAAGTAGAGGCGCGTGTCGTCGCCCGAAGCGCCCACGGACACGCGGACCAGGAGCCAGCGCCCGTTGTCGGAGAGCGATGCGCTCGGGATCTCGGTCGGCCCGAGGGCGTCCCCGAACACGAGCGCGTCGCGGGCGGGATCGTCGCCCAGCTTGTGGTAGCGGATGCGCGAGCCCTCCGGCGCCCAGCGCGCGTACCAGAAGCCCTGCTTCCCCTTGTCGAAGCTGACGCCGAAGTAGCGCGCCTTGGGCAGCCCGCCGGGCAGCTCGGCGCGCTTGTCCACGTCCATGAGGTGCAGCTCGACCTCGTCCTCGCCCCCCTTGCGGATGCCGTAGATCAGCATCTTCCCGTCCTGCGAGACAGTGATCAGGCTGACGCTGGTCGTGTGGTCCGCCGACAGGGGGTTCGGGTCCACGAGGACGACGTTCGACCCGTCCGCGCTCTCGCGCAGGGCGAGGACGGCCTGCTGCTGGTCGGCGGCCCGCATCGTGAAGAAGAGCCGCTTTCCGCGCAGCACGGGAACGGTGCGCGCGTCCACCTTGCTGTATTTCGCGAGCGCGGCCACGACCTGGTCGCGGCCCGCCACCTTCCCCAGCTGCGCCATGGTGAACGCCATCTGCGCCCGGACCCACTCGCGCGTTTCGGGCGCGTCCTTGTTCTCGAGCCAGCGATACGGATCCTCGATGACGACGCCATGCAGCGTGTCGCGCACGACCTCGACACGCGTGGGCGGCGGCGCGGGGATTGCGGCGATCGCGGTGGAGGCGACAAGCGCGAGCAAAGTCGCGGCAAGCACGGTGCGGGGGCCGGGTCTCATCTGCATTCCTCCCTGGGCTCGGCTGCGGCGCAGCGCCATCTCAGGTGTGGCAAGGACGGGGGCGACGGGCGACTCTAGCAGGCGGGGCCGGGCGGGACGCAGCACGGCCGGGCAACCGGCGCTGGTGCGCGGGCGACGAACGCTACTGACCCGACCGTTGGCTCAACCCCGACCCCGGCTCCGGACTTCCCCCGGCCGATAATTCCTCTACAATGCAGCAGTGACCGCCCGGGAACCCCGTACCATATAAGAAGAGGGGCCGGGCGGAACGTCGGCTCGCGCGGCCCGGGACGGCCGCGGGCGGCCCGGCGGGAGCCCTTTTCTCCAGGGAGTGGCCGGCGACGGATCGCCAAAGGGAGATGCCATGAAGCACGTGACTGTGGACGGGCGGCCGTTCGAATCCGACGGCGCCACTATCCTCGAAGCCGTCCGGGCCGCGGGCGCGGACGTGCCGACCATCTGCCAGCACGACCGGCTCTCCAACTGCGGCGCCTGCCGCATGTGCCTGGTGAAGCTCGAGGGGCGCGACGCCCCCGTGGCCGCCTGCGTCACGCCGCTCGCCGACGGCATGAACATCGTGACCGCGGACGCCCGGCTGGACGGCGCGCGCAAGTTCGTGCTCGAGATGCACGCGCACCGCTACCCCGGCGTGGCGGTAAAGGACGATCCCACGGCGACGTTCCACTCGCTCATGGCCAAGTACGGCGTCTCGGCCAACGGCTACGTGCCGGACCCGACGCTGGTGGACGACTCGCACCCCTACCTGCACGTGGACATGAACCAGTGCATCGCCTGCATGCGCTGCGTGCGCGTGTGCGACGAGATCCAGGGCGAGTCGGTATGGAAAGTGGCGCAGCGCGGCTGGCGCACGCTCGTGCACCCCGACGGCCCGAGCATGCTGGAAAGCTCGTGCGTCTCGTGCGGCGCGTGCGCGGACGTCTGCCCCACGGGCGCCATCCTCGACCGCACCGTGCTCGAGCAGGGTCGGCCGACCTCATGGACCAAGACGGTGTGCGCCTACTGTGGCGTGGGCTGCGAGATCGTCGCCGGTGTGAAAGACGGGAAGCTGGTCCAGGTGCTGCCGTCGGCGGAGGGCCGCTCCAACGTGGGCCACACCTGCGTCAAGGGCCGGTACGCCTGGGGGTTCGTCCAGAGCGACGCGCGCGCCCGCTACCCGATGGTGCGCGAGCGCGGCAACGAGTGGAAGCGGGTCACCTGGAACGAGGCGCTCCAGCACATCGCCGACACCATCGCGAAGACCGTGCGCGAGCGCGGCGCCGACAAGGTGATGGTGCTCTCGAGCGCGCGCGGGACGAACGAGGAGAACTACGTGGCGCAGAAGTTCGTGCGCGCGGGCCTCGGGACGCACAACATCGACTGCTGCGCGCGCGTCTGTCACGCGCCGACCGCCGCGGCCATGCGCATGAGCTTCGGCACCGGGGCGGCGACGGGCGCGTTCGAGGACATCGACGTCGCGAAGACCATCCTCATCTCCGGCAGCAACGCGCTCGAGGCGCACCCGGTCGTGGGCGTGCGGTTGCGGCGCGCCGTTCGGAAGGGCGCCAGGCTCATCGTCATCGACCCGCGCAAGGTGGGGCTGGCGCAGCTGGCGGACCTCCACCTCCCGATCACGCCCGGCGCCAACGTGGCCATGTTCCACTCGATGGCGGCGGTGATCGTGGAAGAGGGGCTCCAGAACGACGAGTTCATTGCGAGCCGCACGGAAGGCTACGCGGCCTATGCCGAGTTCTTGAAGGGCTACCGGCCCGAGCTCATGGAAAAGACGACCGGCGTGCCGGCGACGCTCGTGCGTGCCGCAGCGCGCATGTACGCGACCGGCAGCCCGAGCATCTCGTTCCACGGGCTCGGGCTCACCGAGAACGTGCAGGGCACCGAGGGCATCGTGGCGCTCTCGAACCTGGCGCTCCTGACCGGCAACGTCGGCAAGCCCGGCACCGGCATCAACCCGCTGCGCGGGCAGAACAACGTCCAGGGCTCGGCGCACATGGGCAGCGATCCCAATTACTTCACCGGCTACGATCCGATCTCCAACGAGGCGGCCCGCACGCGGTTCGAGACGTTCTACAACGTCAAGCTGCCGAAGGAGCGCGGGCTCGACGCGGTGCAGATCGTGGAGGCCGCCGAGGCCGGGAAGCTCGACGTGCTGTGGGCCATCGGCTACGACATCATGCAGAGCCACGCCGACATCGTGCGTACGCAGAAGGTGCTCGAGACGGTGCCGCTCGTGGTGGTGCAGGACCTGTTCATGAACGAGACCGCGCGCGCGATCGGCACCGTGTTCCTGCCCGCGGCCGCGAGCTTCGAAAAAGACGGCACGTTCATGAACAGCGAGCGCCGCGTGCAGCGCATCCGGAAGGCGGTGGAGCCCGCGGGCGAGGCCGTGGCCGACTGGATCCCGGTCTGCGAGGTGGCGAAGCGCATGGGGATGACGGGCTTCGACTTCAAGGACGCGGAGGAGATCTGGAACGAGGTGCGCTCGGTATGGCCCGCGGGCGCCGGGATCTCGTACGCGAAGATGGAGCGCGAGGGCGGCATCCAGTGGCCGTGCCCGGACGAGTCGCACCCCGGCACCGTGCGGCTCCACAGCAGGACGTTCACGCTCGGCGACCGCGCACCGTTCCTGCGACCGGAGCAGAAGTCGCTCCAGGAACAGCCGAACGCCGAGTTCCCGCTGCTGCTGGTGACCGGGCGCACGCTCTACGCGTACAACGCCGGCACGATGACCGACCAGACGAAGAACCTCGAGCTGCGCCCGATCGACACGCTCGACCTGCACCCGGACGACGCCGACCAGCTGGGCATCGCCGACGGCGACACGCTGCGGATCGTGAGCCACTGGGGCGAGGCGCGACTGCCCGCGCGGCGTGACACGCGCGTGAAGCGCGGGGAGGTGTTCGCCACGTTCCACACGCCGTCGGCGCACGTGAACCGGCTCCTGGGCCCGCACCGCGACAACAAGGTGAACACGCCCGCCTACAAGCGGACGGCGGTGCGGCTGGAGCGGGTGACCCGCGCGAACGGGGCCGCGGCGAGCTGAGGCGGGCGCCGTCCCGGCCGGCACCGGTCACCGGACGGCCGCGGGCCGGCATTGCCAGGATACCCATTGGCCCGGCGGGGGTGCGGGCCTACTGTTCGCTCATCTCCCTCCGCCACCTCGTCGCTCCAGTCGCGGGAGCACAGCGCCCATGATCGATCGTGATGGATCGCCGCGCACAAGGCATCCGGGCGTCTTCACGCTCGCGCGGCACGCATCGTTCGCACTCCTCGTGACGCTCGCCGCCCTCGTGCGTCCGGGTCCGGCCCGCGCCGCACCGCTCTTCGCGTCGGAGTACCTCTCGTTCGACACCGGGACCCGGCCGTTCTCGGTGGCGACCGCGGACCTGAACGGGGACGGCTTCCTCGACGTGGCGGTGGCGAACCAGTCCGGCGACGTGGTCTCGGTGCTGCTCGGCACCGGGGACGGCACGTTCGACGTGAAGCACGACTACCCCACCGGGATCGGTCCGATCTCGGTGGCGATCGCGGACTTGAACGGCGACGCCAGGCCCGATCTGGTGGTCGCGAACCTCAGCTCCAACACCGTCTCGGTGCTGCTCGGGAACGGCGACGGCACGTTCGGCCCGAAACACGACATCGCCACCGGGAGTGCGCCGTTCTTCGTCGCGATCGGCGACCTGAACGGGGACTCGAAACCGGATCTCGTGGTGGCGAACGAACGCTCCAATTCGGTGTCGGTGCTGCTCGGCACGGGCACCGGCACGTTCGGCCCGAAGCACGACTTCGTCACCGGCGTCGATCCCGTGTGCGTCGCGATCGGGGACCTGAACGAGGACGGGAAGCCCGACCTGGTGGTCACGAACGCGACCTCCAACACGATCACCGTGCTGCGCGGCACCGGCACCGGGAGCTTCGGCTCGAACGTCGTCCTCACCTCGGGCGCGAGCCCGTTCTCGGTGGCGATCGCGGACCTGAACGGGGACGGCCACCTCGACCTGGCGGTGGCGAACGAGGGCTCCAACACACTCTCCGTCCTGCCCGGGGACGGCAAGGGCGGCTTCGGCGCCCAGACCGACTACGCGACCGAGGCGTACCCGATCTGCGTGGTCGCCGCGGACTTGAACGGGGACGGCCGGCCCGACCTGGCGGTGGCCGACTATCTCTCCGACATGATCACCGTGTTGCTCGGCAACCACGAGGGCACGCTCGCCGCGGGGGGGACGTTCGGCACCGGCTCCCACCCGTGCTCGATGGCGGTCGGGGACGTCAACGCGGACGGGCGGCGCGACCTGGTGCTGGCGGCCCAGACCTCCGATGCGGTCTCGGTGCTGCTCGGGAACGGCAACGGCTCGTTCGGCACCCGGAACGAGTACGGCACGCAACTCGGACCCACCTCCGTGGCGATCGGGGACGTGAACCGGGACGGGAAGCCGGACGTCGCGGTCGCGAACCGCGGCTCGGATTCCGTTTCACTGTTCCTCGGTGCCGGCGACGGCACGCTGGGGGCGAGGAGCGACCTCGAGTTCGACCCCGGGAGCGGGACGAACTTCGTCGCGCTCGGCGACGTGAACGGGGACGGCGACCTCGATCTCGTGGTGACGAACAACATCACGAACAGCGTCGTGGTGTTCTTCGGCCACGGGGACGGGACGTTCGACACGCGGTCGGACTACATCACGGGCCAGGGGCCGGTGTATGTCGCGATCGCGGACCTGAACCTGGACGGCAGGCCCGACCTGGTGGTAGTGAACAACGTCGGCAACTCGGTCTCGGTGCTGCTCGGCACCGGCCAGGGCACGTTCGGGCCCCGCATCGATCGCAACACGGGAAGCCGGCCGACCTGCGTGGCGGTCGGGCGGCTGAATGCGGACGCGAATCCCGATCTCGTGGTGTCGAACCTGGGGGGCGGCTCCATCACGATCATGCTCGGGAACGGGGACGGCACGTTCGGGCAGGTGACCACGCTGCTCACGGGCGGCGGCCCGTCCGCGGTGGCGATCGGCGACGTGAACGGCGACGGGAAGGCGGACATCGCGATCGCGGGCCAGAATGCCGACGCGGTGCAGCTGCTGCTGGGGAATGGCACGGGGTCGTTCGGCTCCGGGCCCGTGTACGCGACCGGCGACGCCCCGGTCGCGGTGGCGATCGCCGACCTCGACCGGGACGGGAACCAGGACCTGGCGGTCTTGAACGGCTACGCGAACACCGTGAGCGTGCTGCTCGGGAACGGCAACGGCACGTTCGAGTCGAAGCGCGACTTCTCGACCGGGAACCAGCCGCTGTCGCTCGCGATCGGCGACCTGAACGGGGACGGCCGCCTCGACCTCGCGACGGCCAACTCCAACGTCAATACCGTTTCGGTGCTGCTCAATACCGGCGGGGTGACCTACCTCGGCGCGAATCCGCCACCGTCCGGCCTCCCCGGGAGATTCCAGCTCCTCGCGCCGAGACCGAATCCCTCGCGCGGCTCGAGCGAGATCCGGTTCGTCCTCCCCGCCGCGCGCGCGGTGAAACTCGAGGTCTTCGACCTGGGCGGCCGACGGGTGCGGACGCTGGCCGCGGGCGAGGTGCTCTCTGCCGGCCCGCACACCGTCACCTGGGACGGTCGCGACGCGTCCGGGGCCCGCCTGGCGGGAGGAATGTTCATCCTCAGGGCCCAGGCCGGCGGCGAGTTGAGCACGAGAAAACTCGTCCTCGAGCACTAGCCTCGCGAACCGGAACAGCCCCGCCCGCTCGGGCGCGGCGCTCGAGTTCTCCGAACGTCGCCGCCTCCCGATATGGGGAATTTCACACAATTTCCTTGCCCCGGGCCCCGACCCGGGCGGAAAGTCCGGAGCGTGGAGTTCACGCGCTCCGCGCGCACCGCGAGACCCGCCCCCGGTGCTGCTTTCCCCACGCGTCGATGGAGGCCGCTCCATGCGATCCTGGCGCCGCCTGTTCGCTTCACCGATCGCGCTGCTGGTGACCGGCGCGGTCGGCATGCTGCTCCCCGCAAGAGCGTTCGCGAGCTATCCGCCGCAGATCCCGCCGCCGGATCCCAACCGTGCCCTGATCAAGCGCGGCACGAGCCAGCTCGGGCCGGGGATCATCTTCTCGAACACGCACAACTACGGCGTGATCTCCATCAAGGTGGAGGTGCACAACAACTACCTTGGTGACTTCACGAAGTACCAGTGGGTGTACACGGTGCACAACTTCACGTTCGACCCGGCCCCGGGCACCTCGAACGGATTCTCGGGATTCGAGCTGGCCCTGCCGGTGTTCGTCCCGGACATCGCGAACGTCACCGCGCCGGATGGCATCCCGCCGTGGCTCATCAACTGCTGCTCGGGCCAGCCCGTGGAGTGGGACTTGCCGAACTACGCCGACAACGTGGGCGGGGGAACGATGCCCGGGCAGACCGAGGTGTATTCGTTCTCGACGCTGCCTCGACTCATCACCACCAGCACCGGTTGGTTCCATACCTGGGAGTTCGGCGGGCAGACGGACATCACCTACTATCCGGCGGGTGACGGGCCCGAGGCACCCGACCTGATCTCGCAGCCCAACCAGGAGCTGTGCTGCACGCACGACGCGCTGGGCATCTACACCTGCCAGGTGCTGCCCGCGGGGCAGTGCACGACGATCGGCGGCACGATCGTCGCGGCGTGCACGGACTGCCCGCCCGTCGTCAAGACGGAGAAGCGTACCTGGGGCAAGGTCAAGGACATCTATCGCTAGTGGCGTGAGAACGTCGCAGGTGGAGTCGGTCGCAGCGCTTGCCTCGGGGGGCGGTCTTTCGAAGACCGCCCCCCGAGGGCGCTTCCGGCCCGGCGCCCCGCTCGTCCTCGGGGCGCTGTCCGTCGCGCTCGCCACCGCGGCGCTTGCCGGCACGCCGATTCCGCCGATGCCACCACCGGCGCTCCCACCCGCGAACGGTCCGGCTCCTGTCGAGCCGTCATTCGTCGAGCTCCGGCTCGCGCTCCCGCTCGGGGCCGTGCGCGCGGGGCTCGAACGTTCGTTCCCGCGCGAACTGCGGCCGTCCACCCGGGTCGACACGGCCATCGCCGATCCGCTCGATGCCGAGGTCGAGCCCGGGGAATCCGAGCACGCGAGCGAGACCGGGGCGGAGTGGAAGGGGCGGCCGGTGCGCTGGCGGGGGGGGCTGCGTCGCGAGCCGTTCCGGGTCGATGTCCGCGCCGACAGCCTGACCGTCTCGGCGGGAATCGGGTGGTCGGTGCAGGTGCTCGAGAAGGGGCTCGAGAGCGCAAGTTGCGGCAGCTCGAGCGCGCCGCTCGGCGGCAGCGTGGGCGTGTCGTCGCTGCTCGGCTGGCGTGACGACTGGGCGCTCGAGACGCGCTGCCACGCGCTGCCCACCCACCTCGCCAGGAGCTGCCGCCCGGAGCCGCCGGGGCTCGATTTCACGCACCGCGTCAACGAACAGCTCCAGCAACGGCTCATGAACCGACTGCCCGCGAGCGTCGATTCGGTGGTGCGGGCGGCGACCGACCAGTCGGCGAGCGTGCGCGCCGCGCTGCGGTTGCTCGCGCGACCGGTCATGATCGGCGACTCGACCGCCTGGCTCCACTGGAACGTGCGCAACGTGCGGGTCGACCCGCCGCGCGGCGGCGGGGACTCGATCCTCACGCACGTCACGGTCGAGACCGACCCGACCCTCCAGCCGCAGACTGCGGGCACCGCCCCGCAGGCGCCCGCGCCGCCGCTCGTCCGCCTGAGCGGCAGCGGCGTCCGCGTGCCGTTCGATTGCTGGGTCGAGTTCTCGGACCTCGCCGCCGACATCGCCGCGCTCCCCGCCGGGCGGACGGACCAGGGAGCGAACGCGGAGCGCGTCACCGGCGCGCG
>CAYSWZ010000010.1:0-30176 GCA_964434945.1 uncultured bacterium | reverse complement strand
GCGCGCGTGGCCGGGCTCGGCGTCGCGGCGCTGGCGCTAGTTGCGCTGGTCGCGGTCGTGTTGCCGCGGTTCACGGTTGGTCGGGAGGCGGTCGTGAAGACGAGCATTCTACTACCGGGCGTGGATGCTCAAGCCTTCTTTCGCGAGATGATCTCATTGTCACCCGATGGCACGAAGCTGGCGCTGGACATCCCGGACTCAACCGGCGCGACTCGCATGTATGTACGCCACCTCGGGGAGGACGCCCTGGTGCCGGTGGGCGAGCCGGGAGCCCAATCGCCGTTCTGGTCTCCGGATTCCCGTCAGATCGCGTACGTGACTGATGAGGACAAGCTCGTCAAGATCAGCGAGAGAGGCGGCACGGCGCAGACCATCTGCAAGGCGCCTCATTTCGGGTCTGGGGCGTGGGGGCGCGATCACTGGATTGTGTTCAGCAACGGCGCGGGCCCGCTTATGCGGGTGCGCGACACCGGCGGCCAGCCAGAGCCGGTAACGAGGCTCGACTCTTCGCGGCACGAGACCGCGCACGACTACCCGCGTTTCCTGCCCGACGGCAAGCACTTCACGTATCTGGTCAGCCCTCAGCTGGGTCCCAACAGGTCCCGTGTGCGTGTCGGGTCGACCGACCGGATCGAAGGTTGGGACCTGATGGTGGCCCACCATGCCCCAGCCTGCGATGGCAGGGGCTGGCTGGTGTTCATGCGCGACCGTGCATTGCTGGCGCAGCGTGTCGCCCGGGACGGGCGCCGGTTGATCGGTGAACCCATACCCATGATGGAGGTCCCTCAGCGGGAGGGTTCGCCTGCCGATCCGATCGTGCAGGTGGGCGGCGACAACATCGTGTATCGCCCCGTCAGCACCCGGCCGGTTCAAATCTCATGGTATTCCCGTCAAGGTGTTCCTCTCGCCCATGTCGCGGGCGAGCCACTCGTCGGCTATCCGGAGATCTCACCGGACGGAAAGCGCGCCGTGGTCATCGGCGTCGCTGGTGGAGAGAATTGGTTGGTGGACGTGGACCTCGAGACCGGCGCGGTGCAGCGCTTGACGAGCATGGAGCTCAACAACACATGGCCACTCTGGAGCGCGGGTGGGAAGGAGCTCCTGTATACAAGCCGGGACAAAGACACGATTGAGATTCGCGCCATGGATCCCGCGACCCCGAGCGACAACCGGTTGGTCGCAATCCCGAGCCTCGCGCCTGGCCGTGAGGTCATCCCGGAGTTCGACGCGTCCGACGGCCGCGGCCTGTTCGTAGACGAGCTCGTTCCGGGGCATTGGTTCGATATCATGATCCTCGACCGGAAGAACGGATTCACTCCCCGGCCGCTGGTCGCCACGAAGGCGGACGAGATCGGCGCGGCTCTCGTGGATGGCGGGCGAAGAATCGTGTACGCCTCGAATGCGACCGGACGGTACGAGTTGTACCTGGCCGATGTGGCCGCTCCCCAGAGACCGGTGCGCCTCACCCGTGATGGTTGCCAGGATTTCGGTTTCAACCGTCATCCGGTCTGGGCAATCGGGGACGAGTTGTACTATTGCTCCATCGATGGACAGACGCTCCGTTCGCTTCAGCTCGTTCATGCTGGCGACAAGTGGCAGGCGCGTGAAGACCGCGCCCTCTTTGCGCTGCCGCCCGGCTTCCGCGGCATCTGCCCGTCACCTGACGGGAGTCGGTTCCTGGTACTCACGAATGATCGGAGCCAGGCAGTTCCCATGCTGTCCCTGGTCCAGGGCTGGCGGAGCGAGCTCAAGTAACCGGGTCGCAGTGACGGTCGGAGCCGGGGCTCTTCGCCTGCGCGAACGAACCGCCCCGAGGCAGGACGCCACCGGGCGGTTTCGGTTGTGTGCTTCGGGACGACGAGGGCCAACGGGCCACGCACCTCGCGCCATGACGCATGCTCCGTGCAGCGCCGGAGCACGGCCGTCCGCGCGGGCACGTCACCGATAGATCAGCTTCACCTCGCCCCATGTCCTGTGGGCCACCGGCGTCGCCGCCGCCGCGTCCTGGCATTCGGCGATCGCGTCGGGTTCGTCTGCCGATTCCTCGTCCCCCTGGGCCAGCACTGGCGGCGTGCCCGGGATCGCCGGCGTCCAGATGTAGGCCTGGCGGGTCAACGCCCAGGTCGTTCCGTTCGCGGTGTTGTAGGCGGCGACCGGGCCGTTCTGCAGTGCGGTCAGGTTTGCGGCGTGATTTCCGAACGCGGTGGCGTCGTACCACTGGTTCACCGAACGGCCGCCCTGGTTCGCCATCGCCCACGGGTCGAACGTGGCGACGCAGGCCGCCCACTGCGCGGTCGTTCCGCCGCCGCGGCGCGCGAAGAAACGCATCGTCAGCGATTGGGTGGCGTCCGCGCCACTGACGGTGACCGTGTTGCCGAGTGCGGCCTGTGCGCTCGCCACCACCGAGATGCCACCGGCCCAACCCGGGGTCGTCCCCGAGTTGCACGTGAGCATCCTCCACGTGAAGTTCTGCTGGTTCGGCAGCGCGTACGGTGCGCCGCCGCCGGGGCAGCTGTTGTTGGGATCCGTGCCCGCGCCGAATCCGCGCCGGTCCGCTCCCTCGAGGCTGATCCGCCCGCCGACGAAGGATTGGCCACCTCGCGCGCAGACCCCGGACACCCCGTGGGCGAGCGTGTAAATGCGATCGCCGGCGGCGAGCCGACCGATCGCCGCGTTGAGCGTGGTCGTCCCACTCACCATGATGTTGTTGGCATTGCCGCCGTTCGTCACGAACCAGCCCCGCGCCATGTTCGCCGGCTCGGAGCCGATGTCCACCCAGAGATAGGGCGTCTGCGCGAGGGCGGGACGCGTCGCGGTCGTGACACACGAGACGATCAGGATCGTGGCGAGCAGGATGCGAAGTCTCGATGTCCGGGACATGCTGGCGACCTCCTCGTGGTGGGCCCTCCGTGGCGAAATCGACGCCGGCCCCCGGTGCGGGATGGCGCGAGCACGGGCCGGGGACCCGCCGGTTCCGCGGGCCCGGCCGTCTTCGGTGGCGGACGCGCGCGGAACCCCGATCGTGAACACTATCCAGCCGATCCGGAGCCCGCCACATCGAAGTGCGACGATCGAACGCCGCGCACGTGCGCCGGTCCGCGGCGGAGCGCCGGAGCAACCCCACCACCCGACCGGACGCCGATGTTCGATTCCGCGAGGCCTAACGAGAACTTCGGATCAGGCGCCGGCTCACCACCCCGTCCCGCCGAGCTGCTTCCACAGGAACGTGAACGCGAGCGCCGACATGAACGCCTGCTGCTTGTTGTTCGCCGCGCCGCCGTGCCCGCCCTCGATGTTCTCGTAGTAGAGGACGTCGCTGCCCATCGCCTCCATCTTGTGCACCATGCGGCGCGCGTGGCCCGGGTGCACGCGATCGTCGCGCGTGGAGCTGGTGAACAGCGTGCGCGGGTACTTCACGCCGTCCTTGAGCAGGTGGTAGGGCGAGAACTTCTGGATGTAGGCCCACTGTTCCGGTACGTCGGGATCGCCGTACTCGCCCATCCACGAGGCGCCCGCCAGCAGGTGGCTGTAGCGTTGCATGTCGAGGAGCGGCGCCTGGCACACGACGGCGCCGAACAGGTCGGGGTACTGCGTCAGCATGTTGCCCACGAGCAGGCCGCCGTTCGAGCCGCCGATGCAGCCGAGGTGCGCGGGCGAGGTGACCTTGCGGGTGACGAGGTCCTTCGCCACGGCGCTGAAGTCCTCGTAGCAGTGGTGGCGGTTCTCCTTCACGCCTCCCTCGTGCCAGGCCGGTCCGAACTCGCCGCCGCCACGGATGTTCGCCACCACCAGCACGCCGCCCCGCTCGAGCCAGCCCGAGCCCTGGACGCCGCTGTAGTAGGGCTGCTCGCTGACCTCGAAGCCGCCGTAGCCCGTGAGCACCGTGGGGGCGTGGCCGTCGAGCACGAGTCCCTTGGGCGCCACCTCGAAGTACGGGATGTGCGTGCCGTCCGCGGACACGGCCTCGTGCTGCGTCACTTCGTGCCGGCTGCCGTCGAAGAACGCCGGCGTCTGCTTCAACTTTTCCCGGCCCGGCTTCAAGGCGTTGCCGAGGTAAAGGCTCGTGGGGGTGAGGAAGTCGGTGATCGTCAGCCAGTAGTCGTCCGTCGTCAGGTCGTCCACACCGCTGGCATCGATGGTGCCGATCTCCGGGAGCCCCGCCACCGGGGTGATCGTCCACGCCTTGGCGGCGGGCTTCGCCACGTAGACGCGGCTGCGGACGTTGTCGAGCACGGTGAGGAGCAGCGTTCCGCGCGTGCTCGAGAAGCCCGCCAGCGACGTGCGGGCCGTCGGCGTGAACAGCGCCTGCATGTCGCGCTTGCCGGCCATGAAGTCGTCGAACCGGGTGGTGACGAGCGAGCCCGCGGGGAACGTCTTGCCGCCGACGGTCCACGGCTTGCGGAGCTGGACGAGCAGCCACTCGCGCCACACGGTCGCCTCGTCGTCGTCCGGCTTGTCGATCTTCACCAGCTTGCCGTCTCGCCGCAGGAACAGCTCGTTCGAATAGAACGTGATGATCCGGCTCACGAAGTCGCGCTCGAATCCGGGGGTGTGGTCGCGGAACGCCCCCGCGCCGACGTCGGTGACGGGGCTTTCGTAGACGAGCGTCGCGGAGGAGAGCGGCGTCCCGCGGGTCCACTCCTTGGCGATCCTGGAATATCCCGACGTGGTCATGGTGCTGGAGTCGAACGCGACCGCCACGTACAGGTGGTCCTTGTCGAGCCAGCCGGCATTGCTCTTCGACTCGGGCAGCGTGAAGCCGCCGGGCACGAACTGCTTGGTCACGAGATCGAACTCGCGGATCACGCGCGCGTCTGCGCCGCCCCGTGACAGCGAGATGAGGCAGAGACGATTCTCGGGCTCGAGCGTGCTTGCGCCCTCCCACACCCAGCTCTCCTTCTCCGCGGCGCCGAGCGAATCCAGGTCCAACACCGTCTCCCATGCGGGGGAGGGCTTGCGGTACTCCTCGAGCGTCGTGCGCCGCCACAGCCCGCGCTCATGCTGCGCGTCGCGCCAGAAGTTGTAGTAGCGGTCGCCGATCTTCGCGACGTAGGGGATGCGCTCGTTCGAGTTGAGAATCGAGAGGAACTTGTCGTCGAGCGTCTTGAACTCGGCGCTCTGCGCCAGCTCCTGCGTCGACCGGGCGTTCTGGGCACGGACCCATTCCATCGACTTGTCACCGGTGACGTCTTCGAGCCACAGGGCGGGATCGGCCGGCGGCGGTGCGGCGTGCGTGACGCGGGGCAGTGTGGTCATGAGCACCATGAACATGAGAATGAGCGGTCGTCGCATCGAGTACTCCGAGGAGGAGATGAAGGGCTGGGACCCGCGCCACTCTCGCAGCCCTCTCCGGAGCAGGCAATGCCCGCCGGACCGGCGCGGTTCGCGCACGAGACCGGGGCGCACCGGGCCGGCTCGCCGTCGTCCCCACCGCAAGGGCCGCGGACCCACCGTGATTTCCGCCGTAGGACACGCATTTGTATCTCGTTGTCCGCCATGGCCCAGGACCGGGGGCCGGAAGTCGCTCAGGATACGATGAGAATTACCTCTCGATAGCCACCTGCGCCGTGTAGGCTCGCGTCCGGTTCGTTCGTCGCACGCCTCCCCCCGGGGCGCTCCGCCTGCCACGCGCAGGCATGCACGGAGGGTGTTCCTTTGGCGACCCGCACGCTGGATGCCGCAGCTCTTCCCGGGGCAGAGCGGGCCTCCGGCGACGCCATCAAGGTCTGTCCGCTCTGCACCAGTGACCGGAGCCGGCTCTTCCAGCGCGTCACGGTGACGCGCGGGCCCGCGGCGGGAGCCTACGAGCTCCGAAGCTGCGAGGCCTGCGAACTTATCTTCGTCGATCCGCGCCTCGACGACTCCATCCTCGCCCGGCTCTACGACGAGGACTTCTACTTCTCCACCGGCCGGGCGCTGGAGGGCATCTCCGAGTGGGTGATCCGGCAGATCCAGCGGACGCGCCAGCGTCGCGTGCAGCGCTTCGTCCGTTCGGGCGTGCTGCTCGACATCGGCTCGGGCGACGGCCGGTTCGTCCATCACATGGCGAGCCAGGGCTGGCAGGCGACGGGGCTCGACTTCTCGCCCGCGGCGCAGGCGCTGGCCCAGGCCCGGGGCGGCGGCGGACGCTTCCTGTGCGGTTCCCTGTTCGATCACGAGTTCGAGCCGTCGAGCATCGACCTCGTCACGCTGTGGCAGGTGCTCGAGCACATCGGGGAGACGCGCGAGTTCCTCGAGCGCACGCACGACCTGATGCGCCCGGGCGGAGTGTTCGTCGCGGCGGTTCCCAACATCGAGGGACTGTCGGCACGGCTCACCGGCGAACGCTGGTGGGGGCTCGACGTGCCACGCCACCTTGTCCACTTCACGCCGCGGACGCTTCGCAACGCGCTCGAGCACGCCGGGTTCACCGTGATCCGCGTCAATCACCTGTCCATGCAATACGATCCGTACGGGCTGCTCCATAGTTCGCTCGACTGGGTGTTCACGCGGCGGCACTTCCTGTCCGACCTCGCGAAGCAGCAGGTGCCGCGCGACGTCACCGCGGCCGAGTTCGCCTGGAACCTCGCGGCGCTGGTGCTGCTGGGCCCGCTGCTCGCGCCGGCGAGCGTGCTCACCACCGCCGTCGCGGCGGGCGCCGGGCGCGGCGGATTCATCGAGGTGTTCGCCCGTCGCGGGTGACGCGAAACGTCACGAGCCCGCCCGCGGCCAGAACGATCGCTCCCGCGAGCAGGAGCGCCGGCTGCGGGCCCAGTTCGCGCGTGACCCAGCCCGCCAGGCTCACGCTCACAAGCAGCACCGAGCGCATGAGGAAATCGCGGGTCCCGAACACCCGGCCGCGCACGCCGGGTTCGGTGGCTTCCTGGAGCAGCGTCTCGGTGACCATCAGCGCCGGGGCGGCGGCGATTCCCATGAGCAGCGCGGCCGCCGCGAACACCGCGAACAGCGTGGTCGCGCCGAACATCAGCAACCCGGCGCCCGCGAGCACGAGCCCACCGGCGAGCACCCGCGGCCGTGGCAGGTCGCGGCCGGCGGAGTTGAGCCACCAGGCGCTCAGCGCGCTGCCGGCGCCCAGCACCGCCATGAGCACGCCCAGGCGGCCGACGCCCGGGACGTTCGCCGCGCGCTGGAGGTGGAGGTTCCCGGCCACGTGCAGGAACCCGCCGGCGAACCACACGGCGGCGAGCGTGGTGAGCGCGAGACCGACGCGTGGATTCGTGCGGATCGTGCGCCAGCCCTCGCGCACCTGCACCGCGTAACCCCGCAGCGTCTGCGGATCGGCGCCGCCGGGACGGGGGCCGCGGTCGAAGCGGACCAGCAGCAGCGCGGCCACGGAGCCGAGGTAGGTCACGCCGTTCAGGACCAGCGCCGGGGCCCAGCCACGGTGATCCACCAGCCAGCCGCCGCCGAGCGAGCCCACCGCCGCCGCGAGGATGCCGGCGGCGGAGAGCCAGGTGTTGGCGCTGAGGAGTTGTGGCGCGGGGACGATCTCCGGCGTCAGCGCGCTCTTCGCCGGCAGGAAGAACACCCCGCAGGTGAAGAGCAGGAACAGCAGCACGAACACGGGCGTCACGCTGCGCGTGAGCAGGTAGAGCACCGGAACCAGCAGGATGAGGCCCGCGCGCAGGAGATCGGCGCTCACCATGACCCGCCGGAGATCGCGACGGTCCACCCACGCGCCGGCGAACGGCGCGAACAGCAGCACCGGCGCCAGCATGACGTTCGCGAGCGCCGACAGGAGCCACGACGAGCGCACGTCCTGGAACGCGTGCGTGTGCGCGACGAGGAGCGCGATCAGCGCCAGGTAGGTGACGCGCTCGCCGGTCAGCGAGATCAGCTGGCCCCACCACAGTGCCGAGAAGTTGCGCTGGCGGAAGAGCGGAGGGTCGGCGGCGGGCGATGCCATGCTCTCCTCGGGCGGTGAAGCGAAGCGACTCCGGTCGGTCGCGCGAGTCTACCCGCGCATCCCGCGGGCCGGCGACCGGGTCCCGCAGCGCGCGTCGGCTTGCATGCTAGACTCCGCGGCCGGATCTGCGGGCCCGGTCTCTGACCTGGAGGCGACATGGATTGGTCGGTCGTGGGACTCAACTTCTTCTACGCGATCCTCGGCGTCGTGCTCATGTTCCTGTCGTATCGCGCCATCGACCTGCTCACGCCGGAAGTCAACTTCCCCGAGGAATTGCGCAAGGGAAACGTCGCGGTCGCGATCTTCATCGCCGCCATCTTCCTCTCGGTCGCGATGGTGATCGCCCGGGCGCTCAACTGACCATGGGCACGTACCGCGGCCTGGCGTTCGCCGGACTGCTGGTGCTGGGACTCGCCACGGACGCACCCGCCCAGGTCCGGCCGCGACCGGACCGCTACGACGAGTCGTTCCGGAAGTACAGCAAGCGCTACTTCGGACCGCAGATGGACTGGCGCGTGTTCAAGGCGCAGGGACTCGCCGAGAGCAACCTCGACTTCCGGGCCAGGAGCCAGGTGGGCGCCCGCGGGCTGATGCAGCTCATGCCCACCACGTTCCGCGAGATCGCGTCGCGGAACCCCGAGCTCCGGCGCACGATCGACGACCCCGACTGCAACATCGCGGCCGGAATCTCGTACGACCACCGGCTGTGGCGGCAGTGGGAGCAGGATTCCGTCGACTACCACCGGCGCGAGTTCATGTTCGCGAGCTACAACGCCGGGCGCGGCACGATCATCGACGCGCAGCGCGCGGCCCGCGCCGCGCAGCTCGACGCGCGGGCGTGGCCCAGCATCGAACGCGTGGCGCCGAACGTGCACGGCTGGCGCTATCGCGAGACGATCGGCTACGTGCAGAAGATCGACCGGCAGCTCTCCGAGCTGGACGACAAGGGCCGGCTCGCGCCGGCGCCCGCCGGGCACTGAACCGCGGCTCCCGCCGCGGGCAAGTTCCCCCGGAGTGTGGGCCGTCTTCCCCAGCGCGGCACGATCCCGGCGGCATCGAGCCGTGTCACTCGCACGGCGGCTCCATGCGGATTGCCGGGTAACCGGCCAAGTCTTTCCGGCGGCGAATGTCCCGACCACGCGCGAACGCGCGAACCGCACGCCGACTCGGACGGCTCCGTGGTCCGGCCATTGCGTGCCTTGGCGTGGCAGACCCCGGAGGAACGTTCGCATGTTCACCCCGAGCCGAACCATCCCGGGCGCGCTCGCCGTGCTGGCCGCCGTGCTGCTCGCGGCCGGCTGCTCGCCGGCGCCGCCCACCGCGCCACCCGCGGAGGGCGGTGCAGCGTCCGGCGCGGTCGCGCCCCCTCCGCCGAGCCTCCTTTCGAAGCCCGCGGACCCGTCCAACGACACGCTGGCGCAGGACAGCCTGGCGACCCCGGTCTGGCAGCAGATCCAGTCCGTTCCCGTGCTCCAGGGCGTGGACATGCTGGTCAGCGCCAGCCACTACACGCTTCGGTTCGCGAAGGGCTCGCTCACGTCGTCCGCGATCATCACCATCAACGAGTACGACCCGAACGTCCTCGACGTGGAGTTCGGCCCGAGCGGCACGAAGTTCGCCACCCCGGTCATGCTGACCATCGACTTCGCCGGCACTCCCGCCGACCCGCGCACGGTCTACGCCGACCAGAGCGAGCCGGTGCTCTACTGGCTCAACGAGACCACGAATCGCTGGGAAGCGGTCCCGGGTGGCGTCACCGACTGGGCCCACATGAAGTACGTCGTGCCCCTCGAGCACTTCTCGCACTACGTGCTCGGCGGGAAGGCGGGCTGGAAGCAGTCGCCGCGCACCGAGAACGACGACTGACCCGCACCTGCCGGGCTGCGTTCCACCGGCCCCGTCCGCCGTGGCTCAGCGGGCGGGGCCGGCATCGGTGCGCGGCAGCCGCACCATGGTCTCGAACAGCTGCGTGAGCTCCGCCTGCGGCGACTCGCACAGGCCCGAGTGCACCGGCGACACCTGCAGCACCGTGCTGCGCGGCGCCACGAGCCAGTGGAAGCGTTCCCGCGCGGACAGGCGCCCGATCGGACCGCCGTGGCCGCCCCCTGCGGCGATGCGCGGCACGGCCCGCAGGTGCTCCTCGATCGCCGGCAGGTCGGCGCCGGGGTGGAGCGCCAGCACGCGTGCGCGATCCAGCTCGACCCGCGCCTGGAGGAAGTCGCGCTCGAGGCAGAACAGCACCACGCCCGCGTTCACGAACTCCTCGCGCTCGACGCGGGGCACCACGCGCAGCAGCGCGTAATCAAACGAGAGCAGCGCGGGCACGTTCGGCCTCCTCCACGAACACGGGCGCGGCCGTGAGGCGGCGCTCGAGATGCCGCACGTAGCCGGCGCGGTGATCGGCCGGCGTCGCGAAGCGGGGTTCGTCGCCGAGCCACCCGTCGGGAACCTGGGCGAGGACCCGGGCGAACACCTCCGGGCCGAGCCGCGCGCCGAGCCGCACGCCCGCGGCGGGGATGTCGGCCGCCCACGGCAGCAGCACGTGGTCCTTGATCGCGGCGAACGGCGAGCGACTGCGCGCCACCTCGTCGTTCCAGGCGTGGTGGAAGTAGAGCGCCGCGCCGTGGTCGATGAGCCACAACCGCCCGTGCCAGCAGAGCAGGTTCGGATTGCGGGCGGTGCGATCCACGTTGCTCGTGAACGCGTCGAACCACACGATCTCCGACGCCTCGGCCGCGGTCGGCGCTGGCCCGGCGACGGGATCGAACGTGATGCTCCCGGGCAGGTAGTCGAGCCCGAGGTTCGTGCCGATGCTCGCGCGCAGCAGGTCGCGGATCTCCTGGTCCGGCTCGTTGCGGCCGAGCGACTCCGGCACCTGCACGCGGACGAGCTCGGGAACGCGGAGCCCGGCCGCGCGCCCGAGCTCGCCGGTCACGACCTCGGCCACGAGCGCCTTCGTGCCGTGCCCGGCGCCGCGAAACTTGACCACGTAGAGCCCGGAATCGTCGGCCTCGACGATGGCCGGCAGCGAGCCGCCCTCGCGGAGCGGCGTGACGTAGCGGGTCGCGTTCACGGTGCGCATCGCGGCAGGGTAGCGCAGCCGCGCGTGAGCGTGCAGGCGGCTCGTGCCGGCGCGTCGTTCGCGATCGCGCCGCCGCCTGCGTAATCTCCCGCCATGTCCGCCCCGGCCGCCGCCCCGGAAGCCAGCCCGCTCGCCCGCCGCTTGGGACTCCTCGACGTCACGCTCATCGCGATGGGCGGCATCATCGGCTCGGGCATCTTCGTCAATCCGTCCATCGTCGCCGCGCGCACGGGGAGCGCCGCGGGCGCCCTCGGCGCATGGCTCGTCGGCGGTGCGATCGCGCTGGCGGGGGCGTTCGTCTACGCCGAACTCGGCGCGCGCCGCCCGCTCGCCGGCGGCCAGTACGCCTACCTGCGCGAGGCGTTCCATCCCGCGCTCGCGTTCGTGTACGCGTGGAGCCTGCTGCTCCTCATCCAGACCGGCGGCATGGCGGCGAGCGCGATGACGTTCGCGCGCTACGCGCGCGAGCTGGGGCACATTCCGCTCCCGGAGGGCGTGCTCGCCGCCCTCGTGCTGGGCGTGCTCACGCTCATCAACGCGCTCGGCGTGCGCGCCGGCGCGGGGACGCAGAACGTTCTCATGGTGCTCAAGATCGCCGCGATCCTCGCGGTGGTGGTGGCGGGCTTCGCGGTCGCCTCGGCCGCCGGCGTCGCCGCCCCGGCGGCCATCGGCGGCGCGCGCACGCCGTCGGCGGTTCCCCCCGGCTTCGGAGCCGCAATGGTGCCGGTGCTGTTCGCGTACGGCGGCTGGCAGACCGCGGCGTTCATCGGCGGCGAGGTGAAGGACCCGTCGCGGACGCTGCCGCGCGGCATGGTGCTGGGCGTGATCGGCGTGGTGCTGCTCTACACCGCGGTCAATGCCGCGTGCCTGCGCGTCCTCGGGCCTCCCGGCCTGGCGGCGACCCCCGCACCCGCCGCGGCGGTCATGCGTGCCGCCTTCGGCGAGGCAGGCGCGCGCTGGCTGGCGCTGGGCGTGGCGGCCTCGACGCTCGGGTTCCTGAGCCAGAGCATGCTCACCGCCCCGCGCGTCTACTACGCCATGGCGGCGGACGGCCTCTTCTTCCGGGGTGTCGCCCGCGTGAGTGTGCGCACCCACGTCCCGGTGACGGCGGTGGCGCTCCAGGGCGCGGCGGCGGTGGCGATCGCGCTCACCGGCAATTACGGCCGCATCCTCGACACCGTGGTGTCCGCGGACTGGATCTTCTTCGGTCTGTCCGCGGCGTGCGTGTTCCGGTTGCGGTCGACGGACGCGGCCGGCGGCCGCTCCGCGGGCGCGAGCATCCCGGGCCACCCGTTCACGACGCTCGCATTCATCGCCGCGAGCGCATGGATCGTGGTGCAGGCGCTCGCGCACGATCCGAAGAACGGCGCGATCGGCGTCGGGCTGATGCTGGCGGGCTGGCCGGTGTTCCTGGTCTGGCGGCGCGCGCATCGGCCGGCGGCTGGCTGAGCGCGCGCCGGCTGGGGCAGACTATGCGCGCCACGGCCGTCCCCGCCTCGAGGAGATCCCCATGCCCCAGCACATCACGCTGCCCGCGCGTATCACCGCCGCGGGGAACAAGCCCAAGCTCATCGACGAGTACGCGGGCCGCATCAATACCGGCACCGCCCACGTGAGCATCGCCCGCATGCGCAGCCCGGAGGGCTGGGTGGAGCCGGCGCAGCGGCCGGAGTTCGAGGAGCACACGCTCGTCCTCCGCGGCATGCTGCACGTCGAGCACGACGGCGGAGCGCTCGACGTGCGCGCGGGCGAGATGGTGAGCGTGGAGGCCGGCGAACGGGTCCGCTATTCCACGCCGGAACCGGGCGGGGCGGAGTACGTGGCGATCTGCCTGCCCGCGTTCTCGCCCGACACCGTGCACCGGGAGAAGTAGCCCGCGCACCGGGCCGTCCGGCCGCGCCCGCGGCGGCGGCACGCGGGCGCCATCGTGTCGCGGGACTCATGCGGCCCACCCGGGCTGCCGATGCCTCCCCCGGCGCCGGCGCGACACCGGGCCAGGGAGGGCCGCATGAGGGGAACCGTTCGCGCGCTGCTGTGCGCCGCAGGCTGCTGCTTCGCCGTGAGCGCGACCGCGTCTTCCGACCCGCTCGTCGTCGCGCGCGCGGTGGTCGAGCGCTACGTCACCGCGACCGGAGGCCGCGCCGCGCTCGACGCCGACACGCTGGTCCACACGCGCGGTCGGATCACCGACGCCGGCGTCAGCGGCACGTTCGAGGAGTGGCGCGACGGCGCCGACCACGTGCTCCGGAACGAGCACCTCGGCACGCTGCGCACGCGCACGGGCTTCGACGGCACGCGCGGCTGGACCACGGACTTCACCTCGCGGAAGGTCGGGCCGCTCGAGGGGAGGGACCTCGAGGCGCTGCGCGCCGAGGCGTGGTTCGCGTCCGAGCAGTGGGCGCGCGACACCACCACGCACGTCACGCTGGGCCCGAGTTCGTTCCTCTCGGGCCGCACGCTCCGGGCCATCGAGATCACGCCGCCCGTCGGCGCCCGCCAGACGTTGTGGTTCGACGACAACACCGGACTGCTGATGCGCATCACGCACCGGCGGGACCAGTACGACTGGAACGAGGACCTGTCGGGGTGGAAGACGCTGGCGGGCCGCAAGCGTGCGACGATTGCGACCGTCGGCATGAAGGAGTTCGCCTCCAGCCTCCGCACGGTCGAGATCGACAGCGTCTCGGCGGAGGCCCCTCCGGGTGTTGCGGCATTCTCCCCGCCCGCCACCACGGCCGCCGCCGTGACCTGGCAGGGCGCGCACTCGAAGATCGAACTGCCGTTCCACTACCGGCGCGGGCACGTCTGGGTGTCGTTGTCGGTGAACGGCGCCCCGCCCGCGGAGTTCATCCTCGATACCGGCGCGTTCAACACCTGTCTCGACCGGAGCTACGCCCAGACGCTCGGGCTCTCGGCCGAGGGCGAGCACGTCGCGGAGGGTGTCGGCGGCTACGACACGTTCGGCTTCACCCCGCTTCGCTCGCTGCGCTGGGCGGCCTCGGCCACGCGCGCCGTGGTGCTGCCCGACCTGCGGGCAGGGGTCATCGAGCTCCAGGAGGGCATGAGCTCGGTGGAGTGGGGCCGCACCGCGGGTCTGATCGGCTACGACGTGCTGAGCCGTTTCGCGCTCGAGATCGACTTCGACCGCCAGGTGCTGACGCTCCACGACCCGGCCACCTACGTTCACTCCGGGCCGGGGGCGCCGATTCCGATGACGCTGCACGGGAACGTGCCGACCGTCGAGGCGACGCTCAACGGCCGTTGCAAGGGCACGTACATCGTGGACGTGGGCAATGCCAGCGTGCTGTCGATCGGGGCGGACCAGGTCCTGAACTGCGGACTGCTCAGCGCCCGGCACAAGGAAGTGCAGCACTGGGTCGGCGGCGTCGGCGGCGCGTTCGTCGAGAACGTGTGCCGGCTCGACTCGCTCGAGCTGGGGCCGTTCCGGTTCGTGGAACCGGTCGCGGGGTTGACGACGCATCACCAGGGTGGCGCCGGCAGCAAGGAGATCCAGGGCAACATCGGGACCACGGTGCTCGAACGTTTCCGCTGCACGTTCGACTACGCGCACGGCACGCTGTGGCTCGAGCCGGGTGCGCGCTATGCGCAGCGCGAGGCGTTCACGCGCAGCGGCCTGTGGTTCACGCGCTGGGCGGGGGTGGTGGTGGTGGTCGGCGTGGTCCGTCACTCGCCGGCAGAGGATGCGGGGCTCAAGGTGCGCGACGTGCTGCGGGCCATCAACGGGCGCCCGATCGAGAAGTGGACGCCGGAACAGCTCGACGCGCTGCTCCAGGACGGCAACGCGGGCACGGTCGTCAAGCTCACCTACGAGCGCGAGCTGCACGAGGAGACGGTCGAGCTGACGCTCGCGGACGTGCTGTAGGCGGGCGATTCAGCCCCGCCGCCGCTCCTCGAGTTCCTCCAGCGTCCGCGGCCAGTCGTCGTGCAGGAGCCGCGACAGCGCCCGGTCCGCGAGCAGCCGGCCGCCGGTCTGGCAGTTCGCGCAGTAGTTCATCTCGTTCTCGGCGTAGACCACGCGCTGGACCGGCGCGCCGCACGCGGGACACGGCCGGCGGTAGCGCCCGTGCACCGCCATGCCGTCGTGGAACGCGGTCACCTTCCCGGGAAATCGCCGGCCGGCGTCGGCCCGCAGCCGCTCGGTCCACTGCGTGAGCACGCCGACGACGGCGGCGTGCAGCCTCGTGGTCTCGTCCGGAGACAACTGCGACGTGCGCTTGAACGGGGACAGCCGCGCGCGGTGCAGGATCTCGTCCGAATAGGCGTTGCCGATGCCGGCGAAGAGCCGCGGGTCGGTGAGCGCGCGCTTCAGCGTGTGGTCCTCGCGCGCGAGCGCGGCCGCGAACTCGGCGTCGCTCGCGGCCAGGGGTTCCACGCCGCCCGCGTCGAGCGCACGGAGCGCAGCCTCGTCGCGCAGCACGTGCAGCGCCGCGCGCTGCTTCGTGGACGCCTCCGTCAGGAGCAGGCTGCCCGTGGCGAAATCGAACGCCGCGAGCCCCGTGCGCCGCGGCAGCGCTGCACCCGCCGCGCGCCAGTGGAGCCGCCCGCTGATCATGAGGTGGAGCGCCAGGAGCGGACCGTCCTCGAGCGTGAACACGAGCCGCTTCCCGACGCGTCGCACGCCGAGCACGCGGCGTCCCTCCGCGGTCGCGAGCGCCGGCTCGGCCGTGCGCAGCAGGTTCCAGCCTGCGATGCGGAGCCTGACCAGTGTCTCGCCCACGAGCAGCCGCTCGAGGTGCTCCACGTACACGGTGAGGTCGGGGATCTCGGGCATCCCGCGGCTCCGGACCCGCCGCCGTCAGACCACGCCGGCGCCCGCGCGCTCCTCCTCGCGCAGCGCGTAGAGCGGCTGGTACTTGCCCCACAGGTAGTCGAGGTACGGCGCCAGCGACAGCGGGCCGCCGGTCACCCGCGGCACCAGCTCCGATGCCGTGAACTTGGCGCCGTGGCGGTAGATGTTCTCCTTCAACCAGCCGTGCAGCACGCCGAACTCGCCGCGCTTCACGTCCTCGGGGATGGCGGGGTGGGCCCGGACGGCGGCCGCGAAGAACTGCGCCGAGAGAATGTTGCCGAGCGTGTAGCCCTGGAACGCTCCGCCGATCGGGCCCGAGTACCAGTGCACGTCCTGGAGCACGCCGCGCGTGTCATCCGGGACGCGCAGCCCGAAGTCCGCCTCGAAGCGCTCGCGCCAGGTGCGTGCGAGGTCCTTCACCGCGACCTTTCCCTCGAGCAGGTCCAGCTCGAGGTCGAAGCGGAGCATGACGTGCAGGTTGTAGGTGACCTCGTCCGCATCGGTGCGGATGAGCGAGCGCTCGACGCGATTGACGGCGCGGTAGAGCGCGTCGAGCGGCACGTTCGCCAATTGTCTGGGAAACGCCTGCTGTAGCCGCGGGAAGAAGTGCTCCCAGAAGCCACGGCTCCGGCCGACCAGGTTCTCCCACAGCCGCGACTGGCTCTCGTGCACGCCCGAGGACGTGCCGGCGGCGAGCGGCGTGCCCTCGTAACCGCGATCGATGCCCAGCTCGTAGAGCGCGTGCCCGCACTCGTGCAGCGTGGAGTAGAGCGCGTCCGTGATCTCGTCCTCGCGCACGCGGGTGGTGATCCGCACGTCACCGAGCGAGAACTTGGTCATGAACGGGTGGTGCGTCTTGTCCTGGCGGCCGCGCTCGAAGTCGAAGCCGAAGCGACGGATCACCTCGAGCCCGAACGCGAGCTGGGTCGCCTCGGGGGCGTCCTGCCGGATGCAGCTGTCGTCCGCGAGCGGCCGCGAGGTGATCGCGCGCACGATCGGGACCAGCTTGCTCCGGAGCTCGGCGAACAACTGCTTCACGGACGCGGCCTTCATGCCGTAATCGGAGAAGTCGATGAGCGGGTCCGCGATGTGGTCGTAGCCGGGGAAGCAGTCCGCCATGCGGCGGGACAGCGCCAGCGTGCGCTCGAGCATCGGCCGCACCGTGTCGAAGTCGTTCTTCGGCCGGGCCACGGTCCAGGCCTGGTAGATCTCCGAAGCGTGCTCCTGGAACTCGGACACGAGCTCCACGGGCAGCTTCACCGACTGGTCCCACGTGCGGCGCGTCACGCGCACGAGCGACGCCTCGTCGGAGTCGTAGGGAAGCGCCGCGGTCTCCTGCGCCGTCGCATCCAGCAGGCGGCCGGTCTCGGCGTCCACGAAGCGCTCGTGCGCGAGCCGCGACAGCGTCGCCAGCTGCCGCCCGCGCGCGGGCGCGCCACCGGGCGGCATGTACGTGGTCTGGTCCCAGCGCAGCAGCCCGGCGGCGCTGTTCAAGTCGTCCACTTCGAGCAGCCGCTGCTTCAAGGCGTCGAGGGCCTTCATCCCATCCTCCGCACGATGACCGAGGGTTGAACGCCGGAGGTTAATGGGGCCGCTCAACGCGCACAACGCGATAATTCACATTGCGGCGCCGGCGCCGGAACTCACGCGACCTCGATGCTCACCTTCTCCATCACCAGCTTCTCGCTCGTGCGCCCCGACGCCGAACCGCACGCCTCGAGCGCCTGCAGCACCGCCTCGCCGCCCTCGACCCGGCCGAAGATGGTGTGCTTCCCGTCGAGCCACGGCGTGGGCACGAACGTGAGGAAGAACTGGCTGCCGTCGGTGCCGGGACCCGCGTTCGCCATGCTCAGGAGACCCGGCCGGTCGTGCTTCACGCCGGGCGCGAACTCGCCGTCGAAGCGGTAGCCCGGTCCGCCGGTGCCGCTGCCGAGCGGGCAGCCCGCCTGCGCCATGAACTCGGGGATGACGCGGTGGAACACCAGCCCGTCGTAGAAGCCGAGGCGCGACAGGTAGGCGAAGCTCGTGACGTGCATGGGCGCCGTCTCCGGCAGCAGCTTCACGACGATCTCGCCCTTGTTGGTCCGGATGCGCGCCTGCCAGCTCTGGTCGGGGGTGAACGCGAGCATCTGCGGCTTGGGCAGGCGGGTGCGCCAGCCCGCCTGCGTGGTGTCCACGTTGGCGCTGGCGACGAGCTGATCGAGCATCTGCATGAGTTCTCTCCCGGTGTTGGAGTCCTGCCCTCAGTGCATGCCGCTGGCGCGGATCACGAGCAGGCAGAGCGCGGCGAGCAGCGCCGCGGCGGGCATGGTGACGACCCACGCCCACACGATACGCGAGGCGACGCCCCATTTCACCCCGGACAGCCGCCGGGATGCCGACACCCCCGCCCCGACGATGGCGCCGGTGATGGTGTGGGTCGTCGAGACCGGGATGCCGAGGGCGCTGGCGCCGAACAGCGCGATGGCGCCGGCGGCCTCGGCGCAGAAGCCGCCCACCGGCTGGAGCTTGGTGATGCGCATCCCCATGGTCTCGACGATGCGCCAGCCGCCCGACAGCGTGCCGAGCCCGATGGCGCCGTAGCTGCAGAGGATCACCCACAGCGGCACGTGGAACTCGCCGGTGAGATGACCGGTGGAATAGAGCAGGGCGGTGATGATCCCGGCGGTCTTCTGCGCGTCGTTCGAGCCGTGCCCGAGGCTGAACGCGGCCGCAGACACCAGCTGCAGCCGGCGGAACACCGAGTCCACGCCGCGCGGCGTCGAGCCCCGGAACAGCCACGACACGACGAGCATGCCGAGGAACCCGAGCACGAGTCCCACCAGCGGCGAGACGACGATGAACACGATGGTCTTGAGGACGCCGGCCACGACCATCGCCCCGGGTCCGGCCACCGATACCGCGGCGCCGACGAACCCGCCGATCAGCGCGTGCGACGACGACGTCGGCAGGCCCCACCACCAGGTGAGCAGGTTCCAGAGCAGCGCCGCGAGCAGCGCGGCCAGCACGATGCCCGGCGTGACCACGGCCGGGTCCACGGTGCCCTTGGCGATCGTCCTGGCCACGTGCACGCCGAAGATGGCGAACGCCACGAAGTTGAAGAACGCCGCCCAGACCACCGCATAGCGCGGGGGGAGCACGCGGGTGCTGACGACCGTGGCGATGGAGTTCGCGGCGTCGTGGAAGCCGTTGGTGTAGTCGAACGCCAGCGCCACGAGCACGATGAACAGGATGTCGAGCGGGAGCGGCAGCGCCATGTCAGCGGCTCTTGACGACGATGGACTCGATCGCGTTCGCCACGTCCTCGCACTTGTCGCTCGCGCCCTCGAGCCGCCCGTAGATCTCCTTCCAGCGCAGCACGTCGAGCAGATCGTGACGGCCGCTGAACAGGTCGGCCGTGGCATTGCGCGACACCGTGTCGGCCTCGTTCTCGAGCCGGTTGATCTCGACGATGAACGTGGTCAGGTTGCGCATGTTCTTGAGACTGTCCACCGCCTGCTCGATCTGGTTGCCGCACTGGGTGAGGATCTTGGCCAGGCGCAGCGCCTCCGCCGTCGGCTTGCCGACCTTGAACAGCACGATGCGGGAACCGATGGCCTCGACCGCGTCGAGCACGTCGTCGAGGTTGCTGGCCAGCGAGTGGATGTCCTCGCGCTCGAGCGGCGTGATGAACGTGCGGTTCAGCCGCTCGAAGATCTCGTGCGTCACGACGTCCGCATCGTGCTCGATGTCCTTGAGCTCCCGGGCCCGGTCCTCGAGCCGGTCGAACGACTCCATCATCTCGTGCAGCAGGTCGCAGCCCTTGCGGACCAGCGCGGCCTGCTTTCGGAACAGGACGAAGAAGTCCTCTTCGCGCGGGAACAGGGAGAACATGCGGGAGCCTCCGGGCACATCGGGATGGGCGCGTGTGGGGGCGGGATGCCGGGTGGGGCGGCCAGACAGGCGCGGTAGCGATAGCACGCGGTCCGGATTCCGGCAACGTCGCGAGCGCGCGACGCGATGGGGCGACGGCGCTATTCCGGACGCACCGGGCGCGCGAGCGCCAGCGACACGACGCGCTGCAACAACTGGCGGTACGACATGCCCGCCGCCAGCGCGGCGCTCGCAAACTCCTCCTTCTCGGAGATCTCGGGATTCGGGTTCGCCTCGAGGAGGTGGATCTCGTTCTTCGCGGTGAGCCGGTAGTCGACGCGCGCGTAGCCGTCCAGCTCGAGCATGCGGTAGACGCGCCGCGTCGTGCGCTCGAGGGCGCGGGCCACGACCGGATCGAGATTCTCGGCGCGGTGCGCGTCGATCTCGTGCTTCTTCTGGTATTCGAGGCTGTGCTTCACGCGCTCGGTGGCGATCGGCTCGCCCGACTCGGCCAGCTTGCCGAAGTCCAGCTCCCACACCGGCAGTGTGCGCACCCGCTCGTTCCCGATGGCCGCCACGTACAGTTCGCGGCCCTCGATGTACTCCTCGACCAGGGCGTCGGTGCCGATGGACTCGTGCACGAAGCGCACGCGCTCGGCGAGCCGTTCGTCCGAGTCCACCAGGCTCGCCTGCGCGATGCCGAGCGAGGACTCCTCGCTCGCGCTCTTGACGAACAGCGGGAAGTGCAGGCTCTTCGGGCGGACCGGCTTTCGCCCGCGCCCGACCACGACGAACGCCGGCACGCGCACCCGGTGGTAGGTGGCGATCTTCTTCGTGATCGCCTTGCTGCGCGCCAGCACCAGGCCCCGGGGATTGCATCCCGTGTAGGGCAGTTTCAGGAGTTCGAGGTAGCTGACCACGTGCGAGTCGAAGTCGGACAGTCCGTAGAACTCCTCCAGCAGATTGAACACCACGTCGGGCTTCCATTCCTCGGCCGCGACCCGGATCGGGTTCAGCTCATCCTGCACGCCGAGGGGGCGCACCTCGTGGCCGATCCGGCGCAGCGTGCTGACCACGTCGTACTCGGTCTTCCAGCGATGCACCTCCTCCGGCGGCTGCCCCTTGATCGCGTCGGGGGGCACGAGAGAGGGGTGCATGAGCACGAGGATGCGCAGGGGCTTCTTCACAGTGCCACCCAGTTCCGCCGCGAGTAGTGGAAGTGCACCGTGCGCACCGTCAACAGCAGCGCGAACTCCACGCGCAGCCGGCGCGGGTCGCGCGCGACGCGCAGTTCCAGCACGCGGCAGCGCGACATCACGTCCTCGAGCACGCGCTCGAGCGTGAACTGCGATTCACCCGTGAACCTCGCCACCATCCGTCGCAGCTCGCCACGGTGCCGTCGCAGGAACGCCTCGGCCGGCCCTCCCCGGCGGCCCGGCTCTGCGGCGAACAGCCGCTGCAGCTCGCGATCCGGGATGCTGGGCCGGTCGCTGGCGTGGTGCGCCTGCTTGGCGGCGTAGTGTTCGCGCAGCGTCTGCTCGATCCGCGACAGCGGTTCCACGCGGCGGCGCGCGCGCACCGGTGGCGTGCTGCCGCGCAGCTCGCGCATCAGCTCGTCCACGTACTCGAGCTTCTTGAGCGCCGGCCAGCCGGCGTAGCGCCGGCGCCACTGCGAGCGCGGCGCGAGCCAGACCGCGAACGTCTCGGCGAAGTCCTCGTGCGGGTGCGCCTGCGCGTAGTACTGGCGCAGGTGCTGGACGTGCCGCTGGCTGGCCGGGTTCGGGCGGTAGATCGTCGGGTAGGGTCGTGACGGGTCGCCGAACGTGCGCCGCCAGCCCTCGCGCCGCTGGAGCCGCCACGCGTGCTGCACCGCGTGGGCGGCTTCGTGCCGCAGGATCATGAGACACTCCTCGCGGCCACTGCCCTCGGCCTCGAGCATCATCGTGCGCTCGAGCTTCAGCAGCCGCGGATGCACGAGGTAGAACGGCACCGCGATCCCGGGCACGCCGTCCGGCGAGAACCACTCGGTGCTCACCCACACGTGCGGCTTGAGCTTCAGGCCGCGCTGCTCGAGCTCGTCCCACATCTGGTGCACCAGCGGCTCCAGCGCGCTCCCCTCGACGCTCGCGTCCAGCTCGCTGAAACGCAGGTCGAGCAGCCGCTCGTCGGGGAGCGAGGCCCAGTGGCGGGAGGTGCGCTTCGGCATCGGACCAGGCCTCCGGTCACGGCGTCCGGCGGAGGACCGCCGACGGGTTCGAGGAGTGGGCGCTGAGCGAGCAGTGTCCAGAGCGGTTTGACGCGTTCGCGGACGAGACGCGAACATGCGCGGCCCGCGCGAGAGCCGCGCGGTCACGAGGCGCCGCAGCGTGCCCCCCACACGGGCGCGCATCCTACTCAAGGAACGAGCGATGACGAAACGCCGCCGCCCACCCGCGCCATCGCGACGCCCCCGCCGTTTCACGGCCCGCCCTGCCGCAAGCCCCGACCGGCACGCGCTCTACGAGGTGGCGGTGCAGGGCGTGGACTGGGACCTCGACTTCCTCGAACGCGTGTGGCGCTACCGGCACCCGGGACGCACGCCGCGGCTCTTCCGCGAGGACTTCTGCAGCACCGCCGCGCTCGCCACGGCGTGGGTGCTGCGCGGGCGCGACCGGCAGGCGTGGGGCGTGGATCACGATCCCGAGCCGCTCGCGTGGGCGCGCGAACATCGCCTGGCGCACGTGCACGAGGCGGCGGCGCGCGTGCACCTGGTGCGCGGCGACGTGCGCCGGCCGCGGCGACCGCTCGTGGACGTGGCGTGCGCGCTCAACTTCTCGTGGTGGGTGTTCCACGAGCGCGCGGACCTCGTGCGCTACCTGCGCGCGGCGCGCGCGGGTCTCGCGCCGGGGGGCGTGCTGGTGCTGAACCTGTTCGGCGGCTCGACCGCGGAAGCGACACTGGTCGAGCGCACGCGAAAGCGGGCAGGGAACGGTCCGGACGGCGAGCGGCTGCCGGCGTTCACCTACGTCTGGGAGCACGCGCGCTACAACGCCGCGGACCGGCGGCTGCTGGCCCACATCCACTTCGAACTCGGCAACGGCCGGAGGCTCACGAACGCGTTCACGTACGACTGGCGGATGTACACGGTCCCGGAGTTGCGGGACGCGGTGCTCGAGGCGGGGTTCCGCGATTTCGAGGTCTGGAGCGAGGGCTGGAACGAGCGCGAGCGCCAGGGGAACGGGACGTTGTACCGGCGGAAGTTCCTCGACAACTGGGACAGTTGGATCGCGTACGCCGTCGCTTCGAGGTGACGGCTCTGCTTACCGCGCTCAGGGGAGCGTGCTGTGGCCGAGGTGGCAGCCTTTGCACCGCGACGTCGTGCCAGGGGCGCCGGAGTTGAAGCCCCGGACCTGGGCGGGCCCGTGCGCGCTCAGGAGGGCGCGGCCAGTCGAGTCCGTGAGTTGCTCGAAAAGCGGTGTGTCGGCAGGGAGCTTGAGTTCGATGTGGCCATTCTGCGGGACGGACACGTCCTCGAGCTGCTCGACGGAGTCGGCATTCACGAGATGGTAAACGTGCAAATGTGCGTTGGCTTGGCGGGCGGGTGCGCCCTTGCCGGCGAATATATCGGTGTCGAGATACGTGAACGTCGGGATCCCGGAAGACAGGACGTCGGGGCTGCTCTCGCCCTTCGTCGCCTGCTCGCGTGCAGCCTGGCGCGCGACCACCGCGGCGGGGTCCAGCTCCAGCGTTCCGAGGCTGTCGAGCAGTGACGTGCGCGAGCTGCCGTCCGCGCTCAGGAGCCAGAGACCGAAGTCACCGCGGCCACTCGGGTCCAGCGCGTAGAGGATGCGGCCGTCCGGGAGCGCGACCGGCGCGCACGCGGCGGGCGCTGCGAGGTTCGCGTTCTCGGTGTAGGGGTCGCCGGTGTCGTCACCGATCGCCGCGCCGGCGAGACGTTGCCCGAGCGATGGCGGCGCACCGTAGCGCTGGAGCGACAGCGCTCCGGGTCGGGGCGCGAGACCGGTGTTGCGGGCGGACACCGCGAGGAGCCCGCCGTGCGGGAGGAGCGCGGGCTGCACACCCATGCCGCGCCGTCGCGGGACCACACCGCCTGCCGCGAGCCGCACGTCGGCGAGCGCCGGCCGGCCGAGCGCATCGCGCACCAGCGCGGCCGACACGACCTGCCACACGTTCACGCTGTCGGGCGTGAGCGCATGCACCGGCTCGCGCGTGAGGCCGTGCGTGCTCGCGCTCACCCATGGGTTGAACCACCAGCGCGCGAACACGAGACGCCGCGTGCGCGGGTCACGCACCGGATCCAGCGCGCCGTTCGCCTCGTGCGTGAGCCGCGTGAGAGCCCCGCCCGGCGTGCGCAGCCAGAGTTGCGTGACCGGCGTGCCGTCGTAGAGCGCCTGCCCGCCGCCACGCGTGCTCGCGAACACGAGGCTGTCGCCCCACCAGCAGGGGTCGGCGTCGTCCGCGAGCGTGTCCCCAGCCGGAGCGCCGCAGGTGAGGCAACGCAGGGCGCCGCCCGAGCGCTCGACCACCCAGATCCGCCAGCGCCCTCCCGGCACGGAAACGCCGGAGAACGCGACACTCCGGCCGTCGGGCGACACGTCCGGATCGGCGACATCCAGCATGCGTTCGCGCGGAACGAGCGCGCGCACGCTGCCGTCGCTCGCCCGCTCCTCGAGCGCGCCCCGCCCGGTCACGAACGTCCCGTGCGGTCCGAGCCCCGGCACCTGGCCGGCGTCCGCGCCGGCGGCCGGGGCGCGCGACACGAACACGATCGGCGGCAGTCCCGCGCGCAGGTCCCGAGCGCGCGCCGGGGCCGCGGCGGGCAGGCTGCAGGCGATCGCGAGAACGGCGGCAGGGCAGCGGAAGTCGCGCATGCAGCCCGATGCTACACTCGCGCGCCATTCCCGTCCGAACCGCGCGCCCCCGAACAGTCCCGCGCCCACGCAGAGCGAGCCACGCGAGCGATTTCTCATGACAGAAGCCCTGATCGTGTTCACCACGTTCGCCAACGAGGCCGACGCCGCCCGCGTCGCGCGCGTGCTGGTCGAGGAGCGCCTCGTGGCCTGTGCCAACCTGCTGCCGGGCGCCCGCTCGATCTACCGCTGGCAGGAGGGCATCCGGGACGAGCGCGAGGTGGTCGTGCTCATGAAGACACGCAAGCAGGACTGGACCGCGCTCCTCTCGCGCCTGCACGAGCTCCACCCCTACACGACGCCCGAGTGCGTCGCCGTGCGCATCGCGGCCGGCGCGCCCAAGTACATGGCGTGGCTCGACGAAGCGCTCGCCCCGGAGGGACCATGACCGCACCCGCGGCCGAGCGCGGCGCCGGCGCGAGTGTCTCCGGCGCGGGCGAGCTGGTGCTGGCCATCGAGACGTCGTGCGACGACACGTCGGTGGCGGTGCTGGAGCGCGGTGTCACGCTCCGCTCGCACCTGATCGCCGCGCAGGACGTGCATCGGCTCTACGGCGGCGTCGTGCCCGAGCTGGCGTCGCGTGCGCACCTCGAGCTGCTGCCGCCGATGGTGGAGCGCGCGCTCGCCGACGCCGGCGTCCGGAGCGACGAGTTGACCGGCATCGCGGTCACTCGCGCGCCCGGGCTCGTGGGCTCGCTCGTGGTCGGCGTGGCGTTCGCCAAGGCGTACGCATCGGCGCTCGGCCTCCCGATCGTGGGCGTGAACCACATCGAGGCGCATCTTCACTCGGCGTCGCTCGAGCACGGCGACAGCCCGTGGCCGGCGGTGGCGCTCGTGGTCTCGGGCGGCCACACGGAACTGGTCGAGGTGCGCGGCCTGGGCGAATACCGCTGGCTCGGCTCCACGCTCGATGACGCGGCGGGGGAGGCCTACGACAAGGTGGCGAAGCGGCTCGGCCTCGGCTTCCCGGGGGGCCCGATCATTGACAGGCTGGCGGCCTCCGGCCGCGGTGATGCCTTCGCTTTCCCGCGCCCGATGCTCGACCGTCCCGGGCTCGATTTCTCGTTCTCGGGGCTCAAGACCTCGGTGGGGAACGTGCTCAGGCCGTTCGGCACGCCTCCCTACCCGGAGGGACTGGTGGCCGACGTGGCGGCATCGTTCCAGGCGGCCGTTGTCGAAACGCTGGTCACCAAGTGCGAGCGCGCGCTTCAGGCCACATCCGCGAGGGCCCTCAACCTGGGCGGGGGAGTTGCCTGTAACCGGAGTCTCCGCAGCGGGTTGCTGGAGATGTGCGGGGCGCGAGGCGTGACGCTCCGGATCCCGTCCCCCCGGCTCTGCGCCGATAACGCCGGGATGATCGCCTGGGTGGGCGCCCGGCGCCTGGCAAGGGGCGAACGCGACGCTGATGCCCTCGACGCGGCGGCCTCGCTCGAGGCCTCGGGGCTCGTGATCGGGACCTGATCCATGTCCGGACACATTTTTCGGGAATGACGTGGAAACCCCGCAAGCCCCAAGCCCGCCAAGCCGATAACGCCGGGGTCCGAGCCTCCGCACCAGCGTCCCCCACCGGGGATGCCGGGCGATGGCGCTTACCCCCCTGCGGTTTCATCGTGCACGGAAGCGGGAGTGTGGAGTGGCGAGTCATCGCATCCTGATTGCCGACGATGAGCGGGACATCCGGGCCGTGCTGCGGGCGCGGCTCGAGTTGGAAGGCTTCGTCGTGCTCGAGGCCGCCGACGGCGGCGAAGCGGTGACCATGGCGCAGGAACAGGTGCCGGACCTGATCGTGCTCGACGTGATGATGCCCGAACTGGACGGCGTCGAGGTCTGCAACCGGTTGCGCGCCTCGTTCACCACCCGCCACATTCCCGTCATCATGGTGACGGCGCGCGCCGACCGCGAGGACAAGCTCGCCGGGCTGGTGGAGGGCGCGAACGACTACATCACCAAGCCGTTCGAGATGAACGAGCTCCTGCAGCGCGTGCGCAATACGCTGGAGTGGAGCCGCCAGCAGCGCTCGGCCAGCCCGCTCACCGGGCTGCCCGGGAACCACTCGATCAATGCCGAGATCCGCCGCCGGCTGGGCGAGGAGAAACCCTTCGCTCTGCTGCAAATCGACGTGGACCACTTCAAGTCGTTCAACGACTACTACGGATACGGCCGCGGGGACGAAGCGATCCAGATGCTGGCGCGCATCCTGTCCGAATCGGTCTACCGGATGGTCGGCAGCGACGGGTTCGTGGGCCACATCGGCGGCGACGACTTCGTGGTGCTGTGCGCGTGCGACGCCGCCGAGGCGCTGGGCGAGCAGATCCTCACCTGGTTCAACACCGCCGCGCTGACCCTTTACGACCCGGAGGACCGCGAGCGCGGCCACGTGCAGGTGCTCAACCGGCGCCACGTCGTGGAGCACTTCCCGCTCATGAGCCTGACCATCGCGCTCGTGAGCACCGACCGCGTGCCGGTGACCCACCTGGCGCAGCTCATCGACATCGCGCAGGAACTGAAGGCGCACGGCAAGGGCATTCCCGGCAGCGTCATGGTGGGCGAGCGGCGTCGCCGCTTGGACCCTCCGCCGGACGACGGCCAGCAGGTCGCCTGAGACGGGCATGGAAGACCTTCGAGACGCCAGCCGCCAGGACATGCCGCGCGAGACGCTGACGCTCCTGGCCGAGGCGGTGCTGGCGCTGCGCGCCACCAGCGAGCTGGCCGTGTCGTGGGATCTCGCGAAGCAGCACCTGCGGGAAGCGCTGGCCGCCGACCATGCCTGCCTGCTGCGCGTGGATCGGCGAAGCGGCGCGCTGTTCCTCTACGAGGAGTCGGGCGTCGAGACGCCCTACCTGGCGGAGCACGGTGGCCCGGTGGAGTGGGTCATGCGCAACGACCGTGCGCGCTTCGACGAGACGTTCGACAGCGAGACGCCGTGCGAGACGCTCCTCTGGCACGAGCCGCCCGTGTCGCTGGCGACGCTGCCGCTCGTCGCCGGCAGCACCGCGTTCGGCTTCCTGCTCGTCGGCTTCCGCCAGCTCCACCCGTTCCTTCCGCAAGAGCGGCTGCTGCTGCAGACGATGGGCGACGCGCTGGCGCTGGCGCTCGAGCGCACGCACCTGCGCCGCGCCCTGGAGGACGAGCGCGCCCAGAACACCGGTCTCGAGCGGCGGCTCGCCACCTCGCAGGACTTCTCCTCCGGGCTCCTGAACCTGGTCGCGACCGAGCTGCGCAGCCCGCTCGCGTCGGTGAAGGCCTACAGCGAGTCGCTCGAGCTGGTGGCGGAGAGCGCCAAGTCCACGCGCGCGCACTTCCTCGGCGTGATCAACGAGGAGTGCGATCGCATGGCGTCGCTGCTCGGCGACGTGAACGACCTGTCGCGCATCGAGGGCGGCGAGTGCACGCTGCGGCTGTCCGCGCTCACGCTCCGCGAGCTCGGCGCCACCGTGCTCGAGCAGCTCGCGGCGGCGGCCGGCCTGCATGGCGTCACGCTGTCGCTGAACGCCGAGGCCGGCAGGGTCGAGATCGACGCGGACCTCGTGCGCCGCGCGATCGGGAACCTGGTGGCGAACGCCATCGAGTTCTCGCCGCAGGGCGGCACGGTGCAGCTGACGCTCACCGGGCGTAGCGACGAGTGGACGTGCGTCGTCGAGGACGACGGCCCGCCGCTCCCCGACGAGGACCTCGCCAGCGTGTTCGAGCACTTCCACCGCGCCCGCCGCGCAGCGCCGTCCGGCTCGCCCGCGTCGGCGCGCGGCCTCGGAGCCACGCGGCTCGGCCTCGCCATCGCCCGCGGCATCGTGGAGCTGCACGCGGGCCGGCTGTGGGTGGAGCAGCCGCCCGCCGCCCCCGGCGGCAAGCCGCCCGGCCCGCGCTTCTGCTTCACCGCCCCCGCGCGCCAGACCGCGTCCGCACGCGCGCGCCGCGTGGCGCGCCAGGCGCTCGGCCGACCGGATCTGCAGCCGTTGTTCGACGCGATCGTGGAGATGGTGGCGGTCACGCTCGAGACGTCGCTCGTGTCACTGGTGCTGGTGGATCCGGACCGCGGCGACCTGTTCGTGGCCTCCAGCACCGGCCACGATGGCGTCGTGAACGGCCGCCGCACGTCCATGCGCAGCGGGGTTGCCGGGGCCGTGGCCGCGTGGGGACATCCGATCCTGGTGCAGGACATCGAGACCGACCGCCGTTTCCGCCGCCTGAATCATCCCCAGTACAACACCAAGTCCCTGCTCTCGGTGCCGCTCCGCGTCGAGGGCGAGGTCATCGGCGTGATCAATGCAAACAACAAACAAAGCGGCGAGCCGTTCGACGAGGACGACCTGGCGCTGCTGGTGATGTTCGCCGAGCGCGTCGGCAGCGCGGTGGAACGCGCCTGCGCCTATCCCGACAGCGAGCGCGTGGTGGACGACGCGCTCGCGGCGGTGCGGGCGATGACGCAGCTCAAGCGCGAGTTCGCGCTCGGCGGCCGGCGCTACGTCAAGCGCTCGCGCGCGCTCGCGCGCCGCCTGAACCTGAACCCCGCGGAGATCGACGTCATCGGGTACGTGGCCAGCATCCACGATCTCGGCATGGTGCGATTCGGGCCGGAGACGGCGCACCCGCGGCAGTTGGACGAGCAGCAGCGCCGCGCGATGCGGGCGCATCCCGAGGTGAGCGTGGAGATCCTGCGCCCGCTCGAATACCTCGGGCTCGTGCGCGAGATCATCCTGAGCCATCACGAGCACTGGGACGGCACCGGCTACCCGCAGGGGCTCAACGGCGACCAGATTCCCGTGGGCAGCCGCATCCTGGCGGTGGTGGACGCGTGGGAGAGCATGACCACGGTGCGCCCGTGGCGGCCCGCGCTCTCGAACGAGCAGGCCGTCGCCGAGATGCGCCGCGAATCCGGCAAGCAGTTCGACCCCGAGGTGCTGGAGGCGTTCGTCAAGCTGTTGCAGGAGGGGGACGGGGACGGCCGGGCCGCCGCCTGAGCGGCGGCGGGCAAGATCGAGAATTCCATCGTCGTAGCACTCAAGCCGGACCACGGAAGCGCCGATACACTCACGGAAGGCCTCAGGACCGTCGCCGCGCGCAGCGGTGCACGGACGGCGAAGTCGCAAGGAGGTGAGCGGCATGGCGAAGGGCAGGATCCTGGTGGTGGACGACGAGATCTACATCGTCCATATCCTGGATTTCAGCCTCGGCATGGAAGGCTACGAAGTCGTCACGGCACTCGATGGAGAGCAGGCGCTGGAGAGGGCGCGCTCCGAGAAGCCGGACCTCATCGTGCTGGACATCATGATGCCGAAGCTCGACGGCTACGAGACATGCAAGCGCCTCAAGGCCGATCCGGAGACCAAGGACGTGCCGGTCATCCTCCTGTCGGCCAAGGGTCGCAACGTGGACCAGAAGGTCGGCTTCGAGGTGGGCGCGGACGACTACATCACCAAGCCGTTCAGCCCCCGGAAGCTGGTCGAGCGCATCAACGCCATCCTCGGCCACGGCACATCGCAGCAGCGCATGCAGGCCTGACGCGGCCTCGGGGCCCGTCCGCGCGAACGCGTTCCACCCGGAGTCCGGTCAGGACGACACGAAGCCCGCGCCGGAACAACGCGCGGGCTTTCGTGCACCTTGGAGCTCGAGGATGCC
>CAYSWZ010000009.1:0-7723 GCA_964434945.1 uncultured bacterium | reverse complement strand
AGGAACTCGTCCACGTTGTCCACGCCGCTCGACGTGTGCATCCACCCGGCGGTGCGATTGAATCCCTGGTAGACGAAGAACTGCCCCCAGGTGACCGCTCCGTAAGCGTCCAGTCCCTCGCCGCTCACCATCTGCAGCTCGGAGCGGAAATAGAACGAGGTGTGCGGGTTGATCCAGAGGAGCGCGTGGTGGTCGCGTGTCAGCGCCGGGGCGATGGCGATGCCGTTCGACCCGCCGGGCTCCGCGAGCGGGCCGTCGCCGCCCTCGGGCACGACCCGCGCCGCGCTGTCGCCATAGAACGCCGCGAGCCCGGCCGGGCTCACGCGCTCGATGTCGCCACCGATGCTGCCCTCGGTGAACGCCAGTGCCATCCAGGGCTCGAACCGGGTGATGACGCGCGGCTTCACCTCCGGATGGCGGTCGAGATAGAAGTTGAGGCCATCGGCGAACGCGGTCATGAGCCTCCGCAACCACGCCGGGCTCGCCCGGTAGAGCGCCCGGAGGGAGTCGGGGTCGACGAACAGCTTCATGCGCAGGTCCTGGTAGATGGCCGAGTCGCCTTCGGCCTCCGCCATCCGCCCCAGCGCCTGGAGGTAGTTGGTCTCGACGCGATTGAAGTCGTCCTCGGCCTGGGCGTACTCCATCCCGAAGACCGCGTCCGCGTCCGTCTTCCCGTAGACGTGGGCAATGCCCCAGTCGTCCCGGAAGATCGTGACCTCGAGTGCCTGGCGCCGCCAGCGGGCAACGTCCTCTGCCGATGCGGCGGGCCGCGCGGGCGAGGCGAGGCCGGCGGCGAGGATCAGGGCAAGGGGGAGCACGCGGCGGAGGCTATCGCGCGGAGGACGAAGGGTCCATCCCTGCAGGCCCGTGCGGGCCCGTGCTCCGGCGGCCGGCCACGCGCGGGGCGGCGGACCGCCCCGCGCCGTGACCGGTCTCGAAGCGTCAGGCGGTGACGATCACCAGGTGCCGGACCTTCCGGAATTCGCGCGCATCGAGGATGTGGAGCTCGAGCTGGCCGTTCACCGATTCCAGCGTGTAGCTCCCGGGAGGCTGTGGGGTGAGTACGTGCGCCTTCTTCGCGGAGATGGGGATGATGGTCTCCTGGTCGGTGTCCACCGACTTGAACGCCATCTCGTCCACCTTGCCCGAGGCGTCGAGCGTCTTACCCAGGCCGAGCACGCCTCCGCGCGCCACAACCACGCCATCCTTCATCAAGTCCTGCTTCGTTCCAATGACGTAGTAGACCGTGCCCAGTTCGCGTCGGCGATCCTCGAGCGTGTCCACCTGCGCCGCGATACGGGTCTGGCTCTCCTGCACGGTCGCGGTGAGGCCGGCGACGTTCGTCTGGAGCGAGGCCACCTGCGCCGTGAGGTCGGCGACCAGCTGCTCCTTCACCGCCAGCTCCTGCTTGAGCTGCTTCACCAGGTGTCCGAGGCCCGCGACCTGCCCGCTGCTCTGCCGCAACCGTGTTTCGAGGCCCTGGATGCGCGCGCGTGCCCGCTCGATTCCGGCGCGCAGCTCGGCGATGCGCGCGAGCGCCTCATCCCCCTGGTTGGGCGCCAGGCGACGCTCGGAGGTGAGCGTCGACGAGCTGATCGGGGCCGAATTGTCGAGCGTGATGGCGTTGAGGCTGTCCTGGATGACGGCGATGTCCTGGATCGCCAGGCTGTACTGCGTGCGTGCGGATTCTTCCGAGCTCCGCAGTGCGCCCAGCGAGACGGCGTAGTGGCGGGACTGGATGTAGAGAGCCGAGCACGCTGCGAGCAACGCGACGCTGAGGATCGACAGGAGCAATGATGTTCGGCGCATGATGGAGTCTCCCATGGGTCGTGTGCAGAGGACATCACCCCGTTGCGTGAAGGGGCACGCGCAGTATGGCGGGTGCGCGCAACCGCACAAGGGTTGCGATCGACTATTGACCGCGACCTTGCGTGGCGCAATTGCTCGCAATTGCTTCAACGCTGCGCCGGAGCCGCGGTTATTGGATAGGTCAAGGACTTGAGCCGTCGGAGGATGGAAAGCCGGCCAGGGTCAGCAGCGCGCGGATGAGCGCCCGCGCCTGCCCGGCCTTCTCCGACGGGAACGGATGGCCGAGTCGCGCCGCAGTCTCGGCCGCGACCCATTCGAAGAGCTCCACGGTGGCGACGAGCCCGCGAGCGAGCGCTTCCCTGTCGTAGCCGGGCAGCGCCAGCGCGAGCGCCGAGCGGATGCGCGGATCCACCCACTCCTCGAGGAAGCGGCCCGCGTGCCACGTGTCGTACGGTCCGGCGTGCGACGCCCGGGCGTGCCATTCGAGCAGTTGCAGGACGAGTCGCGCGTGGATCTCGGTGAGCCAGAGGAGCGCGACGTGGATCTCGCCCCGGCCGATTTTTCTCGCGACCCGGTCGGCGACGCACCAGAAGCTCTCGCACAACTCGGCCAGCTCCGCCGCCGACGGCGGGGCCGCCGCCGCGGGCGCATGCATCGCCGCGCGGAGCCCGGCAGCGGCGCCGTCCTTGTCGAGGAGGATGGTCATGCCGCGCGCGAACATCCCGGCTGCCGCCTCCTGGCCCGAGGGCTCGCCGTGGGGCTCCCGGCTCGCGGCCGCTCCGCCCTGCACGGGATGGATCACGAAGTCCACGTCGGCGCCGCCGGCGAACGTCACGAGCCACTCGGGAAGGTTTCCCGAGGTCGCGTGGCGCGTTCGGAACCAGACCGGTCCGATCGCGGCCAGCCAGTCGCCGCTCACGAGCCATCGCCGGGGCTCGGTGACGAAGAGGATGACGTCGAGGTCGGCCCACTCGTCCGCCGGGTGATCCACACGCGCGCGCGAGCCGACGAGCACCACGGATCGCACCGTTGGCTCGGGCGCCGCCCATGCGGCGATCCGACCCCGGATTCGTTCGTACGCGGCGGCACTCAAGTCCAGTCGGAGATCCGAGGCGGCATCGGCGGAGGCTCCACCCGCTCCTGTTCCGTCCACGGCGTTCCTGCCGGCAACGCGCCGGTCGGGGTCGTTCATCGGTCGCCCTCCCGCGTGAGGAAGCCCTTGCGGGAGCGGACTCTAAGCCGCCGCGGGCTGCGCGTCATCCGGACGTCAAGTCAGGCACCGGAACGCCCGATAACGGTCGCGCTGTGTCGAGGTCGGCCCCGCAGCCGGGGGATCCGGGTGCGCCCGATGGGTCGGACCGATCTCGTATCAGATCGGAGGAAACATGAAGCGTGAAGTCGTGGTGCTCTTCCTCGCCCTTGGCGTGCTCGCGGCGACGAGTGCGCAGGCGCAGTCGGACCTCGGATTGAAGCGGCTCGGAGCCTCGATCGGCTACGTGAGCCCCGAGAACCTGGACGGAACCGCCAACTTCGGCGTGTTCGCGGATCACGGGACGATCGCCCCCCACGTCAATCTCGAGTCGCGCGTCGACTACTGGGGCTGGTCCCAGAACTCGCTCGGCGTCAAGTCCACGGTCAACGACGTCTCGGTCGGGGCGCGCACCAAGTACCACTTCGACGTGAAGAATTCGAAGGTCAGCCCCTACGCCGGCGTTGGCCTGGGGATGCACTTCATTCACTCCGAGGCGACGATCCCGGCCGGCGGCGGCTTTCCCGCCATGACCGTGTCCGATTCGCGGTCGAAGCTCGGCCTCGACCTCGGCGGTGGCGTCTCGACGGCCATCAGCCCGCGTTCAGACCTGATGGGCGAGATCTGGTACGGCGTCGTCACCGACGTCAGCCAGTTCTCGATGCGGGTCGCGATGTCGTTCAAGCTCGGGTCCTGACGAAACAGCAGCGCCGAGTCTGGATCAAAGAGTACGGGCCCGGTGGGTCATCCCGCCGGGCCCGGAGCTTTTCTCGAGCGCAGCCCCGCGCGCTACTTCGCGGCGCTCGGGCTCTCGACCTTCTTCAACGCGTAGTCCTTCTCGCCCGGCTTCCGTCCGTCGACCTTCAGGATCTTGAGGCCGGCGGGGATGTCGTCCGCATCCACGAGCGCGATCGCGCCGGGGAGCACGCCGACCATCTCCACCAGTTCGTTGTTCGACACCACGATGCGCGGACTGGCCGTGGCCTCGGCACGGAACACCTTCGCGATCCAGTACTGGCGGAACTGGGACTCGGTCATGGCGTAGACCTTCTTCAGGAGCACCGTGCGCTCCGCGGCCACCGGCGCGCGGACGATCAGCGTGACCGGCTGCCCGGACGGCCAGAACTGGCGGTCACCCAGGAGGACCCGGCGCAGGTCGGAGAAGCTCATGTTCTCCACCTGGACATCGGGATGGACGACCACGGCGATGTCGCCGGCGAGCGCGGCCGTGGACACCAGGGCCATGAACGCGGTCACGAGCAGCGCCCGAAGCAGAACGGTCATTGGATTCCCATGAGTACTTCAGAAGGTGCAGCTGATCTGGAGCTGAAGTGCATTGACATCCGGTTGCTTCTCGAAATCCCTTCGCACGTATTCCGCCTTCAACGCCACGAAGTCCGCCGCGTCGTAGCGGATCCCGGCCGTGTACTCCTTCAAGGGCGCGATGACCCTGAACACGGGATCGCCGTCCGCGATCTGCAGCTGCTCCGCACGCGCGTAGGGCTTGAAGTGGGCGCCGTACCAGGGCAGCCGGTAGGCCAGCTGGACGTAGTCGCCCCGGTTGTCGTACGTGGTTCCCGTGGCGGTGTCGCGATGCCGGATGAAGGCGATCTCGGCGAGCACTTCCGGGGTCTCGCCCGGCCACACCGCGTGGGCCGCGCTGATGGCCTCGTTGAAGCTCCGTCCGTCCACGAGGTGCGCGAGGTCCTGGTAGAAGCCGCCGCCGAAGTCGAGCGGGATCAGCGCGTCCGGGCGGATCGCGAGCGTGGTGAACCAGGCCCGGTTGTTGGTGACGTCGCCCGCGTCGCCGTCACGCGAGAGCGTGTCGGCGCGGCCGTTCCCGACCCCCGCCTCGTAGTTGAAGTCCGCACCGAACGCGGGAACCACGCCATCGGCGACCGTGCCGATGAAGTGCACCGGGATGAACGTGCCTCCGAAGCGGACCATCTCGGGCCGGTCCACGGTCGTCTGCAACCACTGCCCGTGGTGGTACGCCGTGTTCCACCAATTGATCGGGGTGTGATAGCGGCCGAACGACAAGCCGAGGGTGTTGTCGGCCTGGTACTTGATGATCGAACGCTCGATCTCGGTCGAGTAACCCTGGTCGTGCGCCGTCCAGCTCACCTCGCCGAAGAAGCTGAACCGGCTCCCCAGCGTCGAGGTGAGGTGCAGCACGAACTGACCGGTATGGAAGCCGCTCGTCGCCCCGGCCGAGTGCTGGTCGGTGGCCTGGAAGTCGAAATCGGTGAAGCCGCCGATGAGCACGGTCGGGTGTTCGGGATGCGGCGGCATGCCCGCGTGCGGGTGCGCGTCATCCGCTCCCGCGGACGATGCGGTGCACAGGCTGCCGAACGTCACGGCCAGGGCCAGCAGACGTGAAGGGCGAAGCATGGCGGCGGATGCTAGTGGGAACCCGGGCGGGCCGCAACGGGTCGCGGCTCGTAGTGGACCTCGTCGTCGCTCCCGAGCCAGGCGTTGGTCGCGGCCTCGAGCCAGGCGGACAGTGCCGCCGGATCCGTGGGGAGATCGTCCCGCCACAGCCTGACGGTCCCATCCAAGCCCGCCGAGGCCAGCAGCCGGCCGTCCGGGGAGAACTCCACCTGCTCCACGCTCGCGGCATGGCCCCGGAGCGCGCAGACCTCACCCGTCGCGTCGTCCCACAGCCGCACAGTGCCGTCGCGGCTCGCCGAGGCGAGCGTCCTGCCCCCGGGGGAAAACACGGCGTACTGCACCGGACCCAGGTGCGAGCCGAGCACGCGCGACTCACCGGTCGCGAGCGACCAGATCCGAACGGTCTCGTCCGCGCTCGCCGACACGAGTCGTTGCCCGTCGGGCGAGAACGCGACGTGCAGCACCCAGCCCTGGTGGCCGGCGAGGATCCTGCATCGCGAGCTGGCCACGTCCCACACGCGCACGGTGCTGTCGGAGCCGGCGGTCGCGATCAACCGGCCGTTGGGCGAGAACGCGAACTGGCGGATCCAGCCGCGATGTCCGGTGAACGCCCGGCTCTGCGCGGTCGCGGGGTTCCAGAGCCGAAGTGTCCCGTCGGCGCTCGCCGAGGCGAGCGTCTTCCCGTCGGGCGAAAACTCCACGTAGGAGACGTTGTCCTCGTGACCGCGCAGCACGCGGCTCGTTCCCGCAGCGACGTCCCACAGGCGAATGGTGTTGTCGAATCCGCACGATGCGAGCGACCGGCCATCGGGTGAGAAGGCGACGTGCTCGACTCCCCCCTCGTGCCCGGAGAACACGCGGCTCCCGCCGGTCGCGACGTTCCACACCCGCACGGTGCGATCGCCGCTCGCCGAGGCGAGGCTCGCGCCGTCCGGCGAGAACGCGATCGACACCACGCCGCCCTCGTGCCCCGGGAGCTCACGGCTCTCGCCGCTCGCCACGCCCCAGAGCCGGATCGTGTTGTCGAGACTGCACGAGGCGAGCAGCTTCCCGTTGGGCGAGAACGCGAGCGCCAGCACTTCACGCTTGTGCCCGCGCAGCGTACGGCTCACCACCGTGCCGGTGCTCCACAGGCGCACCGTCCCGTCGGCGCTGCCGGAGACGAGGCCGCGGCCATCCGGCGTGAACGCGACGGTGAACACCCAGTCCTCGTGCCCGTGATAGGCCTGGGTCTCCCCCGTCTCGGCATCGGAGATGCGCACCGTGCCGTCCACGCTCGCGGTGGCGACCCGCTCGCCGTCGGGCGAGAACGCCACGTCGAGCAACTCGCCGCCGTGCTCGACGAGGATCCTGCCGGCGAACGTCGTGATGTCCCACAGCCGCGCGGTGCCGTCGAGGCTCGCGGAGACGAGTCGTCCGCCGTCGGGCGAGAAGTGCACGTCGGTCACGAAGTCCTCGTGGCCCCCGAGCACGCGGCTCGCTCCCGACGCGACGTCCCACAATCGCACGGTGCGATCCTGCGAGGCGCTCGCCAGGTGCGTTCCGTCGTGCGAGTACGAGAGCGCGGTGACCTGGCCGGTGTGCCCGCGCAGGACGCGGCTCGTCGGTTGCGAGACGTCCCAGATCCGGACCGTGCCGTCGTCGCTCGCCGAGGCGAAGTGCTGGCCGTCGGGCGCGAAGACGACGGTGTTGACCGGACCCGCGTGTCCTTCCAGCACCCGGCACTCGCCCGACTCCATCTCCCACACGCGCAGCGTCTGGTCGCGGCTGGCGGAGACGAGCCGCTTCCCGTCGGGCGAGAAGCACACGCGCATCACGACGTCGTGGTGACCGGTCAGGACGCGCGTCTCGCCGCTCGCGAGGTCCCAGAGCCGGACGGTCTGGTCCGTGCCGGCGCTCGCGAGCGTGCGGCCGTCCGGCGAGAACACGATGTCGCGGATGATCCCTCGGTGGCCGCGCAGCACATTCACGTTCCCGGTGGCCGGCGTCCACACCCGCACCGTCTCCCCGTCGCCCGCCGACGCGATCGTCCGGCCATCCGGCGAGATCGCGACGTGCCGCACCCGCCCCTCGTGCCCGATCAGCACGCGGCAGATCCCGAGCGAGCGGGCCTCGGCGGCGATCATCCGCGCTGCACCCCAGCGCGTCGAGTTGAGCGGCAGCGACTTCAACCATGCGAGCGCCTTCACCGGATCGTGTTCGAGCCACGAGCGCGCGTGCACGAGCGTGATCTGGTCGGCGCGGTCCGCGGCGCGCGCGCGCGCGATCTCGGCG
>CAYSWZ010000008.1:0-32266 GCA_964434945.1 uncultured bacterium | reverse complement strand
CCCGCGGCCCGGCTCGGGTGCCACCCGCTCACGATCAGGAGCAGCGCGGCGCACGTGCCGGCCCTCAGGAATCGCTGGCGAATCTCGGTCGAGTGTCGCGGCATCCGGCCTCCGGGGACCCGGGCGTGGCGCCGACCCGGCGCCGCTCGGAACGGGTCCGAGCCTAGCAGAAGCCCGCGCCGCGTCCGTCACCGGACGGAAAAGAAATTCACCCGGATCATCGGCCGGTGGGCCTCAGCCCTGAACCGCCTGCGCCTCGTCCGCGTCGATCCAGCCGTCACGCATGCGCACGATCCGGCCGCCGTAGCGTGCGTTCTCCTCGGAGTGCGTCACCTGGACGATCGTGGTGCCGGCCGCGTGGAGCGTCCGGAACAGCAGCATGATCTCGCGCGCCTGTTCGGAGTGGAGATTCCCGGTGGGCTCGTCCGCGAGCAGCAGGCGCGGCCTGGCCACGAGCGCGCGGGCGATGCCCACGAGCTGCTGCTGCCCGCCGGACAGCTGGCGCGGGTAGAGTTTCGCGCGCGCGGCCAGCCCGAAGCGGTCGAGCGCCTCGGCGACGAGCCCCTCGCGCTCGGCGCGCTTCACGTCGCGATACGAGAGAGGGACATCGAGATTCTCGGCGACCGTCAGGTCATCCAGGAGATGATAGCTCTGGAACACGAACCCCACGTTCTCGTTTCGGAGCCGGTTGCGCGACTTCGCGTCCAGCTCGTGCACGGCCCGCCCGTCGAGCGTGTACTCGCCGGTCCAGTCGTGATCCTGGAGCCCGAGCAGGTGCAGCAGCGTGGACTTGCCCGCACCCGAGGGTCCCATGACCGACACGAATTCCCCCGGCCGCACGTCGAGGTCGATCCGCCGCAACACGTGAAAGCGGCCGGCGCCGTGGTCGAACGATTTCTCGACGTTGCGCAGCCGAACCAGTGGGTCCTGCGTGTCCGCGCGCGCTCCGGAGGCCGCGCGTGATGACGATGAGGTGGTCATGGGATGCTCCTGGTCGGGAATTGCCTCTTGCCGTGAAGAGGCGCTGCTCGCGCGTCAGCCGCGCAGGCGTTTGAGATCCTTTTTCGCGTCCTCGAGCTTCGGGTCCAGCTTGACCGCGGTGTCGAGTTCGCCGATCGCTTCCGACTTCTTGCCCTGCTGTTCCAGCGCCAGTGCCAGCCGCCAGCGCGCGGCCGCCCACGACTGGCTGCCGATCTCCGGCTCCTGCGACAGGTAGTGGCGCAGGTAGCCCTCGGCGCGGACGGGATCCTTGCGCGAGACCACGAGCTGGCGGCCGGCCTGGTACCAGGGCGCGAGGTGCGACGGCTCCGCCTCTTCCGAGCGCTTGAGCAGGTCGTCCAGCTCGGCGTAGCGCCCCTGGAAGGCATACAACGAGGCCAGCACCTGCCAGCCGCCGACCCGCCACGGCTCCGCCTGCACCGCCTGGAGCGCCAGTTTCTCGGAGCGCGCCGGGTCCCGCCAGGATTGCGCCAGCCACGCGGCGAGCTGGACGAGCGCGCGTCCCGAGGGCGGCTGCACTTCCGCCGCGTGCTCGTAACACTGCGCGGCGAGCGTCGTGTCCTTGGCGCGCAGCGCATTCTCGCCCTTCTTGATCCAGCCGGCCACCGGGTCCGCCTGGATCATGCGCTCGGTGTACTCTGCCGCCTTCTTCTTGTCACCGCCCATGAAGCCGGGAGCCATGCTGAAGAAGTCCACGTCGATCTCGAGCGCATCGATGTGATGCGGATCGATCGCCAGTGCGGCATCCGCGGCCTTCCGCATCTTGCCCGCGAGGCCGGCGGCACTGAGCATGCTGGCGTCGCGCGCCTTCCGCCCGTAGACCTCCGCCAGCGCGTACTGCGCGTCGGCGTTCTTCGGATCGGCCGCGACGGCGGCCGTGGCCAGCTTCAGAGCCTCGTTCATGTCGCCCTGGGTGGAGCGGATACGCGACAGCACCGCGGCGGCATCGGCGTCGTGCGCGTCCGCCGCGAGCCGCTGTTCGCAGAGCGCGGCGGCGCGACTCAAGAAGCCGCGCTCGAACAGCTGCTTGGGGTCGTCCGGCGTCGAGGCGGCCGCGACCGGCAGCGCCGCGAGCAACAGGACCAGCCACCATGGCCAGCGCGTGACACGAGTCATGAGATTCTCCTCTGCGCAACGGGATCGCGGGGAGCGACGTTCGAGTCTGCTGCCGGAAGCCTTCCGTCAGTGCGGGGGATCCAGGATCCTGCGAATCCCCCGGTTCACGCGGGACGCCCAGTCGGCGCCATCCACGTCGCCGGAGTTCGAGAGGACCACGACGCAGCCGCCGTCCGGGCTGAAGCGGATGAGCGCGCTGTGGCCGAGCCAGTCCTCGTCGCCGACGTGGCCATACGACACGTCCCGCCCGTGCTCGACGCGGATGCCCCAGCCATAGCCGGTGAAACTCTGCCCGGTCGCGTCCTCGCGAACGAGCACGTGGTGCCCGAGGAGCGCGTGCAGGCCGGCTTCGCTCAGGATACGGCCGTCGCGCAACGCCTGGATCCATCGCTGCACGTCGCGCGTCGTGGAGTAGGCGCCGCCGGCGCCGCGGTACCCCCAGTTCCCGACGCTCCGACCGTCCCGGTAGATCGTGTGCGGCTTGTCGAGCGTCCGGCGCACGTCCGCGGGGGCGGCGATCGGCACGTCGGGCCGTTCCTCACCCCACACGCCGCTGTGCGTCATCCCCGCCCGGCGGAACAGCGAATCACGGACGAACGCGTCGAAGCCGACCCCGCTCGCGACGTCCACGACCGCCGCGAGGAGGTTGTAGCCGTCGTTCGAGTACGAGAACTTCTCACCCGGCCGGGACTGGAGCCCGAGCGCGAGGATCCGCTCCACCGCGCGATCGCGATCCACCACGCCGTCGGCCGCGTACGCCGTCGGCAAGCCCGACGTGTGCGTGAGCAGGTGGTGCAGTGTGATTCCGCGCTTGTCGGCCGGGACCTGCCGGAAGAAGCGCCCGATCGAGTCGGTCACGCGCAAAACGCCCATGTCCTGGAGCCGCAGGATCGCGGTGGCGGTGAACTGCTTGGAGTCGCTCGCGAGCCAGAACGCGGGCGGAATGCCCGTCGCTGCCGCCGCCTTGCCGTAGGTCTTGTCCAGAACGACGGTGTCGCCACGCGCGATCAAGACCGCTCCCGAGAAACCCGACCGCACCTCGGCCGTGACCATGGAGTCCACGCGCGCGATCGGCGCCGGCTCGCCGGCCTGGACGAGTTCGAGCGCAGCGCCCAGCAACGCGACCGGCATCATGACGTCTCCGGGAACGCGGCTACTCGCATCGCAACGCCTCCGCCGGCTGGACGTGCGCCGCGATCCGCGCGGGGAGCCCGCTCGCGACCGCCGCGGCCGCGAGCAGCGTGAGCGCTGCCAGCATCCAGCTGAGCGCGTCGAACGCCGGCACGTGGAAGAGGAGCCCGCTCACCGCGCGGCCGAGGAGCGCGGAGGTGACCGCGCCGAGCGCGAGCCCGGCCAGCACCAGCCGCGCGCCACCACCGGCCACGAGCCGCACGATGGTCGGGGCATCCGCCCCGAGCGCCATGCGCACGCCGATCTCCCGACGGCGCCTCGCCACCGCGTGCGCGAGTGAGCCGTAGAGGCCGAGCCCGGCGAGCGACAGTGCGACGAGCGCGAACGCGCCGAGCAGCCAGGTCGTGAGCCTCGCGGTGGCGAGCGCCTCGCCGGAGATCCTCGCCAGCGCCAGCGGCTCGCTGGTCGCCACCTCGGGCGACAGCTCGCGCGCGACCCGGGCCATGCCCGCGAGCGGCTGCACTCCGTCGCGCGCGTGCACCACCAGCACCGGCGTCGCCGTCTGGGTCAGCGGCCCCGGCACGTAGGCGCACGGCCGGCCCGTGTCGCGCAGGTTGCGGAGCGGCATGTCCGGAACGACCGCGACCACCGTCGCCGGCGGGCCCGACCTGCCCTGGAGCAGGAAGCTCCTGCCGATCGGATCGGCGTCCCCGAACAGCATGCGCGCGAGTGTGAGGTTCAACGCCACCACGGTCGGCGGCGACGTTCCGGCCGCCTCCCGGTCGTCGAATTCGCGGCCGGCCACGAGCGGCACGCCGAGCGTCGCGAAATAGCGCGGGCCGACCGAGTTCCAGTCGAACTGGATCGCACCGACATTCGCCAGGCCGAGTTCACCGGGGTCGTAGCCCATCCGGCTCCCCGCGGGCGTCGGTTGCAGGAACTCGACGAGCGTGGCATCCACGACGCCGGGGAGCGCGCGCACACGTGAAAGCAATTCCGTCGCGTAAGCCGCGCGCGTTCCGGGCGTGTGCTCGAGGCCGCCCATGTCCACGGTCAGCGCCCAGCGCCCGCGCGGATCGAACCCCGGCGACTGCGACATCTCGCGCACGAGGCTCCGCGCGAACAGCCCCGCGCCCACGAGCAGCACGAACGACAACGAGACCTGCAGCACCACGAGCGAGCCGCGCAGCGTCCAGCGGCGCCCCGGCCACCAGCCGGCCGCGGCGTCGTCGCGCATGGCGGCATTGAGCTCGGTCCGGCCCGCCTCGAACGCCGGCGCGATCCCGACTCCGAGCCCGGTCGCCACCAGCACCGCAGCCAGCACCGCGAGCACGCGCAGGTCGAGCCGAGGCTCGACCGACACCGGCATGTAGGTCGCGGGCAGGAAGCCGACCAGGAGGTGGACGAGCGGGCTCGCCAGCAGCAGGCCCGCGACGCCGCCGAGCAGGGACAGCACGAGGCTCTCGAACAGCAACTGGCGGATGAGCCGGCCCCGCGGCGCGCCGAGCGCGAGGCGGACGCCCAGTTCACGGCGCCGGACGCTGCAGCGTGCGAGCAGCAGGCCCGCGAGGTTCGCGACGGCGAGCGCGAGCAGCAGCGCGACGAGCACGGTCAGCACCATGGCGAAGCGGGCGGCGCCGGCGAGCAGGATCGCCTCCCCGGCCTCGGCAGGGACCAGCCGCATGACGCCCGGCCGGCGCGGGTGCTCGCGGCCCCCCGCCCGGTTCATCACCGCCTCGGCAGCCTCGAGGCGCGCCGCCAGCGCCGCGGGGCTGCCCGGCGGGGACACGCGCGCGCAGACCTCGAGCCACGACGAGCGCCACGTGGTGAGCGCCTCGCGCTCGCCCGTCACCTCGGACGCGGTGGAGACCGGGACCCAGAACTCCGGCCGGAACCCGCGCGTGAGCCCGTGGAACGACGGCTCGGCCACTCCCACCACCTGGTACGGCACCCGGTTCAGCCGCAGCGTGCGCCCGAGCACGTTCGGGTCGCCGTCGAGCGAGCGCTGCCATGCGCCGTGCGAGAGCACCAGCACGCGCGGCGCGCCCGGGCGGTCGTCCGCCGGCGTGAGCGCGCGGCCTTTCACCACGCGTGCGCCGAGCACGTCGAAGAACCTGCCGCTCACCTGTTCGCCCCACGCGTGCCTCGCCTCGTTCGTGCCCGTCACCACGGCGTTCACGCTCGTGAACGCCACCAGGTCGGCGCCGCCCGGAGTGGCCCCGCACAGGTTCCCGAACTCAGGCCACGAGAACGAGTTGTTGAGGTCGCCCGGCGCTTCGGTCTCGGCCAGGTAGAGTTCGCCCGGGCGCGGCAGCGAGAGCGGCCGCAATCGCAGCTCGTCCAGGAGCGACACCACCGCCGTCGTGGCGCCGGTGCCGAGCGCCATGACCACCACCGCGGTCAGCGCCAGCGAGCGCGAGCGGGCCAGCGAGCGCCAGGCCTGGCGAAGGTCCTGCAGCAGCGAGTCCACCCGAGCCTCCTAGTCGCAGCGCAGCGCGCGCATCGGGTCCACCTGCGTTGCGCGGTGCGCGGGCACCCACGCCGCCAGCACCGAGGAGAACGCCAGGATGAGCACGACGCCCAGGTAGGTGGGAGGGTCGGTCGCCGAGACGTTGAACAGCACGCTCGTCATCCCGCGCGTCAGCGCGAACGCCGCCGCGAAGCCGATGCCGGTGCCGATGAGCGTGAGCCGGAACGCCTGACCGACGACCAGGCTGATCACGTCACCCGCTTGCGCGCCGAGCGCCATGCGGATGCCGATCTCCTGCGTGCGCTGCGCCACCGAGTACGCCATGACGCCATACAGTCCGACTGCGGCGATCACCAGCGCCAGCACGGCGAACACCGCCATCAGCGAGCCGAACAGGCGCTGGGTCCACACCGCGAACGTCACCGACTCGTGCATGCTGCGGACGTCGGTGAGGGGCACGTCGGGCGCCTGTGCGCGCATGAACCGGCGGAGCACGCCCGCGAACGCGACAGGGTCGCCGTTCGCGTGCACGACCCAGGTCACGTACTGGTCGGGCTCCTGGCGATGCGGCACGAACATCGCCTGCGGCGTGGGGTGTTCGTTGTTCTCGAGATTCTGGGGGATGTCCGCCACCACGCCCACGACCGTCCGCCAGCCGAGCTTGCGCTCGTCGAAGACGGGTTTGAACCGCTTGCCGATCGGGTCCTCCTTGGGCCACAGCGCGCGCGCGAGCGACTGGTTCACGATCGCCACCGCGGGCGCCTTGGGGCCGTCCTCCCAGGTGAAATCCCGTCCGCTCCGGATCGGGATGCCGAGCGCTGCGAAATAGTCCGGGTAGATCTCGGTGAAGTTGGTCAGGAGCGCACGCTCGGTGTCGGTGTACTTGCCGGTCTCGGAAACGACTCGCCGGGTGTTGTCGTCGCTGTTGAGCGGCAGCACGGTGGTGAGCGAAGCGGTCCTGACCCCGGGCAGCTCGCGCGCGAGCGGCAGGACCCGGTCGCAGAACTCGCGCCGCGCCGAATCACTCTCCCAGGTCGCGATCGGGAGCAGGAACCGCGCGGTGAGGACGCCTTCCGAGCGCACGAGCTTCTCGCTGTCGATCATGGCGAGCAGGCTGCGCACCATGAGGCCGGCGCCCACGAGCAGGGTCAGCGACAGTGCGACCTCGGCCACGACCAGCGTGCTGCGCGCGCGGTGCCGCGCCCGGCCGCTGCCCGCCTGGGCGCTGCCCTCGCGGATCGCCTCGGACAGCCGCGTGTCCGAGGCCTGCATGGCCGGGATCATCCCGAACAGGACCGCGGACAGCGTGGACAGCGCCACCGTGAACACGAGCACCGGCAGGTCGATGTGGAACTTGAGCCAGAATGGCAGTTCCACCGGGATCATGGACATCCACAGCCGGTTGCCGAAGATGGCGAGCGCGGTTCCCACGCCCGCGCCGGCCAGGGACAGCAGCACGCTCTCGGTCAGGAGCTGCCGGATCACGCGCCCGCGCGAGGCCCCGAGCGCCAGCCGCACGCTCATCTCGCGCTTACGCGACGCGGCGCGCGCGAGCATGAGGTTGGCGACGTTCGCGCACGCGATCAGCAGCACGAACCCGACCGCGAACGACATGATCAACATCATCTTCGCGACGTCCTGCCGCCACTCGTCGCCGAAGCCGTTCACACGCGCGCTCCAGTTCTTGAGCGCGACCGGGTTCTGCTGCCGCATGCGCGCGTACAGGCCCTTCACCTCGGCGTCCGCCTGCTGCTTCCGGACGCCGGGCTTCAGGCGCGCGACGATCTGGAGGTTGTGGTCCGTGCGCGCCTGCGAGTCGTCGGAAGACATCGCCGCGGGGATCCAGAAGTCCGCGATCTCCGGCCACTGGAAGCCGGGCGGCATCACGCCGACGATGGTGCGCACGCGTCCGTTCAGCTTGAGCGTGTGCCCGAGCACGTTGCGTGCGGCGCCGAGCCGACGGCGCCAGATCCGGTCGCTGATCAGCACCGGCCCCCAGTTCTGGCCCCACACCTCCTCGCCCGGGGTGAAGTTGCGGCCCATCTGCGGCGCCACGCCGAGCGCGGGCAGCAGGCCCGACGTGATGTTGGCGGCGGCCAGCCGCTCGGGCTCGTCGCCGATCGTGACCTGGCCGTTGATCTGCCAGAACCCGCCAACGACCGAGAACGACCGGGCCTGGTCACGAATCTCCTGGTAGTTGAGCCACGACACGCCCTCGTTCCGGATGTCCTGCGGCTTGTTCGTCTCGCGGATCGTCATGACGCGCTCGAACTGCGGCAACGGCCACGGCCGGAACATGACGCCGTACACCATGCTGAAGATCATCGTGTTGACGCCGATGCCGAGCGCGAGCACCGCCACCACGACGGCGGCGAATCCCGGGGCGCGGCGCAGCGAACGCAGGGCGAAGCGCAGGTCCTGAATCAGGATGTCCATGGCAGGTCGTCTCCGGTCACTCGTGGCGCAGGGCCACGACGGGGTCCACGCGAACGGCACGTGCGGTGGGCAGCCAGGCGGCGGCTGCGGAACTCAGGGCGAGGATGAGGGTGACCACCGCGAAGGTGGGCGGATCGTCGGGCCGGACCCCGAACAGGATGCCCTGCATGAAACGCGTCAGGGCGAACGCGAGCGCCAGGCCGAGCCCGATACCCAGCAGCGTCAGTCGCAGCGCCTGGCCCACGACCATGCGCTGCACGTCGGCGCGCGCGGCGCCGAGGGCCATGCGGATGCCGATCTCGCGCGTGCGCTGCGTCACCGAGTAGGCCATCACTCCGTAGATGCCGAGCGCGGCGATGAGCAGCGCGAGCAGCGAGAACACCGCCATGAGCTGGGCATAGAGCCGCGAATCCCACGCGGCAATGAGGATGTGCTCGTCGAGCGAGTGCGCGTCGAAGAACGGCAGGTTCGGATCGCGGGCGCGGAGCGCCCGGCGTACCGCGCCCGCGAGCGTGCCGAGGTCCCCGCTCGAGCGCACGGCCCAGGTCATGCTCTGGTTCCCGGCCTGGGCGTGCGGCACGATCATCTCCGCCAGCCGTACGTCGGAGGCGTGCAGGCGCTGGCGGACGTTCGCGACCACGCCGACCACCGTGATCCAGCCGGACGTGTCCCGGGCGCTGTAGCGCCAGCGCTTGCCGATCGGGTCCTCGTTCGGCCACAGCAGCCGCGCCGCGGCCTCGTTCACGAGCGACACCCGTGGCGCGCCCGCCACGTCGCCGTCGGTGAAGTCGCGGCCGCGCAGGAGCGGCAGGCCGACCGCGTCCAGGTAGCCCGGCGTGAACAGGTTGAAGCTGACGTGCGGGTTCTGGGCGTCCTTGTCGCCGTCCTTGCCCTCGCGCTGGAGCGAGATGACCCACTGATTCCCGCCCAGGTGCAGGTTCGCGACGGCGCCCACCCCCTGCACGCCGGGCAGGCCCGCGAGCAGGCCGCGGAACTCGCGGAAGAAGCTCTCGCGTTTCGCGTCGTCCGGGTAGGTCGCGACCGGCAGCGTCACGGTTCCCGTGAGCACACCGTGCGCGTGCAGCACCGTCCGCTGCTCGGTCTGCCGCAGGAAGCTGCGCACCATGAGGCCGGAGCCGATCAGCAACAGCACGGACAGCGCGACCTCGGCCACGACCAGCGTCGCACGCATGCGGCGGCTGGCGCGCGTGTCCCCGCCACCGGGCGTGCCCTCGCGCAACGGCGTCAGCACGTCCCCCGACGTGGTCTGCAGCGCCGGCGCGAGCCCGAACGCGAGGCCCGCGAAGACCGAGATGCCCAGCACCACCGTGAGCACCAGCGGATCGACGTTGAAGTGCATCCAGTAGGGCATCGGCTCCGGGATGCTCGCGACCGTCACGCGCATGCCCCACTTCCCGAGCACGACACCCAGCGCCCCTCCCACGAGCGACAGCAGCAGGCTCTCGGTGACCATCTGGCGCACCAGCCGCCCGCGCGACGCGCCGAGCGCGATGCGGACGCCCATCTCGCGCTGGCGCGCGGCGGCGCGCGCGAGCTGCAGGTTGGCCACGTTCGCGCACGCGATCAGCAGCACGAAGATCACCGCCAGCATCAGCATGATGAGCGCCGGCCGCGGTCCCTTCACGAGGTTGTCACGGAAATCGCTCGCCACGAACGTCGAGTTTTCGTTCGTCGCCGGGTAGTCGTGCGAGAGCGTCGTGCCGAGCGCGGCCAGCTCGGCACGCGCCTGCTGCGGGGTCGCGCCGGGTGCGAGACGGGCCACGACCTCGAGGTAATGCGCGCCGCGCGTGCTGGTCGAATCGTCCATCGCCAGCGGGATGAAATAGTCGGAGGTCTCGGGGAAGCGGAATCCCTCCGGCATCACCCCGACGACCGTGCGCACGCGACCGTTCATGTTCAGCGTTCGTCCGAGTACGTGGGGATCGCTCCGGAACTGGTCCTGCCAGGCGCGGTACCCGAGCACGACCGGCCCGAGATTCGCCCCCTGCCGGCAATCGTCGACGGTGAACCAGTGCCCGAGCACCGGCTGGACGCCGAGAGCCTCCGGGAGTCCCGGGCCGCTCAGGGTGGCCTGGTAGCGCTGGGGCTCGTCTCCGGCGGTCACGAACGCGCTCGAGCCGGTCCAGCCGGCCACGCCCCGGAGCGAGTGGACCCTGGCCACCACGTCGCGCAGGTCGGGCAGTGACATCTCGAACGGCTCGCCCGGCTGGCGGCGGCTCAGCGTTTCGATCTTGTAGATGCGGTCGGGCTCCGCGAACGGCAGGTTCGCGAACAGGATGCCGCGCACGGCCGAGAAGATGAAGGAGTTGACGCCGATCCCGAGCGCCATGACCGCGATCACCGTGAGCGTGAACCCCGGCGTGCGGCGGAGCGAGCGGAGCGCGTAACGCAGGTCCTGCAGCAGGCTGTCCATGGTGGGTCCTCCGATCACTCGTGGCGCAGGGCCACGACGGGGTCCACGCGTACGGCGCGTGCGGTGGGCAGCCAGGCGGCGGCCGCGGAACTCAGGGCGAGGACGAGGGTGACCAGCGCGAACGTGGCGGGATCGTCCGGTCGGACCCCGAACAGGATGCCGCGCATGAAACGCGTCAGCGCGAACGCGAACGCCAGGCCGAGCCCGGCGCCGAGCAGCGTCAGCCGCAGCGCCTGGCCCACGACCAGGCGCTGCACGTCGGCGCGCGCGGCGCCGAGCGCCATGCGGATGCCGATCTCGCGCGTGCGCTGCGTCACCGTGTACGCCATCACGCCGTAGATGCCGAGTGCCGCGATGGCCAGCGCCACGAACGAGAACACCCCCATGAGCTGCGCGACCATGCGCGGCTGCCACGCCGAGCGGTTGACGTGCTCGCGGAGCGAACTCGCATCCGCGAACGCCAGGTTCGCGTCCCGGTCGCGCAACGTCCGCCGTACCTCGCGGAGCAGCGTCGAGGGCGGACGGTCGGCGCGCACGGCCCAGGTGAGCGTCTGAGACTTGATCTGCGTGGCGGGGATCAGCATTTCCGCGACGTGGTCGTCGCCGCCGGCCAGGTGCTGCGGCACGGACGCGATCACGCCCACGACCGTGTACCAGCCGCGCGCGTCCTCCGGCCCGAACCGCCAGCGCTTGCCGAGCGGGTCCTGCCCCGGCCACAGCTGCCGCGCCGCGGCCTCGTTCACCAGCGACACGTGGTCGGCGTCGCGCGAGTCCCCGGCCTGGAGATCACGGCCGTGACGCAGCGGAAGCCCGACGGCGTCGAGATAGCCGGGGGTGATGACGTTGAACGAGACCACCGGGTTGCGGCTGTCGCTGCTCTGGTCGGGGTCCAGCCCCTCGCGTTGCAGCGACATGGTGGCGCGCTGGCTCCCGAGGTGCAGGTTCAGGACCCCGCCCGCCGCGCGCACGCCGGGCAGCGCGAGCAGCGCGCTCCGGAACTGGTCCTCGAACCGGTCGCGCTCGGCATCGCCCGGGTAGAGCGAGGCGGGCAGGGTGACGGTTCCCGTGAGCACGTCGTCCACGCGCAGTTCCGAACGCTGCTCCTGCTCGTGGAGGAAGCTGCGCACCATCAGCCCGGAGCCGATCAGCAGCATCACCGCCAGGGCGATCTCGGCCACGACGAGCGAGTTCCGCATCCGGCGCCGGGCCGGGCTGTCGCCGGCGCCCGGCGTGCCCTCGCGCAACGGCTCGAGCACGTCGCCCGAGGTCAGCTGCAACGCGGGCGCGATCCCGAACGCGCATCCGGCCAGCACGGCGACGCCGGCGACCACGAGCACCACGCCGGGATCGAGGTCGAAGTTCATCCAGAACGGCAGCGCCATCGGGATGCCGGCGAGCGTGACCCGCATCCCCCAGGCGCCGAGCAGCAGGCCGACCACCCCGCCGGAGCACGACAGCAGCAGGCTCTCGGTGAGCATCTGCCGGACGAGGCGGCGGCGCGGAGCGCCGAGCGCGATCCGCACGCCGATCTCGCGCCGGCGCCGGGCGGCGCGCGCGAGCAGCAGGTTGGCGACGTTGGCGCAGGCGATGAGCAGCACGAAGGACACCGCGAGCGCGAGCAGGAGCAGCATCGGGCGGATCTCCCGCGACAGCGACTCGCGGTACCCGGTCGCGACAAGCGCCAGGTTGTCGTTCGTCTCCGGGTGCTCGCGCTCGAGGTCCCTCGCCAGGGTGGCGAGCTCCGCCTGCGCCTGCCGCAGCGTGGCGCCCGGCGCCAGCCGGGCGAATGTGCCGAGGAAGTGGCGGCTGCGGAGGTTCAGCGAATCGTTCATCGCCAGCGGGACGAAATAATCCGCCGTTTCGGGGAACCGGAATCCCGCCGGCATCACGCCGATCACCGTACGCACGCCGCCGCTGATGCGCACCGCGCGGCCGAGCACGTTCGGGTCGGACGCGAACTGCTCGCGCCACGCGCGGTCCCCCAGCACCAGCGGGCCGAAGTTCGCGCCTTCGGTGCATTCCTCCGGCGTGAACCAGTGGCCGAGTCGTGGGCGAACGCCGAGCGCCTCGGGCAGTCCGGCCGAGACGATGGCTCCGGAGCGCGCCTGGGAATCCTCGCCGGTGCTCACGATCGGGCTCCACGCGATGACGCCGAACGTGCCGCGCAGCGACCGGGACCGCGAGATCACGTCACGCAGGTCGGGGAGCGAGAGGTTCATGCGCTCGCGCGGCCGGCTCCGGTTCACCGCCTCGATCCGGACGATGCGCCCGGAGTCCGGAAGCTGCAGGTCCGCGAACAGGATCCCGCGCACGACGGTGTAGATGAGCGCGTTGACGCCGATCCCGAGCGCCATGACCGCGATCACCGTGAGCGTGAACCCCGGCGTGCGGCGGAGCGAGCGGAGGGCGTAGCGGAGGTCCTGCAGCAGCGTGTCCACGACGGACCTAGCGCCCGCGCTTCTCGTCGACGACGCGGCCGTCGAAGAGCTGGATGGTGCGCTGCGCGTAACGCGAGAAGCGGTTGTCGTGCGTCACCATGCAGATGGTGGAGCCCTGCTGGTGGAGATCTCGCAACAGGTCCATGACCGCCTCGCCGTTCGTCGAGTCCAGGTTTCCGGTGGGCTCGTCCGCGAGCAGGATGAGCGGGTCGCCGGCGAGCGCACGCGCCACGGCGACGCGCTGCTGCTGGCCGCCCGACAACTGGCTCGGCAGGTGCTTCGAGCGGTGCGCCATGCTGACGCGCTCGAGCGCCTCGCCGACGCGGCGGCGCCGCTCCGCGGCCGGCATGCCGCGGTAGGTGAGCGGCAGCTCGACGTTCTCGTAGACCGAGAGGTCGCCGATCAGGTTGAAGCTCTGGAAGATGAACCCGATCTCGCGATTCCGGATGCGCGCCCGCTCGGTGAAGCCCAGGCTCTGCACCGGCTTGCCGTCGAGCCAGTACTGGCCGTCGGTCGCGGTGTCGAGGAGCCCGAGGATGGACAGCAGCGTGGACTTCCCGCAGCCCGACGGGCCCGAGATCGAGACGTACTCGCCGCGGTGGATCTCGAGGTGCACGCCCGACAGCGCGTGCGTCTCGACTTCATCCGTGTAGAACACCTTCTTCACGTCCTCGAGCCGCAGCAGCGCGCGTCCCGGCTCGCCCTTGGCGGCGCCGCTCGGCGCCACCCGATCGTTGGTCGTCACGGTCATGCTTCCTCCAGGGAGTGGGATGCCCTACTGCAACTTGACGCGATCCACCGTGTCCCAGCGCGACATCTCCGACAGGATGACCTGGTCGCCGGGTTTCAAGCCGCTGCGCACCTCGATGGAATTGGCGGAGCCGCGGCCGAGCTGGACCTGGACGCGGCGCGCGTGGCGGCCGTCGGGCTCGAGCACGAACAGGCCGACCGTGGTCTCGCTCGAGCCGTCCGCCGGGTGGCCGACGTACATCACGTCCGGGAGCCGCTCGATCTCGATGGTCGCGTCCACCGACAGGTCGGGGCGCGCGCCGCGCGGTAGGGGGCCGTCGATCGTCACGTCCACGGACACGGTGCCGTTCGTGGCGCCCGGGTCCACGCGCGAGACGTAGCCGTTCACGATGCCGTTGCGCGTGTCGATCTGCGCCTTGAGCCCGCGCGCGAGGTCGCGCGCCTGGGTCTCGAGGACGCGCACGACGGCCTTCAGCCGGTCCTGCCCGGCGACCCGCGCCAGCTCCTGGCCAGGGTTCACCCACTGTCCGGCCTCGAGCGACAGCGACTGGAGCACGCCCTTCTGCCCGGCGCGCACGACCATGGACTCGACGCGCTCCTTCTGGAAGCGCGCGATGGCGCGCAGCCGCTCGACCTCGGACTGGCGCAGCACCATCTGCGCGCGCAGCGACTCGGCGAGCAGCGCCAGCCGCTGGACTTCGCTGTCGTAGGAGTTCTTCGCCTCGTCGAGCGAGTCGCGGGCACGGTCGATGTCCATGCTCGAGGTGAGTCCCTCGCTCGCCAGCCGCTCGGCCACCTTGAGCGCGCGTTCCGCCTCGTTCGCGGCGCGCTTGGCGGCCGCCACGGACGAAACCGCCGCGAGGCGCTGGCCTTCGAGCGTCGCGCGCAGGGACGCGAGGTCGGCCTCCGCGAGCTTCTCCTGGTGCTCGGCGTCGAGCGACTGGAGCTGCACGTCGGGGTTGCTCATCTCCAGCAGCACGGTGCCGGTGTCCACCTGGGCGCCGGGCCGGACGAACACGCGATCGATGCGACCGGCGGTGAGCGCGGAGACCACGCGCAGGTCCTCGGGCACGAGCGTGCCGTTGCCCCGCACCTCGCGCACCATCTCGCCGCGCTTCACCGTGTCGATCCACAGCGTGCCGCGCTCCACCGTGGGGGCCGCGGGACGCAGCTGCGCGAGCCCGACCGTGGTCGCCACCACCAGCACCGCGGCGGCGATCAGGAGCGGCTTGCGCTTGCTCGGCGGCTTCTGGCGCGGGATGTCCATCGGCTCCCTCGAAGGGGTGGACGCACGGCCATCGAACGGGCAGCGCCGGCCCCGCGCGTGAGCTGCCTCTCTGCGCGCGGGACCTGCGCCCGGTCGGAAGACCACGGAGTGCCATAGGAAGAACCGGGCCACGCACCCCATGCGCGGAGCGGGCTGTGCCGCAGTGGGTTAGCGACGGGCCCATGGAACCCTGCCGGACCCCGCCTGTTCGAGCTTGGGAACCCGCGTCCCACAAGCGGACACTTGCCCGGGCGCCGGCGCATGCGCGACCGCCGCCCGGGGGATCCCGGACGGCGGCGGGGCGCTTCGCGGACGAGCGACGAGGCGTCAGTGGTGCGGCGGCGGTGCCGGGGGTGGCGTGGGCTCCGGGGGGGCGGAATCGCTGTCGGGCAGCCGGCCCATCTTCCGCGCGCGCGCCAGCTCGCGGCGTGCGCGCTGGATCGAGCTCCGCAGGCTGTCGTAGCTCGCACGCTGCATGTCGATCGTGCGCAGCGCCTCCTCCTGCGAGGCGAGCTGGATCAGCCCGCCGAACGATTCGAGTTCGAGCTCGGGGACCCGCGGCGCGCTCGGAGCGCGGGGCGCACTCGGCGGCGCGGGCGGGGCCGATCCGTCGGCCGGCTTGCCGGTGGTGAAGTAGAACGTGCGGCCGCCGTTGAAGCGGACGAGGTGGCGGTGCGCTTCCGGCGCGGGCATCGGCACGGGCACGCTCGACTCGACCTGGCCGTTGAACGAGGACAGCTTCACCTTCACCAGCTGGTCGAGCGGCAGCCCCACGTAGAGCTTGCCGTTGTGCGAGGAGAACGCGTAGCGGCCCGCCGACTGGAACGGCGACGCGTAGAACACCCGACCGTTCACCGTGCTGGCGTCCACATTCGACGACGCCACCTTCTCGAGCTGGATGTCGCCGTTGATCGTCTGCGCCTCGACCGGGCCGGTCACGCGCACCATGCGGATGATGCTGTTCATCGTGCCGGCGGTGACGTTTCCGCTCACGTCGCTCACGTGGACTTCGCCCTCGACCGAGTTCACCTCGAGCGGGCCCTGGCAGCCGCGCACCACGACGTCGCCGCGCATGGACCGGGCGCTCACCGCGGAACGCATGCCGCGGACCGCGATCTCGCTCTCCATGCCGGACAACTGGAGCGGCAGCCAGCGCGGGACGGTGAGCGTCCAGTCCACGTCGGCGGGCTCCTCCTGCCGCGAGCGGACGCTCAGCTTGAGCACGCCGTCCTCGAGGCTCGTGCTGATGCGATCCTCGCGGTCGTGCTCCGCCTGGATGCGCACGTCGTTCCGTTCCCACACGTCCACGGAGATGTCGCCGGACAGGTTGGAGAGCGAGAGCGTGGTGCCCGGATCGACGTGCAGCACCGTGTCGGTGACGGTGGCGTGCCGCACGCGGCGCGATCCCGCGCCGTCGGCCCACTCGACCCAGTCGATCGGCACCTCGGGCCCGTCCACGAACAGCATCGCGTGCGGCGTGACGAGCACGCCCGGCTGCGGCGCCGCGGCCGCGCGCACCTCGGCGCGGAGCTGTGCGCGCAGCGCTTCGACCGCGGCGCGGTCCGCCTCCTCCACGGCCTCGCGCGACTCGTCGCGCGCCGCCTCGCGGGCGGCCTCGAGCGCGGCCTGCTCGGCCTCTCGCGCCGCGCATTCGGCGGCACGGACCGCGCACTGGGCGTCCCGGACCGCGTGCGCGGCCGTGCGGGCCTCGGCCGCACGTGCGCGGGCGCTCGCCGCCGCGGTGGCGGCCGGCGCGTCGCACGCCCGGACCGGAACGGAAGGCAGCATCACGAGCGATGCGAGAGCGAAGAGGAACCACCAGCGCTTCATGACCAATCTCCCTACACCCCGGCCATCACCGCGGCGCGGCGGACCAGGTCGAGCTTCCTCTGCACGGAACCCGCGAGGTAATCCTGGAGTTCGCGGTTGGCCGGATCCTGCTCCAGCGCGTGGCGCGCGTCCTCGGTGGCCTTGCGGATGATGCGGAGGTTGTCCTCGAGCACCTTCACGGTCTTGGGGTCGAGCTTGCCGCGGCCGCGGTCGAGCGCCTGCTGGAGCTGACCGATCTCGCCCTCGATGCGCGTGGCGTCGAAGTCCGCGGCCGTCGCGGAGTTGGCGCCGGAGGCCCCGCCGGCCTGCAGCGTCGGCTCGGACGGGCGTAGCGCCGGCGACAGCTGGCCATGCGCCAGCCACAACGCCCCCGCCGCCACCACCGCGAACGCGGCGGCCGCCGCGAGCCACTGCGACCCGGACCACGCGTGCGATCTCCGCGGCAGTTCGAGCACGGTCGCGTGCCGCGCGGGAGCCGCGCTCGAGGAACCCGCCGTGCCGATTCGTGACGCGATCCCCGCCCAGAGATCGGTCGGCGCCGGCGGGTCCACGAGCGAGGCCGCACGCGTCTTCACGTTCGTGAGCGCCGCCAGCTCGTCACGGCACTCCGCGCAGGACTCGAGGTGACGCTGGACGGCGTCGTGCTCGGGGCGCGGAAGGTCGTGGTCCAGGTATCCGGACAGAAGTTCGGTGAACCGATCACTCATGATGCCATGCTCCGTTCAGACGGCCTGGCCGTCACGACTCCAGGTGACCGCGCAACAACATGCGGGCGCGGTGCAACTGGGCCTTGGTGGTTCCGGTGGTGACCCCGAGCAGCCCCGCGATCTCCTCGTGGCGGTAGCCCTCGACGTCGTGCAATACGAAGATCATGCGCGCCCCGTCGGGCAGCCGGGCGATGGCCGCCTCGAAATCGATGGCGTGGTCGCGCCCCGCGGGGCGCGTCGGGATCTGGTCCAGCACCTCCCCGTCGGCCAGGAAGCGTGCGCGCTCGGTGGCGAACGAGGCACGCCGGCTGAGGATCAGGTTCACCGCCAGGCGGTGGAGCCAGGTGGAGAACCGCGCGTCCCCCCGGAACGTGTGCAACTTCTGCCACGCCCGGACGAACACGTCCTGCGTCAGCTCCCGGGCGTGCTCGTGACCCACCATGCGGCGCGCCAGGGCATGCACCCGCCCCACGTTCTCCTCGTAAAGCCGGCGGAAGGCCTGCGCGTCACCGCGCACGGCCAGCACCACGTCGCTGGTCTCGAGGGTCTGGGACAGGGCGGGGTGTTCCAGGGTCAAGGTCGGATGCCAGGTCAGGGTGGCGGACATTTCGACAGGATTGGACCGGGACGGCGATCGTAAGGTTGGAACTGCACCTGTCCCGGTCGCGAGCGGCGAATCCCCTGCGCGGGCCGCGTCCGGACCAGCGCGGCGGGGCTCCCGGGAGCCACCCCATGCAACCTCCGGGGCGCTGGAGCCGTCTACACTTCCATGACGTCCGCCCCGCGGACGCTCCCCTCCACCCTTCCGCACAGGTGACCCATGAGCCTTCGACACGTCGCTTCGCTCTGCGCCCTCGCCCTGCTGCCGGCGCTCGCCGGCCCGGCAGGGGCCGCCAAGACGTACACGCTCACCGGCGATGACGCCGCCATCTGGAACCCGGCCGGGGAGGTGCACATCGAGGCCACCTCGGGGACCGCCGTCCAGGTCGACGTGAGCCCGATGGGGTCCGACGCCGCTCAGCTCACGATCAATGACCAGCCGCTCGGCGGCCGGCCGTCGCTGCGCGTGCTCTACCCGGGCGACCGGATCGTCTACCCGCCCATGGGGCGGTGGTCCAACACGAACACCAGCCTCCACAGTGACGGCACCTGGGGGAACGACCACCGCGGCGGCTCCTGGCTCGGCCGTCACCTCACGATCCACGGCAGCGGCTCGGGCACGGAGGCGTGGACCGACATCGAGGTGCGCGTGCCCAGGGGCCGGAAGGTATCGGTGTATTCGCTGGCCGGCGCGGCGGAGATCCGGAACGTGGACGGCCGGCTGTTGTTCGACGGCGGCTCGGGCGGTGTCCAGGTGGAGAAGTGCCGCGGCACGCTGGCGCTGGACCTGGGCTCGGGCGGCGTGCAGGTGACCGGGTTCGACGGCGAGCTGAACGTGGACACGGGCTCGGGCGGCGTGCGGGTGAGCGACGTGAACGGGCCCCGCGTGCACCTCGACACGGGCTCCGGCAGCGTCACGGGAGACGGCATCGTGACCGACGATCTCTACGTGGACACGGGCTCGGGCTCGGTGGACATGTCGCAGGTGGACGCCAAGCGCGCCAAGGTGGACACGGGCTCGGGCGGCGTGGAGCTGGGACTCCTCTCGCGCACCTCGGACATGGACATCGACACCGGCTCCGGCAGCGTCCGCGTGACGCTCCCCACGGACTTCAGCGCGCGGCTGCACATCGAGACCGGCTCCGGCGGCATCCACTCCGACCTGCCCGTGACCATCGAGGAGAAGGACACCGGCATCCTGCGCGGCACGATGGGCAGCGGCGCGGGCCGGCTGCACGTGGACACGGGCTCCGGTGGCGTGTCACTTCTCGCGGGCGGGGCGACGCGCACCAAGGCCCACTGATTCCGCGGCGCGATCTCCGCGAACGCCCGCGCGTCGGAAGGGACGCGCGGGCGTTCGCGTCCCGGGCGTGCGGGTGGCCTGGAGCGGAGGCCGCTTGGTGCGGGAGCTACTGCGGCCGGCGCGTGAGCACGCCGCTCGCGATGCCGCGGCCGAGCGCACCGCCCACGAGCGAGGGGAGCGGCGGCAGCAGCCACACGCCGGCATTGGGCTCGAAGCGCGGGCTGATCCGCAACAGCGCCGCGAGCAGCGGCTCGGCCGGCACCCACACCGCGAGCGCCAGCGACCACAGCCACCAGTGCCTCGGGCGCGCGTAGCCCAGGATCGCGGCGCCGACGACCAGCCGCAGGATCGCGGCCTGGAGGTCGTCGCTACGCAGGTCCGAGACGGCGAGCCAGGCGCCCCAGAGCGCCCAGAACAGCCACGGCCACGCGGTCTTCCAGTCGGGCCGCAGGTCCGCGGGCGTCGGCACCAGCCGGGCGGCCCCGGTGGTTCGCGGCGGGAATCGGACGATGCTCACGGCGGGTCCTCCGCAGACGCTTCAAGCGCTTCTCCTCCGGCAGCATGCGACGCGTCGGCCCGACATCGCGGGCCCTTCCCGGGTCATCGGCGCACGCTCACCCGGAGTTGAGCCCGCGCTCGTGCCGGGCCCGGCTGCGCCGGTGCGCAAGCCGCCGCGGCTCGTCAACGCGCAGGGGATTCACGCCATCGAATCCGTCACAATCCCGACACCAGAGCGCTACCGGGGCGCGTCCACGATTCAGACTCCATGAAGGCGAGCGAACCGCGGCGGCCGCGAGGGTCGGCCACGCGGGGGAAAGGACGGTCCCGATCGTGTCAGGTGAACCGGATTGCGGGACGGGCTGAACTTTGCCCCCTGGTGGCTCGCCGCTCGCTGCACGGTGACTGCGACCGGAGGGACTCGCTGGACCCCGGGCCCCGGGAGGCCCGGGCAAAAGCTTCGAAGAAGCTGCTGATGAGAAGACAGCGGACGACTTCGCCCGACCGGGCGATGCGCAGCCTGCTCGCGACCGGGCAGGCAAGGGCGCCGGTGCTCCGACACGCACCGGCGCCCGTCGCGTTTCTCCCGCCGCGGGCGGGCAGGCATCCGCGTGCCGCTACCGCCCCGCGAACCCCGAGCGGATGCCGCAGGCGAGCGAGACGGCGAGCGCGAGCACCGCGAGCACCGCCAGGCCGCGCGTCAATGCCCCCGCCCCCCTGCCGCCGAGGCGCGGGCTGACGCCGAGTCCCATGGCGATCAGCGCCCCGCTCGCGAGTCCGGCGGCGTGCGCGATGTTGTCCGTGCCGTTGTGCGTGAAGCCCTCGGCGAAGCCGGTGCCCGCGAGGTACAGCACGGCCGCGGCGAGCGAGCGCGCACGCCCGACCGCCAGGCGGTGCCGCAGCCGGAACGCCCCCACCATGAGCGCGCCACCCAGCGCGAAGATCGCCCCCGACGCACCCACGCTGAACGACGCGCCGCTCCCATGGGCATCGCGCCACAGCAGGCTCGCGGAGGAGGCCACCGCGCCGCCCGCCGCGTACACGATCCAGAACCCCCAGCGCGTGAACACGCGCTCGACCGCGGGACCGAAGATGATCAGCGTCGTGGCGTTGAAGAACAGGTGACCGGGCCCGGCGTGCAGGAAGGTCGATGCGAGGAGCCGCCACGCGGACTCGAGCGGCGGCAGATGCGCGGCGTTGGCGCCCCACGCGAGCAGGGAATCGCCGTCGCCGAGCGCGTGCCGCGCGGCCAGCAGCAGGAACATGACGGCGCACGGGAACAGCACCAGCAGCGTGCCCCACGGCAGCACGTCACCGACCGCGCGCCACAGCTCGACCGGCGGCGGCTCGTCCGGATCGGGTGGAACGTAGCCCGGGTCGAACTCCGGGGCCTCGAGCGGCGGGGGTTCCGCCGGCTCTTCCCGCGGCGGCTCGTGAACGTTCATGCGGCCAGCTTGCGCGGTGGATGCCCGGCGCGGCAACCCGGTCGCCTGCGGGTCAGCGCGCGCGGTCTCCGAGCACGCCCAGGTAGGGGCGCCACGGCCCCACCGTGTCCGTGTAGCGCTTGGCCAGCACGCGCGCGATCTGCGCCAGGTGCGTGAGGTCGTGCACCACCCAGCCCGCCAGCAGTTGGCGCACCGTCACGCGCCCGAGTGCGGGGTGCATGCCGGTGCGGTTCAGGTCCACCGGGCGGAGCCGCAGGTTCTCGAGCTTCTCCAGATTTTCGCGGCGCGCGGCGGAGAATCGTGGCACCAGCCGCTCGAGCGGCCAGCCCGCGAATCGGGAGCGGAACGCGTCGCGGTCGAACGGCGTGAACGGCACCGCCTCGCCGTGCTGCAGCACGATCTCCAGCCGCGGCAGCCAGTCGGTCTCCTCGTTGTGCACGAGGTGCGCGACCACGTCCACCGGGTCGTACGAGCCCTCGCCCTCGTCGGCGTCGAGCCACGGCGGTGACAGTCCGATCAGCCACGCGTCGAGAAGGGCGGGGGTGCGCGAGAGGATCTCGAGCGCCTCGTCCACCTCGACCAGGGACTTCATACCGCGACGCGGCGGCAGACGTTGCGGGCCGGCGGGGCCTTCCCCGGAGGCGACTCGGCCTTCACCTGGAAGTCCACGTACGTACCCTCCGCCAGGTCGGAGAACCGGGTGCCGTCGACGATGTCGGTCTCGTGGAAGAAGTATTCGGCGCCGTCGAACTCGCCGCAGCCGTCCACCATGATGAAGCCGTAGTTCTTGTCCATGCGCTTGTGCTTCACGACACCCATGAGCGTGGTGTCAGTGGGAGCGTACGTCGCGGACTCGCTCGCGCCGCCGTTCGCGCCGTTCCCGCCGGTCGTCAGGCCGGCGGCGAGCGCGGCGTCGCGCTGCCGCGTGAACTCCTCGCGGCAGGCCGGGCAGTAGAACTTCTCCCCGCGCTTCGGGTAGTAGGTCGTCTCCACCCGGCGCTCGCCCTTGTGCGCGGGGGACTGGCAGTCGAGGTAGTGCGGATCGTAGCGCCGCGCGAGGCGCGGCAGCAGGTCTTCCAGCCACAACAGCTCCACGTCGCGAACGCGGGCCTTGTCGGCGGGATCCGAGTACTCGCCCGAGCACGCGCCGTTGATGCTGGCGATCGCCACGCGCTTCCCCAGCCGCCGCACGCTCTGCAGCACTGGCTTGAAGTCCTGGTCGCCAATCACCGCGATGGCCACGTCGTAGGCGTTGGTCATGCTGGCGTTGAACAACATGCTGGTGGCGAGCGCGATGTCGACGCACTTCTCCTTGGGCTCGAACGGATCGCCCGGGTCGCGGTCCGTGCGCCGCAGCCGCTTGCCGCGGAAGTCGATCGGGAACGACTCGACCTCGTAGTGGTGCTGCTGGCGGAGCATGGTGAAGAAGTTCAACCGCCGCTCGACCGGCTCCAGGTCGCGCGGGTCCACGTTCGCGGCGTAGCTGCCGAACAGGTGCGTCCGCACCACCGTGTACTCGTCGTGGCCGAGGTGCCGGCCCACCTCCTCGGCGAGAACGCGCGGCAGCTTGCCGAAGTCGAGCACGAACCCGGGCTCGCCGGAGGCCTCCACGAGCCGGCTGGTATTCGAGTACAACCACGTGCCGTCAATGAACAACATGAACTTGATCATGGTCCGGATCCCCGCCAATCGATCTGGGAAATTTCGAAGCCCCACCGGTGATGCCGAGCGAACTGGAGAGAGTGTGCCGCAGCAGACCCCGCTTCACAATTCGGCGGGCCGCGGCGGGAGCCGGATTCGCCCGCGGGTGGAGCTCATCGGATCACGGGGATGCTCACCACCCGCGCACCACCCGCGAACGAGAGCCGGGCGAAGTAGACCCCGTTCGGCACCCGCGCGCCGCCGCCCGCCGACAGGTTCCACTCCACCGAGGACGCGCCGCTCGGCAACCGGCCCGCGAGCGGCGTCGCCACGTGGCGGCCCATGGCGTCGAACACCTCGAGCCGCGCATCGAGCGCCGCCGGTGACTCGATGGAGAATCTCACCCGCCGGGTCGGCGGCGCGCCCGAGAGGAGGCTCAGGCGCACGTCCTTCGCGGGCGAGCGATATTCGTCCACCGCGGTCGTCAGCGGCCCCCCGAGCGTGAAGTCGCTCCCGTGCCAATTCACCCTCGCGATCGCGATCCCCTGGAAGACCGGCCCCCATGCGGTGAATCCGGCGAGGAAGTCCGCGTCGCCCACCCGCAGGTGCTCGCTCGCGCTCCAGCCGAACACGGTCGGGTCGCTGTTCAGGTACTGCTCGAGCACGTTCGGCGTGCTCCAGTTGCCGCGGGTCGTGTCCGACACGCTCGCGCCCTGGGCCAGCGTCTCGAAACGGATCGTGGTCTGTCCCGTCTCGCCGGGCGGAGTGCCGGCATTCGAGAACATGAGCCGCCAACCGGAGTGGACGCCGGGGAGCGGGAGCATATCCGGGCCCTCGAGCTGCCCCACGTGCGTACTGCCGACGAGCGTGCTCGGGAGGTACCCGAGATCCCGCCACGCGTCCACGGTTCCGGGCTCGCTGCGCGCCACTCCGACCACGAGCCCGCCGTGCCCCGCCGCGAAGTCCGTCGAGTCGTGCGCGTCGAAGAACATCAGCAGCCGGCCCGGAAGATCGGGATCATCCATGAGGTACGGGTCGCGGAACTGGGTGACGTAGCCGTACGTCCATGGCTTCGGCACGGCCCAGCGCGTGTCGCTCGCCTGCCACACCATGACCCGACCCGGGTCCCACTCGGTGTCCGTCGTGTCCAGCAGGTCCGTCGAGGCGTAGCCGATCCGCTGGTCCCCGAGGCTGTCGACCCCGGTGTAGAAGAGGTAGTCCTTCGCGCCGTGCCGGATGATGCTCGGCGACCAGACGTGCAGCGCATTCCAGGCGTTCGCGTCCACGGTGAACCCCGAGGTGTCCACGGCCCAGTGCTTCAAGTCGGTGGACCAGGCGTGCCCGAACGAGGTCTCGCGCGATTGCGGTCCCGCGCTGCGCTGGTACATGAGGTGGAAGAGCCCGCGCACGTTCCCCGGTCCCCGATCGGGATCGGGAACGCTGTTGTAGAAGAGCGCGAACTCCTTGCACACGACGAACGGATCGGGATCGAGGAACAGCGAGTAGTTCGTGAACGTCCGGATGTTCTGGCGGACGATTGCGTGCTTCACGCGGGCATCCGCGGGAACCGGATCGTCCGCGGGCATGCGGCGGTCAGACGGTCCGACCTCGGGGCGGGACACCGCGGCGCCGGGCGGCCCGGACGCCGAGACCGGCCGCGAAGCGAGCAGCGCCATGCAAAGAGCGGCCACGAGCGCAGGGGCCAGGCGCTTCGAGCGGAGGTGCGCGCCGCGGAACAGGGGGATGGGCGGAAGCATGGTGCGTGATCCGGGGGTGATCGCGTGATGTCGCAGGCATGAACCCGAGCAGCTTCCGCCAGTGTGCCGGATGCCGGGCGGCGGGACAATGCCCTATGCGGCCCGGTTCAGGCCCGGGGCTCCGGAGCTGCTGACCGGATTCCCAGCTCCCGCATCGTCTCCGGCTCGACCGGGCTCGGGCTCCCGTCCATCAACGAGGTGGCGCTCGCGGTCTTCGGGAACGCGATCACGTCGCGGATCGAGTCGCGGCCCCCGAGCAGCATGATGATCCGGTCGAGACCGATGCCGATCCCGCCGTGCGGCGGCGAGGCGAAGCGATACGCCTCGAGCAGGAACCCGAACTTCTCGTGCGCCTGCTCCTGCGAGAGCCCGGTCACCTTCATCACCCGCTCCTGGATGTCGGGGCGGTGGATGCGGATCGAGCCCGAGCCCAGCTCGTTGCCGTTCAGCACCACGTCGTAGAGCTGCGCGTAAACCTTGCCCGGGTCGGTCTCGAGAAAATGCAGGTGTTCGGGGTTCGGCATCGTGAACAGGTGGTGCTTCGGCTCCCAGCGCTTCTTCTCCTCGTCGTACTCGAACAGCGGGAACTGGCGCACCCACACGAAGCGCCAGTCCTGTTCGCGGCCCGTCTTTCCAATGAGCCCCTTCTTTTCGAGCTCGGCCTGGCCGAGCTGCGTTCGCAGCACGCCGAGCGCCTTGCACGTCCGCTCCCACGGCCCGTTCGTGAACACGACCGCGTCTCCGGGCCTGGCGCCGGTGCGCGCGAAGAACTCGTCGAGCAGCGCGCCGGGGAAGATCACCTGCTGCTTCTCGCGATCGCCCGCGGTCACCTTGAAGAACGTGAGCCCGCCCGCGCCCGCGCCCTTCACCACGTCCTCGAACTTCCGGAGCTGCGTGCCGCTGATCTCGGCGCCGCCGGGGAGCGTCATGGCCACGCCGATGCCGCCGGGAGCCTTGGCCCCGTTCGCGACGACGTTCCTCGGCGACCGGGCGCACAACGCGGTCACGTCGGTGAACGTCAACCCGAAGCGCAGGTCGGGCTTGTCGCTGCCATAGGTCTTCATGGACTCGTCGTAGGTGATGCGCGGGAACGGGGTCGCGATCCTCACCCCGAGTGTCTCCTGCCAGATGGCCGCGAACAGTCCCTCGACCGCGGCGAACACGTCGTCCTCGGTGACGAAGCTCATCTCGATGTCGATCTGCGTGTGCTCGGGCTGGCGGTCGGCGCGCAGGTCCTCGTCGCGCAGGCAGCGCGCGAGCTGGAAGTAACGGTCGCAGCCGCTGATCATGAGCGTCTGCTTGTAGAGCTGCGGGCTCTGCGGCAGCGCGTAGAAGTTGCCGTGGTGCACCCGGCTCGGCACCACGTAGTCGCGCGCGCCCTCGGGCGTTGGCTTCACCAGCATCGGCGTCTCGATCTCGAGGAAGCTCTGGCCCGAGAGGTAGTTGCGCGCCGCGGCCGCGGCGCGGTGGCGGAGCGCCAGCATCGCCGAGAGCTCGGGGCGGCGGAGATCGAGGTAGCGATACTTCAAGCGCAGGTCCTCGCTCGCCAGCATGTGCTCCTCGTTGACCTGGAACGGCAGCGGGTCGCTCGCCGAGAGGAGCTTCAGCTCGCGCGCGTCCACTTCGATCGTGCCGGTCGGGAGCTCGGGGTTGACCGCGTCGGCGGGCCGCTCCATGACCACGCCGCGGACGGCGATCACGAACTCGTTCCCGAGCCGCGTCGCGCGTTCGAGCAGCGGCTTCCCGCCCGAGTCGGGGCGGAACACCACCTGGGTGAGCCCGTAGCGGTCGCGCAGGTCGATGAACAGCACGCCGCCGTGATCGCGTGAACGGTGCACCCAGCCCATGAGCGTGGCGGCCTGGCCTGCCTGCGCACGGGTCAGCGCTCCGCACGTGTGCGTGCGCCGCCAGTCCCCGATCCCCTCCAGCTCGTGCGTCACGGCGTGCTCTCCTGTCGCGAGATGCGGGCCTCGAGCTCGGCCGCGAGCGACTCGCGCCGCACCGCCTTCTGCTCGCCGGTCTTCGAATCCTTCAATCCCACCTCGCCGCGGGCCCATTCCTCCTCGCCGGCAATGACGAGAAAGCGCGCGCCGCTCTTCCCTGCGGCTTTCATTTGCGCGTTGAACGCCCGCGCCTCCACGTCCGCCTCGACCCGGAAGCGCCGGCGCAGCTCGCGCACGAGCCCGGTCGCGCCGGCGCGCGTCGCGTCCATGGCCACGACGCAGACCGTGTCGCCCGACGCGGTCACGAGCCCCCGCTCCTCGAGCACGAGCAGCGTCCGGTCGAGGCCGATCGCGAAGCCGACGCCCGGCGTCGGCGGCCCGCCGAGCGCCTCGAGCAGTCCGTCGTAGCGTCCGCCGCCCCCCAGCGCGCTCTGCGAGGCGAGCGAGGCGTCGTGCACCTCGAACGCCGTGCGCGTGTAGTAGTCGAGCCCGCGGACGAGGCCGTGGTCCAGCTCGTGCCGGATGCCCGCCGCATCGAGCCCGGCGAGCACCGCGTTCCAGTGCTCGCGGTCGGGTGCGTCGAGGAAATCGAGCAGGTGCGGGAGGCGATCGCCCAGCTCGGCGAGCAGCGCGAGATCGGCTTCCGACTTGCTGTCGAGCACCCGGAGCGGATTCTGCTCGAGGCGCCGGCGGGAGTCTTCCGAGAGCCGCTCGGCCTGCGGAGCCAGCAGCTCGCGCAGGCGGTCGCCGTACCGGCGGCGAGTGGCCGGCTGGCCGACGCTGTTGATCTTGACCGTGAGGTTCCTGAATCCCCACGCCTCGTAGAGGTCCACGAACAGCGCGATCATCTCCACGTCGGCGCCCGGCGCCGCGACGCCGACCAGCTCGCAGTTCACCTGCGAGAACTGGCGGTAGCGGCCCTTCCCGGGGCGGCCGTAACGGAACACCGGACCCGCGCTCCACAGCCGGTGAACGCGCGAGCGCCCTCCGAGCCCGTTCTCGAGGAACGCGCGCATGACGCCGGCGGTGAACTCGGGGCGGAGCGCCAGGTCGCGCTCCCCGAGATCTCTGAAGCGGTACATCTCCTTCTGCACGAGGTCGCTCGACTCGCCGGACGTGCGCGCGAAGAGCTCGTAATCCTCGAACATCGGCGTGCGGATCTCGCCGTAGCCGTAGCGGTCGAGCACGCCGCGGGCGCGCTCCTCGACCCACTGCCAGCGCGCGCACTCCTCCGGAAGCACGTCGCGGGTGCCCCGCGGGGCCTGGTGACGTGGCGCCATGCTCAGCCCGCCCCGCGGCGCTTCTCGAGTCCGAGGCATACGGCTTGCGCCAGCGTGACCCCCACCGTGTCGGCGATCCAGTCGTACACCGAGGAATCCCGCCCCGGGACGCCCTGCTGAGACTTCTCGTCGCACGCGCCAATCGCCGAGACGGCGAGGATCGTGAGCAGTGCGCGACGCGCGGAAGCCGTGCCGGGCCACGAAATGAGCGCGGCGCGGTACACGAGCCAGCCGAGCCCGCCGTATTCGATCATGTGCGCGAGCTTGTCACGGTACTGCCATGTGCCTGGCAGGCTCAGGTGAGGCTGGGCGCTGAGCACGAACACGAGCGCCACGTACGCGAGTACGTAAAGCCAGCGCGGCGTGAAGAGGCGCCCGCTCACCGTGCGCTCGGGTCCGTTCGCCAACCGCGTCCTCCGCTCGTGGGCCCTTGGGCAAGTGGGGTCAGGAGTCACCCAAGTTAGCACGCAGGCCCCCGCGCGCGCATCGTGGCCCGCGCTTGACGCTCCGCCCGGTCGACGCTAGATTGCCCCGGCCTTTTCGCGGGTGCTCATCGGCCCCGCGCGCTGCGCCGCTAGCTCAATTGGCAGAGCAACTGACTCTTAATCAGTAGGTTCTTGGTTCGATTCCAAGGCGGCGCACCAACTTGGCTTCACGCGTAGGGAGCATGGTCCCGTCGGCTCGACCGGATCGAGGCGATGCTGCGCGACGTCCAGAGCCGCCTCGACCCATGAAGCTTCGAATCAGCGGGACGCCTTCGCTGATCGGAACGACGCCAGGAACGCGCGCACCGAGAGGATCATCCCGGTGGCGCCGAGCGCGCCGAGCGCCCAGAGCGTCCAGATGAAGAGGAGGCCGCCGCCGGACTGCGCGATCTGATTGATGCGCGCGCCGCGGAAGTGGAGCGCGGGCATCCCGAGCGCGAAGAGGCCGATCAGGAATCCGCTCACGGCGCCCGCACGCCTGCCCTCTCCCGTCAGCGTCGCGTACAGCAGCATCGCGACCACCAGCACCGCGATCATGGACGCGAAGTTGAGGGACGAGATTCCGCGTGCGATGTCGTCCGAGACGTGAAGCGTCAGGAGGACCAGCGAAATCAGCGACGTCACGGTGAGGAGTCGGCCGGTGGCCATGGGCGGTGGTCCCTCATGTTGCGTCCCATGATCGTTCAGTGAGTCTTCTGAATTTGACGATTGCGGGGGGAATGGTCAACCGGGGCCGCCCGCGCGGTGGGGTTGGTCCGGGGAGGGACGGCTGGAGCCCAACGGTAGCCTGGCGAATCACGACGGGCCGCAACTTACGATAACCAGCTCTCGAGCGAATAGAAGTCGAACCGCCCGTGCTCGTTGCGCTTCACCTCGTTTGATGCCGTCTCGCCCCAACCTCCGGGGCAGACTCTCGATCAGCGGGTCGAAGGTTCGATTCCCTCGCGGCGCACCAACTTCCTTCCGGATCCTGTGCCGTCTGTGATCGGCGCCGAGCCCGGGTCCGGCGCGTGACCAGACTGGGCTCCGACACGGCATCCGGAGCCGACCCACGCAGGGCCGGCGCTTGGCCGCCGCGCTTCCCTGGGGCCTGCGCGAGCGTTCGGGTGTGATACGGTGATCGCGCGACGCGGCCGCTCGCCATCGCCATCCTGGAGAGCCGGACCATGCACCTGCGACTCCCTGGTCAGGCTGCCGTCCCCCGCCCCTTGCTCGCCGGCTGTCGTCCATCCCGGGGGCTGCAGCTCGCCCCGGTCGCCGCCGGCGTGCTCGTCGCCGCGATCGCGGCGTTCGCACCGCACGCCCGCGCCGATTCCGGCATGGCGGCGCGCCCCGGTGATTCCCCGCTCAGCGCCCGCGACTCGGCCCTGATCGTGCTCAGCCGGCTCGCCTACGGCCCGCGCCCCGGAGACGTGGATGCCGTCACCTCCCTCGGCGTCCTCCGCTGGGTGGACCAGCAGCTCTCGCCGAGCAAGGACCCCGCGCGCGAGCATCTCGAGTCCCAGTTCGAGATCCTGCGGCTCGATCGCGACGAGCTGGCACGGCGCTTCGTCGAGGCACGGGCGGCGCGTCGCGAGCAGCGCGCCCTGGGAGTCGACTCGGCCGGCACCGTGGCGGATCCGGCGATGCAGCAGATGCGGGAGCTGGACGGGCAGTTCCAGCAGCTCGCGGTCGCTCGGGCGGTGGTGTCCGAGTACCAGCTCCGCGAGGTGCTGTGCGATTTCTGGATCAACCACTTCAACGTCTTCCTCGGCAAGAACACCGAGCGCTACCTGCTGCCGTCGTACGTCGAGGAGACGATCCGGCCGCGGGTGCTGGGCCGGTTCGAGGACCTGCTGATCGCCACCGCCGAGAGCCCGGCGATGATGGTCTACCTGGACAACACCCTCAGCGTGGCGAAGGGCTCGACCCCTCCGGAGCTCGCAAAGGTGGAGATGCGGAACGAGAGGTACCCCTCCCCTGGCGCCGAGGAGAGGATGGAGAAGTTGATGGCGCGTATGCCGACCGGCATCAACGAGAACTACGCGCGCGAACTGTTCGAGCTCCACACGCTCGGAGTCGACGGCGGGTACACGCAGAAGGACGTCCAGGAGGCGGCCCGGGTCCTCACCGGCTGGGGCGTGGAGCCGCCCGCACGCGGCGGCGGCTTCGCGTTCCGCGACTGGGCGCACGACTACGGCGAGAAGACGGTGCTCGGCGTGCGCTTCCCGAAGGGCCACGGGCGAGACGAGGGCATCCGGCTGCTGAAGATGCTGGCCCGCAATCCCGCCACCATGCTCCACGTCACGACGCAGCTCTGCCAGCGCCTGGTGAGCGACGATCCGCCCGCCGGCGCGATCGAGGCCGGCGTCGCGGCGTGGAAACGAAGCAACGGCTCGATTCGCGAGGTGGTGCACGCCATCGTGACGAGCCCCGAGTTCTGGGCGACGGCGCGCGCGCGATCCAAGTTCAAGACGCCGCTCGAGTTCGTGGTCAGTTCGGTGCGCGCGGTCGGCGGCACGGTCGGCGCCGACCCGGGCCCCGCGCGTGCCGTCGCGCGTCTCGGGGAGCCGCTCTACCTCCAGCCCGTGCCCACCGGCTACCAGGAGACGGGTTCCGCGTGGGCGAACAGCGCGGCGCTGTTCGAGCGGATGAACGTCGCGGTCGCGATCGCGGCGGGCCGGCTGCCCGGAGTGAGCGTGGATCTCGAGACGGTGGTGCCCGTGACCGACGACGCCGACGAGCTGCTCGCCCGGGTGGATCGCGGGCTCCTCTCGGGTCTCATGTCGGAGCGCACCCAGTCGGTGATCCGGCGCGAGGTCGCGGGGCTGCCGCCGCCGCAGGCGCGGGCGCTCGCCGTGGGCCTGGGCCTCGGCGGCCCGGATTTCCAGCAGCAATAGGAGAGCGAGCATGGACTCCGATCCGTTCGTCAGCGTCTCGCGCCGGGCGTTCCTGCGCTCGGGAGCGCTCGCGCTCGTCAGCTTCGGTCTCGATCCGCTGTTTCTCGCGCGCGCGGCATTCGCGCAGGGCCCGAAGTCGGCCACCACGGGCCGCCGCGTGCTGGTGTGCCTGTTCCAGCGCGGCGCGGTGGACGGCCTCAGCATGGTGGTGCCGTACGGGGACGCCGCCTACTACCGGGAGCGGCCCCGCATCGCCATCCCGCGCGACCAGGTCGTGACGCTCGACGGCCACTTCGGACTCCACCCGGCGCTCTCGGGCCTCCTGCCGCTCTGGCAGCAGGGCGCGCTCGTGCCCGTCCAGGCCGTGGGTTCCCCGGACACGACGCGCAGCCACTTCGACGCGCAGGACTACATGGAGAGCGGGACGCCGGGCATCAAGGCCACGCCCGACGGCTGGCTCAATCGCCTCGCGCAGCACGCCGCGGAGCATCGCAACACGCCGTTCCAGTCGGTGGCGTTCGGCCCGCAGCTCCCGCGCATCCTCGCGGGCAGCGCTCCGGCGCTCGCGATCTCGGACCTGAACGCGTTCGGCCTGCGCGCCGGCCAGCCCGCCGTCCGGGACAAGCTGACCCGGGCGTTTGAAGAGCTGTACGAGGAATCCGCCACCGGGATCGTGGCCTCATCGGCCGCAGAGGGCTTCGAGGCCGTGCAGATGCTGAAGCGCATCCACCCTGGCGAGTACCAGCCGGAGCACGGTGCCGAGTATCCGCGCGGCAAGCTCGGCCGCTCGCTCCAGCAGATCGCGCAGCTCATCAAGGCCGACGTCGGGCTCGAGACGGCGTTCGCCGACGCGGGCG
>CAYSWZ010000007.1:0-107341 GCA_964434945.1 uncultured bacterium | reverse complement strand
ATCGCCGCCCCCACGCTGGACCCCATCCACGGCGAGCACGGCTACGCGCTCGAGCCCGTGAAGACGTTCCAGCAGGTCGATCCGGACGCCTACGACCTGCTCGTCATTCCCGGCGGCTTTCCCGACGGCGCTCCGCGAACGGTTCGCCGGCATCCACGCGCACTCGAGATCACGCGGTCGTTCTTCGCGCACGACAAGCCGGTCGCCTCGATCTGCCACGGGCCCTGGACGCTCGCCGACGCGGGCGTCGTGAAGGGGCGTCGCGTCACCTCGTACTGGCAGGACGGCGTGCCGGAGGATCTCCGGAAGGCGGGCGCGAGCTACGAGGACGCCTCGGTGGTCGTGGACGGGAACCTCGTCACCTCGCGCTGGCCGCCCGACCTTCCCGATTTCATGCGCGAGGTCGTGGCGAAACTCGGCAGGTAGCGGCCGTGACGCCCGGCGCACGGATCGAGGCCCGTGGACGAGCCGGCGATTCGATGCGATTCTCGGTCCATGATCTCGCCCCGCGGTTCCGATCCCGTTCGCCCACACGACTTCCGCCGATGGCTGTCCGTTGCACCCGCCGCCATCGCGCTCCTGGCCTGCGGCGCGATGCGGCCCATGGGCACGCAGCGAGCGCCGGTCTGGCAGGTCTATGCGATCCGCTACGCGACGATCCGTGACTTCCCGGTGCGCGATCTCGTCGCCGGGGCCGACAGCACACGGAAGACCGATATCGCGATGATGTTCTGGTACCTGGAGGGCCCGAATCGCCGCCGGGTGCTGGTGGACGCGGGCTTCTACCGGAAGAAGTTCCTCGACTCGTGGAAGCCTGCCGACTACGTGCGACCCTCCGATGCCATCGAGCGCTTCGGCATCCCTCCGGACTCCATCACGGACGTGATCATCTCGCACGTCCACTGGGACCACCTCGATGGTGCGGACCTGTTCCCGAGGGCGCGGATCTGGATCCAGCGGGAGGAGTACGACTACTACGTGGGGGCGAACGGGCTCCCCCTCCACCCCGCGATCGACACGACCGACGCCAGGATGCTCTTCCAGCTCGCGCAGGCGGGACGGGTGGAGCTGGTGAAGGGCGACGGACAGGAGTTGATGCCGGGCCTCAGGGTATACACCGGGGGCAAGCACACGTATGCGTCGCAGTACGTCGGCGTGCGCACCGCGAAGGGCACGGTGGTTGTGGCGTCGGACAACGTCTACCTCTACGAGAACCTGGAGAAGCACGTGCCCATCGCGCAGACGCTCGACGCGAAATCGAACCTGGCGGCGCAGGATCGGATGCAGCGAATCGCCGGGTTGTCGCGGTTCATCGTGCCGGGGCACGATCCCGCTGTATTCACCCGGTTCCACGAGGCCGGCAAGGGTGTGGTGAAGGTGGAGTGAGCCCGGATCCGGCTGCTCCTTCCGTACCGTAGCCCTGCGGCGCGCCGGAACGCGATACTCCGGGCCCTTGGAGTTCCCGCCGGAGGAATGTCGCGTGCGCGATCCGATCGATCGGCTGTTGTCGGAGCACCAGGCGATCATGCGCCAGGTGTCCGAGCTTCGTGGTGCGGTGAAGCTGCTGGCGGAGCGGGGCGCGGGCGGCCTCGCCGAGGCGCGGCCGATGCTGCAGCGGACGGTGCGCATGATCGAGATCGAGCTGTTCGCGCATGCGCGGCGGGAGGACGATGCGCTCTTCCCGGCCATCGAGCGGGCGTTCAGCGAGGACGTCATGACGCGGGAGATGCGCCGGGAACACCGGGACATCCACGCCGAGGCCGATCGCTTCCGGGCGACGCTCCGGGAGTTGAACGAGGTGGAGCACCCGGCGATCGTCGCGGGCGGCGCGCGGCTCGGCGAACTCACGCCGGCGGGAGACGCGGTGGCGCTGCGCGAGACCGGCGCGGAACTCATCCGGCTCCTGGACGAGCATTTCTTCAAGGAGGAGGAGATCCTGTTCCCGATGGCGCGGAACTTCCTCGACTCCTCCGCGCTGGACGACGTGTCCCGCGCGATGGAGGCGCTGGACAGTCGTTGAGCGCGCGCTGCGTCTCCCGGTGGAGCGTCGCTCCCCGCCCCGCGTGACGCGGCGCGACGCTCAGCCGCGCAGGCCTTCGAACAGGTCCGTCTCGCGCGCGCGGCCGCCATTCACCGTGCTGAACGCGCGATAGAATGTCTGTTGCCCCCAGACCGCGGCCGCCTGGTCGGGAGTCAACTCCTTGAGCCGTTCGTACGAAGCGATCTGCGACTCGTGGCACGCCACGGCCTTCCAGGCAGTCTCCGCGTGCGCCCGCGTGTCGATGGCGGTCGTGATCGCCCATCCGGGCCAGGGCAAGGCCTGGCGCTCCTCGCCGTCCACGACCGAGACGAGCTTCTTGAACGCCGCCTGATACGCGGCCCAGGTCGAAGCCGGCCACGCGATGTAGTAGAGCTTGGAGACCGCGTGGGGCTGCGTGTCGGAACGCCCGCCCGCGACACCGGCTTGCGCGCTCGCGGCCGCCACGATGGCCGCGCCGGTGAGCTGCGAGACGGCGACGTGGTCGGGATGGCCATACGCCCCGTCGGGTGCGAACGTCAGCACGACGTCCGGGCGCACCTCGCGCATGCACGCCGCGATGCGGGCGGCGGCCTCTCGCGGATCGGCCCGGTCGAGTGCCCCGTCCGGATAGCCGAGCAGGACGGGCTCGCGGACCCCCAGCACCCTGGTTGCCGCTCGCAGCTCCGCCTCACGAATGCGCGCCAGCCCCTCGGGACCGGGGTGGAGCGGACCGTCGCGCTCGCCGCGGTAGCGCCCGCGCTCACCGCGCGTCGCCGTGACGACCGTGGTCTCGACGCCTTCCGCGGCATAGCGGGCGAGCACGCCGCCGAGCCCCAGGGACTCGTCGTCCGGATGGGCGAGCACCGCCATCAGTCGAAGTGACTCTGCTCCGGCAGGCATGGGGTTTCCCCGCGGCTCCTAGGAAGCCGTTTCCTGAATCTTGAACACGAGCGCCGCCACGACGCCTCCGAGGAGCGGTCCGACGAGGTAGAGCCAGAGGTTGGCGAAGCTGCCGCCGGACGTCATCGCGTTCACGACGATGGGTCCCAGGCCGACGGCGGGATTGAACGCGCCACCCGAGATGCCGCCGCCCGCGAAGGCCGCGACCACGATCGTGAAGCCGATCGCGAGGCCGTAGAACGAGTTGCCTTCCGTCTTCTTCGCGGTGGCGGTGTTGAGCACGACCAGGCAGAGCGCGAACGTGAACAGGAACTCGATCAACAGCGCCTGCGCCGCGCCCACACCGCTCCCGGGCGCGCACGCGAACGGCTTGCCGAGCGCGAACCGCGCGGCCAGGGCGGCGACCACCGCGCCGATCACCTGTGCGACCCAGTAAGGCACGAGCTGGGCCTGCGGAAGCGCGCCCCGGATCGCGGCCGCCAGCGAAACGGCCGGGTTGTAGTGCCCACCGGAGACATGACCGCCCATGTACACCATGATCATCAGCGAGCACCCGATCGCGAGCGGCGCGAGCGGGTTGCCGGTGGGCGCCGTGAGGCACACGGTGAGGACGAGGAAGAACGTCCCGATGAACTCCGTCAGCAGGTTCTTCATGATCGCGACCCCCTGGTCCGAGTTTGACGGCAGGCGAACCGAGCGACTCTTCCGCAGCGGGGCGCACGTTGCAAGCCGGAGCACGCCGCGGCTCGTGTGAGTTCGCGGGCGCGGGCTGCGCGGCGCCGGACCGCCGCGCGCACGGTAGCACGCGCGCCGAGTGGAATGCGGGCCGGCCGACCTGTTTCCGGACCCGTCAGCAGGTGCGGTATCGTGCGAACGGGATCGTGCGATGGCTGCCGGCTTTACGCCCCAAGCGAGGAGCGGAGATGCCCGAGGGACCCGAAGTCGAGACCGAACGACTGCACGAAGCGATCCACGAGGAGCTCGAAAAGGAGGGAGGCGCCTTCCTCAAGCGCATCGCGCTCACGACCGCGATCCTCGCGGCGCTCGCCGCGATTGCGTCCCTGCGCGCCGGCGACACCGTGAACGAAGCGCTGGTGCTCAAGACGGAGTCCGCGCGCCTGCAGGCGCAGGCGTCGGACCAGTGGGCCTACTACCAGGCGAAGGGGATCAAGGCGGCGATCCAGAAGGCCTCGCAATCACCCTGGCTCGCGAGCCGGCAGGCGCCGCCCGCGGAGCTCGAACAGGCGGCCGGACGTTACCTCGGCGAGCAGGACAGCATCCGCGACGAGGCACGAAAACTCGAGGGCGAGCGCGACGCGAAGTCCCGCGAAGCCGACGAGCTGCTGCATCACCACCACATGCTCGCGAAGGCCGTCGCGCTGTTGCAGGTGGCGATCGCCCTCGGCGCGGTGGCGGCGCTGACACGGCAGCGCCTCATCTGGTTCGCCTCGCAGGCGCTCGGCCTCGGCGGCGCGGCTCTGCTCGCGTGGGGACTGTTCGGGCGCTGAACCCGGGCTCACCCGCGCGAGCATGCAGCCGCGCCGGTCCTGAACACCGATGCCTGTCCGCTGCCCGCGCCGCGATTCACTCGAGCGCGGACCGTGGTGCTAGACGTCGAGATCCTCACGCAGCTGTCGCTCGGCCTCGAGCCAGAACTCGACCTCGCGTCCACCCTGGTAGCCCGACTGTTCGTAGAGCGAGTGGGCGCGGAGCGCGATCTGCTCGTGCGTGAGCGTACGGGGCCTGGCCGTCACGGGCTTGCGTGGGCTGTTCGTGGTCGTGGCGGAGATCTTCTTGATGGAGGATTGCACTGAACTGGTCATGGTGACCTCCTTGTGATGGACGCCTCCGGTCCGCAGCTTAGCAGGACGCGGGTCAACGCGGGGCCAACTTCTGGCCTGCGGATCCGGCAAGCCGGTCGTGGCCGCAGGCGCGGCGCGGGGACCTGCGTCCCCGCGCCGTCCTGCTTCACCGGGTCAGTGGCGGGTGTTCGCCGCCACCGCGGTCGTCGAGGCCGCGCCATTGCGCCGGCACCCCGCCGGGCACTTGGACGGGTCCGAGACCGGGCACGCAGTACCGTTCGACTTCTGAACGGTCGCCGCCGTGCCCGTCGCCGTGGCCGCCGTCCCGTGCGGGCACGACCCTCCACAGAGCGCCGGGTTCGAGACCGGGCACGACGCGCTGCTCGCGGCCTGCGCGTGCGTGCCCTGGACAACGTGCTGCTTCGCATGCGTCGCCGCATGGCTCAACGTGCCCGATCCGATCGAGACGAGCGTCACGAGCGTGAGCACGAAGCCGAGGCTCTTCATGTGCTGCCTCCTTGTGGGAAATCCCTGAGCGAGGCCGGGGGCAGGTGCCACGCCACCCGGCCGGGACGATTCAGGTGAGCCGCAAGGAGGGCGGCGCGCGGGCTGGCGGCCGCCGGAGCCACGGTCGGGGCGGAGGCCGGCTCGCGAGTTGCGGGATGGCGTCCGCCAGCGTGGTCGCGCCCGGGCCGATCCGGGAGTCCGGAACGATCGCGGGCAGGCTCGATGCCGGCTCCAGTTGCGGCGCGTGAGCGCGAAGTGCTGCACCGCCGTTGGGATCGCCGACGCAGAATGCGCCGCCCGCGGGGAAGGGCTCGCGTCGCGACGGCGCCGTCGCTGGCGTTGCCGGTGCCATGGGGCAGCGCGAAGCTTCCGGACATCCGTCGTTCACCATCGCCGAGCTGCCCGCGGCAGCAAGCGGACAACCGTTCGCCGCTCGGGGGCATGCCGCCGGAGCATTCATCGCCGAGCAGCGGAGGATCGCCGCGGCACAGGCCTGCTGCCAGCCCGGCGGACACCAGCGGATCGCGGGAATCGCCGCCCACAGGGCGACCGGCAGCGCCCACATCACGAGCCACTGTCGCGACTGCAACCGGGTTCGCATGGAATCGAGCATGCCCTCGGCCGCGGGAGAGTTGTCGGTGAGAAGTGAAATCCCGGAGTCCGTGCTCCGAACGCGGAAAGCCGTCGTACCGGCGATGCTGCCCCAGGCGGCGGCTAGGACTTGACCCGGAACTTGATCGAGCAGCCCATCGCCTTCGTCTCCGCGGTCGCGACCGGCTGGCCCGCGACCACAGCGTCCACGGCCTCGTGCAACCACGACTCCTTCACCGCGCTCGGATCGCGCATGTTGTCGTCCACCGTCCCGTGATAGACGAGCTTCCCCCTGGCATCGAAAAGGAACGCCTCCGGCGTGGCGCTGGCGCCGAACGCGCGGGCGAGGTCCGACGTGGCGTCCACCACGTACGGGTACTTGAGGCCCAGCTTCTTCGCCCGCGCCACCATCTCCTCGAAGCTGTCGCCGGCGTTCCGGCCCGGATCGTTCGAGTTCACGGCGATCACGCCCAGGCCATGCTTGACCGCGGCGTTCCCGATCGCGGCGATGCGCTCCTCCCAGCCCCGCGCGAAGGGGCAGGTGTTGCACGTGAACACCACCAGGGTTCCCTTCGGGCCGGCGGCCGAGGCGATCGAGCGCTGCTTGCCATCCACGCTCATCATGAGCGTCTCGCGCATCGGCGCGGGCGAGCCCAGCGCGAGCGGCGAATCGCCCTGGGCGCGGGCGGTGGTGGCGAGGGCGAGAAGGAGCGGCGTGGCGAGGAGCGCGGCGAGCCGGGCGAGCGGTGAGCGGTTCACGAGGGGATTCCTTTCGCGTGGAGTGCACTGGTGACGGCGCGCTCGAATCGCATCGAGTCGGCGCCGCCTTCCCAGAACTCGATCAGGCGGCCGTGGGTGTCGTACAGGAGTGTGGCGGGCAGCGCGCCGCTCCACTTGGGCTGCACGCCGTTGATGAACGACATGTCTGCCTGGTCCTTGAGGTAACAAGTATCGCGCGCACCATTCGCCTCGAGGAACGCGCGCATGGCCGGCAGCTGGTCGGGGTAGTCCGCGGACACGAGCAGCAGTCGCAGGCCCTCCGCCCGGTGACGCCGTGCCACCGCCAGCATGGCCGGGAACTCCTCGCGGCAGGGCCCGCACCAGGTGGCCCACACGTTCACCAGGGTCGCCGTGGCGCGGCCATCGGAGACGAGTGTGCGGAGCCTCGCCGCGTCGATGGGGCGCACGGCGGCGGTGTCGCTCGTGGTGCTCGACACCGGATCGGGCTGGCCCACCGCCTGCGGTTTCAGCTTCCCGCACCCGAGACCCGGGGCAGCGAGGAGGACGATGAGCAACAGCGGGAGAGGGGGGAGAAATCGCATGCGCGGGAGGATGCCCTGAAGCGGGCAGCGCATGTGTCCGAGCACCGTCAATCGTTTCAGGCGCGGCCACGGCCCGCGCCGACCGCCAGGCCTCACTGCGAGCCCCCTTTCTCGCGCCGGGCGACGAACAGCGCCCCGTGGCCTCGGACCCGGAGCCCGGCTCCCCGGCCGTCGGAAAAGGGCTGGAGCTGAACGAGCGTGCCGTCGAGGCAGTCCCACGCCCCGAGGCCCCCTTCGGCCAGGGGCGCGACAGGCAGGATGACGGGGGCGGGCCTGCCCTCGCCGGCGGAGACGTCCAGCAGTCCGCCGGCGAGCCAGGCGAAGCTCAGGTCGCTGTCGCCATGCCGGGAATGGAGCCGCAAGTACGTGCGCAGGCCGTGGTTGAGCCACGGCAGCGCCACGGTCCCGTCGATCGCGGCGTCCACCAATGCGCCGTGCTGTTTCACGTGTGCGGCGAGTGCCTGGTGGAGCGCCGGCGCCCAGCCCCGCTCGACGGGCAGCAGCACGCGGCTGAGCGCCGAGTCGTCGCCCGACGCGGCGGCGCGCACCAGGTCCGCAGCCCGGCCCTCGGCGAATGCGCGCGCTCCGCTCGAGTCGCTGCCCTCGGCGAGCGTCATCGCTTCGGACCCCGTGAGCTCCATCCGGAGGCCCGGGCCGTCGCGGATCAGTGTCAGGTGCCCCGAGGGCGCGAGCGCCCAGCGACCGGCGAGCGCATCGAGACGCTCGGCGGACAGGTGCGCCGGGGCCGGGGGCAGCTCGACCGGGCGGGAGTTGAGGATGAGCCACAGCGCGCGTTGCGCGGCGGAGACGGGCAGCCGGCGACCCCAGCGTTCGCCGGCGCTCGTGATCACCACGATCCGGTGCGGCGCCGCGCGCTCGAGCCAGATGCCAGCGTGGTACCCGCTCAAGTCGCCGCCGATCGAGACCAGATCCGCCGCATCCTCGCGCTGGACGAGCCAGAGCCCGAAGCCGTAATAGAGCCCCGGGTTCACGGCCGCGCGACGAGCGGTGAGCGTGTCGAGTTCCGCGCTCGAAAGCGTCCCTGCCCCCTGGAACGCACGCGCCCAGCGCCAGAGATCCTGCGCCGTGGTCACGAGGTCGCCGGCGCCGGTGCCGGCCCACGGCTGGTGCCAGTCGCGGAACGAGCCCGTCACCAGCCACTCGTTGCGTCCCACCGCAGCATCCTTCCGGCTGCGCGCGAACGCGCTGCCGACGCCGCTCGACCACATCCGGTTGCGCGAGAAGATGAGCGAGTCGGCGAGGTGCGGGAACTTGATGCCGGTGACCTGCTCGGCGACCGCAGCCAGGAGCTGGAAGCCGGCGTTCGAGTAACCGAACCGTGCGCCGGGCGGACGGGAGAGCGGCGCGGCGAGCGTGGCGCGCAGCACGGCGTCGTGCGAGTCCTGCTCGAACACGCCCTCGGCATCCTCGGGGAGACCGGCCGTGTGCGAGAGCAGTTGCCGGAGCGTGATTCCCGCCTTGTCGCCCGGGACGCCGGGCAGAAGCCGTCCCAGCGGATCGTCGAACGAGAGGCGGTGCTCGGATGCGAGCCGCACGATCAGCGCTGCGGTCACGCTCTTGGTGATCGAGCCCACGGCGAACGTGGTGGTCCCGGTCACCGGGAGCTTCTTGCCGTCGGCGCTTCCCATCGCGCGGACGAGCCGCAGCGAATCGCCCTCCGCCACCACGATCTGGCCGGTGAACCCGAACGCCTGGAGTCCGTCGACGTAACGCGCGAGCGAGTCGAGCGCGCCCGGTCCGGTTGCGGCGCGGGCGGAGGACGCGAGGGCGAGGACGAGCGAGACGGCGAGGGCGGTGCGCGCGGGCGTGAGCATGCGAACGCCCAGTGTAGCGCAGGTGGTCGTGCGCCCATCCCACACGGTCCGGCACTCATGGTCCGGCACAACCCGGCGCCGGCTGCGCTCGTCGCGAGCCAGCCGCGCTGGTCGGGCGAGCGTGCCGGGCAATGTCGACGGCCGCGTACGTTCCGCCGCATGAAATCGCTCCGCGGCCGGGCCGGCCTGGCGCTGCTCGCGATCCTCGTGCTCGTGTTCGCGTCGCGCGGGCGATGGCCCGTCGCCCCGGCCGCCGCGGCCGGCGACCGGCTCCAGTTCGAGCGCGACGGTCACGCGCGCTTTCCGTTCGAGCTTCGCGGGCAGCACATCTGGGTGCGCGGGCGTGTCAACGGCGCGGACTCGGTGTGGATCGTGATCGACACGGGCGCCTCGAGCAGCGTGCTCGACTCGACGGTGGCGCGCGCGCTCAAGCTGCCCGAGACCGGCCAGCACCAGGCGAGAGGTGCGGGCGGTGTGCAGACGAGCGGCACCGTCGCCGGCGTGAGTGTGGAGCTGCCCGGCGTCTCGCTCGAGAAGCCCAGCATGACCGTCATCGACCTCGGTGCGTTCACCCAGCGGGCGGGACGGCCGATGCAGGTGATCCTCGGTTACGAGCTGTTCCGGTCCTGCGTGGTCCGTTTCGACTACCCGGCGCACATGCTCGACGTGTGGGACGCGTCACACGCGCCCCGCGACCTGCGCGGCGTGGCCGTGCCGCTCACGTTCACGAGCAATCTACCCTACGTCGATGGGGTGTTGACGGTGCCCGGACGCTGGCCGTTGCGCGGCCGGTTCGTGCTCGACTCGGGCTCGGGCCTGGCCGTGACGGTCGCCCCCGAGGTGGCGCGGCGTGAGAGCCTCATCGCGACGCTGCCGCGAATGCTCGTGACGGTCTCGCGCGGTGTGGGTGGTGAGCTCGTCAACCACGTCGCGCGCGCGGCCTCGATGGAGGTGGGTGGGCTGCGATTCAACTCCCCGACGCTGTCCCTGCCGGATTCCGGGTCCGGCCGGATCAGTGCGCCGGGTTCGATCGGCAATCTGGGCGGGCAAATGCTCGAGCGCTGCCGGGTCACGTTCGACTACTCCCATCGACTCTTGCGACTCGAGCCGGGCCCGGAGTTCGATCGCCCGTACGAGGCGGACATGCTGGGCGCGGCGCTCGTGCGCGGCGCCGAGGGTCTCAGGTTTCGCTGGGTGGGCGAGGACACGCCCGCCGCGGAGGCCGGCCTCGTGGTCGGGGATGTCGTGACGGGCCTGGACGGCGAATCGTACGCGGGCTTCGATCCGGGCTCGCTCCGGACGTACTTCCAGGTGCCGGGCCGCGTCGTGCGGCTCGCGATCCAGCGCCCGGGCGGGGCGCGCGAGTTGACGGTGACGTTGCGCCGGCTCCTGTAGTACGCGATGCCGGCAGGATGCCGCTCCTGACCTGATACAGTCGGGCGGATGAGGCATCCCTCGCGGCTCCTCTTCCTCGTCCTGTGTGCGACGATTACCGGCTGCGCCGCGGTGACGCGCGTCGGGATCCACTTCCTCTACCGGAAGACCGAACTGCCCGCCGAGCAGGTGCAGCACGACATCTGCTATTTCGGCGCTCCGAACTGCGACGACCGGCAGCGGCTCGATCTCTACCTGCCGAAGAGCGGTGGCGACCGGCCGGTGCTGGTGTTCATCCACGGTGGCGGCTGGGAGAGCGGCGACAAGAACCAGCGCGCGGGCGGCGCCGACGTGTACGCGAACATCGGCCGCTACTTCGCGAGCGAGGGCGTCACCACGGCGGTGATCAACTACCGGCTCCAGCCCGCGACCGACTGGCGCGGCCAGGTGGCCGACGTGCGGGCCGCGGTGCGCTGGTTGAACGAGCACGTGAGCGAGCACGGCGGCCGGCCCGATTGCATCTTCCTCATGGGGCACTCCGCGGGCGCCTGGCTGGCCGCGTTCGTCGGGCTCACGGCCCCGGCCGGCGACACGTTCGGGATCCGGGGCGTGATCAGCGTGAGTGGCGCCGGGCTCGATCTCACCGACTCGCTCACCTACGCGCTGGGCGAGAGCCGCCGCTACTACGAGAAGCGCTTCCGCGACGGCGACACGACCGGCACGTGGCGGCGCGACGCGTCACCCGCCTGGCAGGCGCACGCGGGTGCGCCGCCGTTCCTGATTCTCTACGCGGGCGGGGAGAGCCGGAAGCTCAAGCGCCAGGCGCAGTGCCTGGCGCAGGCGCTCGAGCGCGCGGGCGTGGAGCAGTCCGTGGTCGTCGTGCCGGGCGAGAGTCACTCGCGCATCGTGCTCACGCTCAGCCGCCCCGACAAGACGGCGGTGCCGGCGATCCTCACGTTCATGGGCGCGCACGAGGAGTGAGGGCGGGAAAGCGGCGCGGCCCGGGAGAAGCGTGTCCGGGCCGCGCGTTGGTGCGTCGCGAGGGACGTCGTCCGCTACAGCTCGCGCCACGACAGCGTCGTGTACGCCCCGCCGTATTGCCCCAGCTTCTGCGTGATGGCGTCGCTGCTGTAGAGGATCGTCGCGCCACCGTTCATCTTGATCGTCGACACCCCGCGGACCACCATGGCGCCGAGGATCCAGGCTTGACCGTTCAGCTTGAGATCGCCCTCCACGTAGATCAGCCCGGTGTAGGTGAAGCCGGCGTTGAGCGTGAGATTCCCGTCCACGTAGAGCAGGCCCTCGCCCGTGGCGCCGTGGAACGCGGCGCTCGCGGACTGGTTCCCCATGACGGCGTCATTGTCGATGTACACGATGCCGTTGAGCGACGCGGGATTCGTCACCGGCGCGCCGACGTACGAGATGAACTCGGCCTGGGTCATGCCCAGCATCTGCCAGGGGCCGGCATAGAATCCGGTCTGGTTCGGCAGGTTGACCGGGGCGTTGCCCGTCACTCCCGAAGCGCCGCCGCCGCTGATGTTGCCAGTGGACCACGTGGCGACCAGGTCACCGCTGCCGACCTCGTAGGGGGCGCAGTCGGGGGCATTCCCGCGCCCGTTCGCGCCCGTGCCGACAGGAGTGTTCGCCGAGTGGTTGAAGCCGCACACCACCGCGTTACCCACGTAGCTCACGTCGAGTCCGGCCGCGAGCGCGCCCTTGGCCTGCGCGTAGATCGGCTTCGCGATCACATCGGTCACGATCGTGCGCTTCGCGGTGCCGGCGGTGCCGGTGGAGGTGATCTCGTAGATCGGCAGGCCCGAGGTGGTCTGGATCGCCGGGTTCTTCGTGCTGTCGTAGCGATAGATGACGCTTCGTGCCGCGTCGGTCTTGTAGGCGATCGTGAGCACGTTCGGCGACTTGGTCGCCGTGCTGTACGGCAGCCAGGCGCCGGCGGGCTGACCGGTCGGAATGGCCGTCGTGTCGGTTCCCACGACGGGAACACTGCCCGCCGGCGCGAGGAAGATCTGCGCGGTGGAGCGCGGGTTCGCCAGGGACATCGACGCGTCGCCGTTGCGGAGGTGGGAGATGGCCTCACCCACCCCCGCGTCGGCCGTATTGAGCGCCTTCCTCATCATCAGGCTCTTGCCCGCCACCTGGCGGTTTACGGCGACTCCCGCCATCATGACGATGGACAACAAGGACAGAACCAGCAGGACCAGCATGGCGATCACCAGGGCCATGCCCCGCTCGCTCGACCTCGTGGAGGTGGTGGGCTTCACGTTCTTTCCCCTATCGGATGAAGATGACGAGTGAGCCGGTCGTCGCGCTGGACTTCACGCCGACGGCGAAGTCGGTGAGGTAGGGCGAGGGCGCACCCGTCGGATAGACGCCGTAGTTGAAGTTTGCCGTCGCGATCGCCGGCACCATGTTGGCGATGCTGCCGCCCGAAGGATCATCACCATGGTCCGGCAGGCCGAGCACGTCGAGGTAGTAGATCGACACACCACCGGCATAGGTCGACGCGTCCGCGCGCCAGCCGACCACGAGGTCGTTGATGCTCTGGCCGCCACCCATGTCTGCAGCCGTCAGCGACAGGACGATGCCGGGCGCCGCGACCGTCTTGACCTTTTGCCAGCCCAGGGGGCCCTTGTTGCGATAGTAGATCAGCGACCCGGACGAAGTGCCGTCCTGGGTGCCGACGATGACGTCCTGGAGTCCGTCGCCGTCCACGTCCGTGATTGCCACGGCCGTCGCGGCGCTGTTGTTGAGATTGAACGAGGACTGGTAGACGAAGTGGTTCCCGACCGCGGCCTTGCCCATGTTCTTGAAGAACAGGACCTGCCCGCTGAACGAGCCCGTCTTGGTCACGACCACCAGGTCCTTCTTGCCGTCACCGTCGAAGTCCCCGAGCGCCATCCCGTTCACCTCGCCGATCAGCGTCGATCCCGCGCCGAACGTGGCGTAGGTCTCGGCGCGCGAGAACGTCGGCGTCGCCGCGTTGCTGTTGGTCCACAGCTCGATCTGGCCCTGGTTCGCGGTGGCCGACTTGGTCCCGACCAGGATGTCCGGCATGTTGCCGCCCAGCACGTCGAGTGTCTTGACCGCCTGCACGTCGCCATTGTCACTGGTCTTGTAATTCTGGCTCGTGCTGTACGCGGTGGGGAAGAAGCCCTCGTTGCCGCTCGTGTTCTGGGTGTACCAGACGAAGAAGTTGCCGCCCGCGGTGTACCGCGTCCCCGTCACGAGGTCCGGGCGCGAGAAGGGCGCGACGTTCGCGTCGAGGGTGTCCATGGCCATGGCCAGCACCGACTGCGGCGCCGAGCGCGTGTAGTCCGGGGTCGAGTTGAAGAGTGGCGACGCATTGTACTGGTTGAACCACACCGAGATCTGGTCGGTCCCGTTCGCGTCTGCGCCGAGCACCAGGTCCGCGTCACCGCAGGCCTGGTTGGTCTTGTTCGCCTTCCAGTCCTTCTCCATCAGGTCACCCGCGACGAGGCTGAGCACGCGGTTCGCACTGACCGAGATGACCTGGTAGTTCGCCATTCCGAACGTGTAGCCGCTGAGCGTCTGGTTCACCTGGACGAAGACGCCGCCCTTGGAGGTGCTGCTGGTGGGGAAGAAGTTCGCGGGGGGCACGCAGTAGACCGCGTAGGGCGTGGTCCCGGGCGGCGAGTTCGCGGGAACCGTGATGGTGAAGTTGCCGTTGTTGTCGGTGTAGGCGTAGCCCTGCACGGATACGCCACCATCGGTCGTGGCACCGACCCAGACGCCGCTGATTCCGGCCTCGCCGGCGTCGATCGAGCCGTTCTTGTTGAGGTCCTTGAAGACCGTGCCCGTGATCTTGCCGTTGGACGACACCTTCATGCCGATCGAGCCCGAGGCGGTCCCGCCGTTCGTGATCGAGCCGGAGACGGGGTTGGTGGTGGTGGCCGTCATCGAGTCGGGGACCGTCGCGAGTGCCGACCAGCCGCCGGTGGCGGCGAACATGCTCACCACGCCGGTGCCGTCCGTGTATCCGGTGGCGCCGCCCATCGCGAACGCGATGCCCTGCAGGCCGGACTCGCCCGCGTCCCGTGCGCCGTTGCCGTTGACGTCGTTGTAGGCCGTCAGCGTCACGTAGCCACCCTTGCGGGCCGTGTCGGCGAATGAATAGCTCAGGCTCGTGGAGGTGAGGTTCACCGTGAACGAGTCCGGCGTGGTAAACGACCCGTAGCCCGGGGCCGACGAATGACGCAGGGTGTAGGTTCCGGGCTGAGCCCGGAATTGGAAGTAACCCGAGCTGTTGGTGTAGGTGATCATGGTCGGGCCGAGCTTGACGGTCGCGCCGGGGATCCCGACATCCGAACCGTCCATCACGTGATTCATGTTCAGGTCGTTGTAGACCTTGCCGCTCACGGTGTACTCCGGGACGCCCGCGTTCGGCGTGTTGCGCATCGAGTTGATCTCGGTGCGCAGGGTCGTCTGGGCATAATGGCCCTTGGAGTCCGGGTCCGCGCTCGAGGCGGTCACCTGCACCACGACGCGGTCGATGTTGGCGAGTTGGTTCGCGGGGACCGGCCCGCTCGACCAGTCGTAGGGCGTGCTCGAACCCTTCATGTACACCGTGAACAGCGGCGGAACGCTGCCGCCGGGCTTGAGCACGAGCGCCACGCGTTCCTGGGCGCCGCCGTTGTTGTTGGCGATGCCGCCCGACTTGTCACCGTAGACCTGGCGAACCAGCACGTAGTCGTTCGGGTTGCGGGTCGCGCGGGCGTCCGCGCCGGCCGTGGTGGCGAGATCGGCCGCGTTCACGACACCGTCGTTGTTGAGATCCAGCGTGTAGCGGATCAGCTCGGCGCCGGTGGCATACTTGGCCGGGGGCGTCCACTGCGTCCCGACGAGCGGCTGGGGGTTCGGAGACGCGCTGGGATTGTAGGCTTCCGGGAACCCGCGCACCGCGGAGGTGTCGGGGTAGGGGAGCTGGTTCTCGCTCAGGATGATCTGGCTCGAGTCCACGTAGGCGATCGCCGGCTGCGGCGAGGCGTTGTCCAGGTCGGCGCCGTAGCCCGCGCTCCGCGTGTCGTGCGCGATGTAGTCGAGGGTGGTGCGCGCGGTCTGGGTGGCCTCGAGGTTCTGGGCCGTCTTGGCCTTGCTGTGGCTCGCGTTCATCAGGACCAGCCCGACGGCGACCATGACCACGGCGAACACCACCAGCGTGATCATGAGTTCGACGAGCGTGAATCCGGCGGCGCGAGTGTTGCAGCGGAGACGGTCGGTCGGCGCGTGCAGGTTCATGTTCATTGCCTCATGTAGGTGGTGGCCACCACGGAACGCTGCGTCTGGAGCCCCGCGCCCGAGTACGTGACCGTGACATCGATTCGCTTGAGATTGTTCAGCGGAGCGGCGAGCGTGCTGACGTTGTAGAACCGCTGCCACTGGCCGATTTTTTCGGCGGCGCTGCCTCCCGGGTGTCGGCCAACCGAGAGTGCGGTGTCGGTCCACGCGTGGGTGGACAGATCCTCGATCCTCTCCTGGGCGTAGTTGTTCGCCCCGGTGAGCAGGTGGTCCTGGACCTGCGCGCGCGTCCCGCTGGGGAACAGGCGCCCGACCGCCAGGATGCCGACCGACAGCACCACCAACGCGATCAGGATTTCGATCAGCGTCATGCCGCGCTCGCGGGACTGGACCACAGGGTCGGGGATGGGATTCATGGTCGTTCCTAGCGCGCCAGCACGAGGCCGGACGACTCCACGCTCACCGTGTCGAAGCGCGCCTGGAGGTTCTTGAGCACGAGGTACTGCGAGGAGGAAGCGCGTCCGTCGTTGGTGAGCGTGAAGCTGGGCGCTCCACCGCTCGCGAACTTGATGCCTCGTGGAAGCGTCCACTTGGTCGATTTCTGCGCGTCCACGATGAAGACGGAATGCCGTGTGCTGAGGGTGTCGAAGTTGATGGTCTGCGTGTTCCCCGTGGACATGGCGCGCATGCGGGCGAGCTGGACCTCGCGGCCCACGGTCTCGGCCGTCGCATGCAGCTGCTGGTCCTGCGACATCTCGTGATACGCGGGAATGCCGATCGACAGGAGCAGCCCGAACACCACGAGCACGACCATCAGCTCGATGAGCGAGAAGCCCTGGCTGGCTCGGGGGTCGACGTTCAAGGACCGGCCTCGTTGGGGGTGTCGGGTCACTGCGCACATTTCACCGGGTATCGGCCAGGGCGCGGTGGTTCTGGAGCGCCGAGCGCCGAATGGTCCGGATCTGCCCGCATGTGCGGGCACGGGCGAGACGCTCTCGCCCCACCCGGAAGTAGCAGGAACCGTTCCGGAAGCCTGAACGCGACGGAATGACCGAGAGTTGGCGAATGAGCGCTGATTTCGTGCGATTCGCACGGCATCCCGACGCGAGTGCTCCGCGGCGGGACATGCAACTCGCGCGCGCCGGCGTGCACATCGAGCGGCGTGGAGCGAGCGCGGTGGGCTCCGTACGCCCGCGGCAAACGCGGCGCAGGCCCGCTCAGCGCATCGGGAACGGCGAACGGTTACGCCGTATCAGCCCGTGACGTACCGGTCCGCCACCTCGAGCGCCTTGTCGATCGCCGCGACCCCTTCGCGGATCTCGTCCGCGGTGGTGGTGCAGGGCGGCGTGACCTGGAGCCGGTTGAAGTGCGCAAACGGCCACACGCCGCCGGCCTTGCACGCGGCCATCACCTCCGCCATCGGCTTGGCGTCGGCGCCGCCGGCATTGAACGGCACCAGCGGTTCGCGCGTCCTGCGATCCCGCACCAGCTCGAGCGCCCAGAACACGCCGAGCCCCCGCACCTCGCCGATGCTCGGGTGCTTCTCGGCCAGCTTCCGAAGCTCCGGTCCGATGACCTCGGCTCCCAGCTGCCGGGCGTGCTCGACGATCCGCTCCTCCTTGAAGATGCCGATGCTCGCCACGATGCTGGCGCACGCCAGCGGATGGCCGCTGTACGTGAGCCCGCCCTGGAACGAGCGGTCCTTGAACGTGTCGGCGATCCGGCGCGAGATGACGACTCCGCCCACCGGGATGTAGCCGGAGTTCGAGCCCTTGGCGAACGTGATCAGGTCGGGCGTCACCTTCCAGCGGTCCACGGCGAACCACTCGCCGCAGCGACCGAAGCCGGCCATCACCTCGTCGCAGATCATGACGATTCCGTGCCGGTCGCAGAGCGCGCGCACGCCCGCGAGGTAGCCGTCCGGCGGAACCAGGATGCCGTTGGTTCCCACCACCGTCTCGAGGATGACCGCGGCCACGGTGTGCGGGCCTTCCATCGTGAGCACGTCGGACAAGTGCTCGAGGGCTCGCTCGCACTCCTCCGCGGGCGTGCCGGCGTGGAACGGGGAACGATAGAGGTAGGGCCCCCAGAACTTGACCGCGCCCGGCGTGGCCGGCTCGTTGGCCCAGCGGCGCGGATCGCCGGTCAGGCCGATGCTGGTGCCGGTGGCGCCGTGGTAGCTGCGGTAGGCCGAGAGCACCTTGAGACGGCCGGTGTGCGCACGGGCCAGGCGCACGGCGTTCTCCACCGCCTCGGTGCCGCCGTTCGTGAAGAACACCATGTCGAGATCACCGGGTGCGAGCTCGGTGACGAGCCGCGCGGCCTCGCCCCGCATGTCGTTGGCGAAGCTCGGGGCGATCGTGCACAGCCGCCCGGCCTGCTCCTGGATTGCGGCCACGAGCTTCGGGTGCTGGTGCCCGATGTTCACGTTCACGAGCTGGCTCGCGAAATCGAGCCATGCGTTGCCCTTGTCGTCCCATATCCGGGAGCCCCGGGCTCCGGCGATGACGACGGGCTGGAGCGCTCCCTGGGCGGACCAGGAATGAAACACGTGGGCGCGGTCGTTGGCGTAGGCCGCGGCGAGGTAGGGCGAGGTGTTCGTGTCGAGTTGGGTCATGAGCGGATGTTAGGTCACCCGGTCGCCGGTGAAAAGCAGGGATCGCGCGCCCGGGGACCCGGGGGACTGGACCCGGCCGGCGTGCCTGCCGATGACTGGGGTGAGCCCTGTGATCCGGCTTTGCCTTCCCACGAGTCTCCCCTGGAGGACGCGCGTCGTGCCCGGCCCCCGTTCGCTCTCGCCTGTGTGGACGCTGACGCTGCTCGTGGCGGCCGCGCTCGTCGGCTTGTTCGCCGGCCACATGCCGGGGCGGGCACCGGGCCGCGGATTGCAGCGTGCAACGCAGCCCGTCCGCCCGGGCGGCGCAGGAGGGACCGGACAGCCCGGCTCGCCCGGCGATTCGGTGTCGCTCGCGGCCATTTCACCCGCCGGCGTGGGTCAGAACCCCGAATCCGAGGCGACTCCGCCGATCGACCCATCGCCTCTCTACTCCGAATGGACCACGTATGCGGACGCCGTGCGCCGGTCCAAGGAGAGCGGGAAGCCGGTGCTCCTCGACTTCAACGCCGCCTGGAGCGAGCCTTGCCAGGCGCAGGCGCACGAGGTGTTCGACACCCTGGCCGCCGGCTACACGGTGCGGGCGGCGGTGATCCCGGTCTCGATCACCGACCGTGCACGCGAGGACGATGGCAACCCCGCGGCCGTCGCCGACCTGGAGCGGCGCTACCGGGTCGAGACGTTCCCGACGCTGGTGGTGTTCTCGCCGGCGACGGGTCGCTCCAGGCGCGCGGAGGGCTACAACAGCGCCGGGGAATCGCTGCGCTGGATCACCGAGGCGGCGGACGCCGTGAGGTAGCCGCGCCCGCCCGGCGAGCGGATCCCGGGCGGCCCCCGGCGGCCCGCGCCACACTCTGGACCGGCGGCGAGTTCCGCCTCTATCCTCGCGCGCTCCCAGCCCACCGCCGGCGCTGCTCATCCAGAACGAGGCGAAGCCCATGGCCATGCCGTCGTCGAGCCGTGTTCCCGTTTTGCTCTTCGCGGCGGCGCTGCTCGTGACGTGCGCGACTGGCATGTCCCGCGCCGCGACGACCGCCCCCCGGCCCGGCGCCCCCGCCGGGAACTCCTTCGCCGCGAAGACCCGATCGCTCACGCGCCGGAGCGGACTCCTCACCACGTACCTCGATGCCAGGGCGGGCAAGCTCTACCTCGAACTCCCGAAACCGGCGGGACCGCGCGGCTCGTGCGTGAGCCTTCTCTATCTCGAGGGGATCGAGACCGGCCTCGGCTCGAATCTCGTGGGGCTCGACCGCGGGCAGGCGGGCGAGGCGCGCGTCGTGGAGTTCCGGCGCGTCGGCGGCCGCGTCCTCCTCGAGCAGCCGAACCTCCGCTACCGCGCGCAATCGGCCGACAGCAACGAGGTGCGCGCGGTGCGCGAGTCTTTCGCGAGTTCAGTCCTGTGGGGTGCGGAGGTCGTCGCCGAGGCGCCCGACGGCCGACTGCTGATCGACCTGACGTCGTTCCTGGTGCGGGACGCGCACGGCGTCGTGGCCGCGCTCAAGGCCGCCGCGCAGGGGAACCTCATGCTCGACAAGGACCGGAGCGCGCTCGATCCCGTGAACTGCAAGAGCTTTCCCGACAACCTCGAGTTCGAAGCCGTGCTCACGTTCGCGGGTGAGGACGTCGGCCCCGAGTTGCGCGCCACGGCGCCCACACCTCAGGCGGTCACGCTGGTGGAGCACCAGGCGTTCGTACGCCTGCCCGATGGCGGCTACACGCCGCGCGCGTGGGATCCGCGCTCGGGCTCGTTCGCGGTGCTGTTTGCGGATTATTCGCGCCCGATCGCGGCGGACATCGACGTCCGCTGGCTGGTGCGCCACCGGCTCGAGAAGCTGGACCCCTCGGCGGCGCGCTCGCGCGTCAGGAAGCCCATCGTCTACTACGTCGACTCGGGCGCGCCCGAACCGATCCGGAGCGCGCTCGTCGAGGGCGCCTCGTGGTGGGCGAAGGCGTTCGACGCTGCGGGCTTCGTGGACGCGTTCCAGGTCAGGCTGCTGCCGCCGGACGCGGATCCGCTCGACGTGCGCTACAACGTCATCGAGTGGGTGCATCGCGCCACGCGCGGCTGGTCCTACGGCGGTGGCATCGTCGACCCGCGCACCGGCGAGATGATCAAGGGCCACGTCACGCTCGGCTCGCTGCGCATCCGGCAGGACCGCCTGATCTTCGAGGGGCTGTGCGGCTCGGAAAAAACGGGCACCGGCGCTCCCGACGACCCGGTGCAGCTCTCGCTCGCGCGCATCCGCCAGCTCGCAGCGCACGAGGTCGGGCACACGCTCGGCTTTCAGCACAACTTCGCGGCGAGCACTTACGGGGGCCGGGCCTCGGTGATGGATTACCCGGCGCCGCTGATCGGAATCCGCGCCGACAGCACGCTCGATTTCTCGAACGCGTACGCACGCGGCATCGGCGTCTGGGACATCCAGCAGGTCCGCTACGCCTACACGCAGTTCCCGCCCGGCTCGGACGAGCATGCCGGGCTCGAGGCGATCCTGGGCGAGAACCGCGACAAGGGATGGATCTACCTGTCGGACGACGACACGCGTCCGGCGGGGGCGGCGCATCCGCTCGCCGCGATGTGGGACAACGGGAGCGACCCGGTGGCCGGGCTCGTGCACGAGCTGGCCGTGCGCCGAATCGCGCTCCGGAGCTTCGGGGAACACAACGTTCCACCCGGCACGCCGCTCAGCACGCTCGGGGAGGTGCTGGCGCCGCTCTACTTCCACCATCGCTACGCGCTCGAGGCCGCGGTGAAGAGCGTGGGCGGGCTCGACTACGCCTATGCCGTGCGCGGCGACGGTGCGCCACCCGCCACGCCCGTCGCACCCGCGCGGCAGCGGGAGGCGCTCGCGGCGGTGCTCGGCACGCTCGACCCGGCGGGACTCGACCTGCCCGAGTCGCTGCTCGGGAAGCTGCCGCCGCCGTCCGTGGACTACCCGCCGCACCGCGAGTTCCTCGGCACGCGCACCGCGCCCGCGTTCGATGCGCTCGGCGCGGCGGCCACCGCCGCGGACATGACCGTCGGCATGCTGCTCCCCCCGGAGCGGCTCGCGCGCGTCGTGGACTTCCATCGCCGCGACGCGGCGGAGCCCGGCGTGGACGAGGTGCTGGACGCGCTGACGAAGCAGGTGTTCACGGCGGCTGCGACGATGCCGAGGCTGCGCGAGATCCGCCGCACGGTGCAGGCCGTGACCGTCCGCCGGCTGCTCGCCGCGGCGTCACAGCCGGCGCAGGTCACCGCCGTGCGCGCGGCGCTCGAGGCCGCGCTCCGGCGCCTGGCCGCGGACATGAGGCGCGACGCGCGGACGGGGGAGCCCGGCGACCAGGAGTTGCGTGCGACGCTCGCGGCCGACATCGAGCGGTGGCTGGCCCGGCCCGCGACCGCGGCGGCCGCGCGGGAGGCCGCACCCGGTGCGCCGCCCGAGCCGCCACCCGGGCCACCGATCGGCGGCTGGAGCGCGGCGGACGAATGCGAGTGGGGAGTGCCAAGGTAGGAGGCGCGGCTGCGCCTCTGCTTCTGAGGCTCCCGCTAGGGCTTCAGCGTCGCGAACAGCGCCGCGAACACCTCGATCCCGTCCCATAGGTTCTGGAGCCGGAGATTCTCGTTCGGCGCATGCTGGTTGTCGTCGTGATTCGCGATCGGCAGGATGATCGCCGGCGTGCCGTGCGGCTGCTGGAACAGGTACATCGGCACACTGCCGCCGAGTGTGGGGAGCCGGACGGGGTCGTGGCCGGTCGCCGAGAGCACGGCGGTGATCTCGCCGGAGAGCGGCAGGTCGAGCGGCGTGCGTGCGGGCGGGTAGCCGGCGCCCCATGCGAGCTTCACCAGCTTGTCGTGCGTCACGCGGGTGGCCGAATCGGGCGTGCTCGCCACCACCGTCCAGCCGAGCTTCGCGAGATGCTGCTCGAGCCGCCGGCGCACGGACTCGGGCGTCTCGGCGGGCACCAGGCGGAAGTCGAGGCTGGCGCGCGCCTCGGTCGGGATGGAGTTCGTGGCGCGCTCGCCGACGTTGCCGGACTGGAGGCCGCGGACGTTCAAGGCCGGCAGCATGAGCCGCGCGTTGAGAGCCTCTCCGCCGCCTTCGGGCGCCCCGATCTGGAACTCGGCGCGCAACTGCGCCTCCACATCGGGCACGGCGGCCAGGGCCGCGCGCTCGGCCGCGCTCGGCGGCAGCACGTCGTCCATGAATCCTGCGATGCGGATGCCGCCGTCGTCGTCCCGCATCGAGGCGATGAGGTTGGCGAGGCGCACGATCGGGTTGGGCACCCAGTTGCCGTAATGCCCGTCGTGCAGGCTCTTGACCGGCCCGTACACGGTGAGCTCGACACCGGTGGTACCGCGCGCGCCAAATCCCAGTTCCATGCGGCCGCTCTGGTGAACGGGCCCATCGCAGATCAACCACGCGTCCGGCCGGAGGAGCGCGGGGTAGCGCGCCATGTAGTCCGCGAGGTGCGGTGAGCCCGCCTCCTCCTCACCCTCGAGCACGATCCGGAGGCCGAAGCCGGGCGAGCGCTTCGCGGCGCGGAGCGCGTCGAGCGCGACGAGCATGGCCATGATCGGCGCCTTGTCGTCCGCGACGGCGCGGGCGTAGAGGCGAGACTCGGGATCGAGTGGCGCATCACCCGCGAGCGGAAGCTCCCGGCCGCTGCGGTCGCGCAGCACCGGCGTCCACGGGAGCCCGTTCCAGCCGAGCGTGTCCGCGGGCTGGCCGTCGTAGTGGGCGTAGAACGCGATCGTGCGCGCGGCCTTGCCGGGCGCGGGCAGGTCGCCGACGACGATCGGCGGGGCCGAGCCGTGACGCAGCACCTGGACGTGGAGCCCCCGGCGCTCGAGCATGCCTTGCAGCGCGGCGACATTCCGCTCGATGCCCGGCGCGTCGGACGCAACGTCGGGGAGCGCCACCAGGCCTACGAACTCGGAGAGGATGGTGCGCTCGTGCGCCTGACGCCACGCGCGCGCCTCGCGTGCCGCCGCTGTTGCGGGCGCGGTCGTCGCGGCGTGCGCGCAATCGGCACCGGCGGCGAACGCCGCCACCAGCGCCATGACCGGCACCAGTCTCGGCGGCCCGCTCCGCCGCCGGCGGCGTGCATCAGGACGGTCGAGCATGCGGCCTCCGGGCGGATCGTCACGGGGGAGCGTCGGGACGGGGCGTGCGGCCAAACCTACGCCGCCGCCGCACCGCCGCACAATCCGGCAGCCGGAGATGCGTCGCGCGCGAGGCCTTCGCCAGCCCCGGGGAAAAAGCCCGCCCGCGCGGGTGCGCGGGCGGGCTCTCGTTCAGAATCGTTCCGGCCGAGTCGGCCGGTCACTGGCGATCAGCGGTAGAGCGACTTCACCTTGCCCCAGGTGGAGTGGGTCGTCGGCGTGGCGCACGCCACGACGCCGGGGATGATGCCGTTGTTCCAGTCGTCGAGCGTGTTCGTGAGACCATTCGTCGCGCTCGGCGGCAGTGAATCCCCACCCACCGGCGGGCACACCAACCCGCCGATCAACGCATCGGCCGCGTTCACCGTGGCGATGATGTTCGTCGGGCTCGAGCCGTTGCAGAGGTTCAACTTGGTCGCGATCAGCTGGTGCGCGAGGATGATCAGCCCGTTGCCGCCGGCCGGCGTGTTGAGGATGTTGAGGAGCTGCGTCTTCGTATAGGAGACCGTGCCGAGCAACATCGGCGTGCAGCCCACGGGCCACGAGTCCGGGTGCGTCTTCCAGAAGCCCTGCGTGCACTCGGGATTGCTGGTGCTGGCAGTGAGGGTCACCGACTTCGCGCTCCCGGTGCCCGGCGTGCCGTTGCCCTTCGCCCAGACGCGGAACACGTAATCGCCTGGCACGACACCGTCAAGGTAGGAGCCGGTCACGCCGGTCTCGTCGAACAGGTCGCCCATCTTGACCTGGATCGCGCCGTCTGTACCCAGCTGATACGAGCTCGAGCGCGCGTCGGTGTTGAACGTCGGCTGACCGGTGAAGTCACACCAGATGGAGTTCACATCGTACTCATTGGCGGGCCAGCCGGTAGCGTCGAACGCGGACTTGCTCATCCACTGGATCGCGAAGCCGTTCGGAGCGCCGGAGACGCCCGCCTGCACATCGAGATCGATCCGGAAGAAGCCGACGCGGTTGACCTTGAGCGTGGGCGTGTCGAGGGCCTGGGCGAACGAAACCGAGGCCAGCGCGGCGACCGCGAACAAGCCGAGGAGGGGTGCGTAGGAGCGACGAAGGAGTTCGCGAACGGACATGAGAAGGAGTCCTCTCAGAGTTGCGCGGATGCCCGAGGGCCGGCCGCGGGTTGGACGGAACACCGAACTCGCGCCGGGAGTGGGAAGCGGGGCGGGTCCGACGACGAAATCGAGCAGGATGTACGGGGACATCGCCAGACCGTGGCTCCCTGCCCATGGGGGATGGGGGGGCCAACGGCCAGATTGTGAAACTCGCTTCGGCAGCATAAGATACCCCATCTTTCGCGCGGTTCAAGCGAGAACTGGGGGAAAGGACGCAGCGTTGGGGCACCGCCCCCCCCCGCTGGCGTCCCAGGCTCCTCCGGAGGGGACTCCCTGGGTCCGCCGGGTCACCGGAACGTGTAGGTGAATACCGCCTGTACGAAGCGGCCGAGCGTGCGGTCGCGCGAGTCCTGGACGTAGCTCTCGGTGAAGCTCCTTCCGACACTCCGATCCTGCGCCAGCACGTCGGTGGCGGTCACCCGCAGCTCGCCGGTGTCGTTCTTCAGGAACTTCTTGCCGAGCGTGGTGTTCCACAGCACCTCGTTCTGTCCGTACTGGTCCGAGACGCCGTTCTGGAGGTTGTGGTTCACCTCCTCGCGCACGACGACCCCGTGCGCGGCCACCGCGTTCAGCCGGAGGCTGAGCGTATGGGAATAGTAATCGCGCGTATCGACCGCGGTGAGCGAGTTGCGCGCCATGTTGTAGTTCCCTTGGTAGCTCACGGTGAAGTCGAGGTTCTGGCTGATGTTGCTGGCGAGCACGAGGCCATACCGCACCGCGTACGTCCTGCTGATGTTGGTGCCGGCATTCCCCAGCGTGGGCGTCTGGTTGTACGACGCGCCGCCGTTCAGGCTGGCGATGCTCTTCATGAACGTCAGCGGCCGGCTGTAGACGGCGAACGCGCTGGCGACCCACGACGCCTCGTCCAGGTTCACCGGCCGGGTGAGCTGGGTGCCGCGCGACAACGGGATCCCGGCCACCACCGTGTCGTGCGGGGCGGTGAACGTGGCGTTCGAGATCGGGTCCGCGGTACGCGACACGTTCAGGAACAGGAACCGGCTCCGCGACTTCAACGGGTCGGCCTCGGCCAGCCGCAGCGTCAGGTTGTTGCTGTAGGTCGGGTGGAGCGCCGGGTTGCCCGCGGTCAGCGCGAGCGGGTTCGAGTTGTCCACCACGTTCTGCAGCTGGCTGATGGTGGGCGGGCTGGTGGTGGTGGTCCAGGCCAGGCGCATGTTGCGGCGCCGGGCGAACGTGGCGGTGAGCGACATGGACGGCAGCACGCTCACGAACGCGTCGTTCACGTTCAGGGTGTTGGGGAACGTCTGCTGGCTCTCGAGCTCGATCCGCTGCCAGGAAGCGCTCGTGAGCCAGCGCCAGACGCCTTTCGTGAACAGCACTGCCGCGCCGCCGTTCTGCACCCGGTTGTGGTTCGTGAACGTGTTCGACTGCGTGCTGTCGAGGATCGTGTAGGCGCCCGAAGGGTCGATCCCGAGGCTGCGCGCGTCCGAGTGGCTGTACGTGTATTGCGGATTCCAGATGAGCTGGCCCTGCCAGCCCGGGAACAGGGGCTCGGTGTACGCGACGCGGGTCGACACCGAGTTCGTGAGGCTGGCGGAGCCGACCTGCTGGTCGAGCGTGTCGGCGCTGCTCACACCGGCCTGCAGCGACTGGTTCAGCGAACTCTGGTTCCGGTTGCCGTCGCGCTCGCTGTGCCCCATCTGGATGTCCGCCGAGATGTTCCGGCCACGCTTCCCGAACCGGTGCCGGAGCGTCAGCCGATTGCTCAGGTTGTCGCCGCTCGTGTGGTTCTCCGTGTCGCCCGTCGTGGAGCTGAGCGGGGTGCCGATGTCATTGGTATTCGCCGCGCTCCCCACGGTGCCCGTGTGGTTGTCCTGGAAGTAGAGCCGGGGCTGCATGATCACCGAGTTGAGCGAGTCCACCGTCCACTCGAAGCGCGCGTCGAAGCGCTCGTTGCCGTTGCGGTTCGTGGTGCTCGTTCCCTGCGCATAGAAGGCCAGCGAGTCCTGGGGCGGCGTGTACTCGCGCGTGAGCACCTGCTGGTTGTTGTTGTCGATCCCGTTCACGAACACGCTGCCGCTCACCGCCAGCTTGGGTCCCCACTGGCCGACGTAGTTCGTACCGGCGGAGTTCGTGGTGCTGATTCCGCCCTGCTGGTTCACGAGGAAGCTGCTGGGGTCGAACCCGCCGCCTCCGAATCCACCGCCCATGCGCACGATCTGCTGACTGCCGCCGCCCGCCCCGCGCCCGCCGCCGCCTCCGAACATCATGATCCGCGGGCCACCGCCCCCGCCGCCGTTTCCGGACAGCGCGCCGGTCAGGTCCTGGGGAGAGAAGTTGCGCTGGTTGATGTTGTTGGAGAGCCCGATCAGCGTGAAGCGTTCCTGGCCGTGGAGCCACGTCGCGCTGCCGCCCGCCTGGTAGCGGTCGCGATCGCCGTAACCGCCGTAGACCTTGCCGAAACGCGCGATACGGTTCCGCAGGATGAAGTTCATGGTCTTCTGCTGCTGGCCGTCGTCGAAACCGCTGAACTCGGCCTGGTCGCTGGCCTTGTCGTAGACCTGGATCCGGTCCACGACGTCGGCCGGCAGGTTGCGCATCGCGGCCGCGGGATCGCTGCCGAAGAACGGCCGGCCGTTCACCAGCACCTGCTGCACGTTCTCGCCGTTCGACTTGACCTGGCCGTTCTCGAGCGTGACCCCCGGCAGCTTCTGCACCAGGTCTTCGGCGGTCGCGTCCTTGCTGGTCTTGACCGCATCGGCGCGGAACTCGGTGGTGTCCGCAATCTGGGTGGCGGGAGGCGGCGACCCGGTGACGGTGATCCCGGCGATCTTGACCGCCTCCGGCACCATCTGCAGCACGCCCGCGTCCTGCCCCTGCTTCGCGACCCGGATCACCTGGCGCAGCGTCGAGTAACCGATGCGCGAGGCCTCGAGCCGGTAGCTGTGCACGCCCAGCCCGGTGACCTCGAACGTGCCGTCGTCCTTCGCGGCCACCCGGTGGACGTCCGTCGTGTCGGCGAAGCTCGTAAGCTTGACGAGGACGCCCGCGACCACGGTCTTGTTGGTCGGGTCCACGAACTTGCCCTTGAGGCTCGTGACCTGCGCGTGGGCGGCTTGAGGCAGCAGGAGGAGTGCCGCGAGCAGGGGCGTCACTGGCCGCATGAAAGGGGTCCTTCCAGGTGGGCTTCGAGGCTGGGGGCGGAGGTGTACCCAGCAGGGACGAACGAGTTTACCCACAGGTTCCGGTATTGGCGACGAGGACGCCCGCGGCGAGTCGGGCCGGATGCCGCGTTCTTCGGTCGGATGGCTCGCGGAGGGGGAAGGTTGGGAGCGCCATCGCGTTCCGCGCTCGGGCGTGGGCGGGTGAAGCGCGAGCGTCCTCTCACTCGGGATGCACGCGGTGCCCGAACGCCGGAATCGTTCGGGGGACGCGGAGGTACCCTGGCGGGCCCCGCAGCTGTGGCTCCGGGGATTCACCCCGCCGGAGGTCGACCGATCCGGGGGCCGACCGCTACTCGCCCAGCGCCAACCGCAGCTGCCGCTCGTACGCAGGAAGCGCGTTCACGTCGTCGGGCCGGGTGAGACCCGCGAGCTTCCGCGAGGCGCCAGGCGCCAGCGACGTCGTATGCCGCGCGAGTTCGAGCTGGCGTGGCGACAAGTACTCCACGCCGTCGCCGCCCGCGGCCAGCGCCGCGTTCACGCGCATCGCCTGCATCGGGGTGAGCGGGAGCCAGCGGAGCGGCGAAGGGGCCAGCGCGTGCAGGTGATCGCTCCCGGCGGCGCCGCGCTCGGCGCCCGCGCCGCCGGTGCGCAGCGCGCACTCACGCTGGCGGGCGGCACGGACGAGCTGGTCCTGCGAGAGCCGCGACTCGTCGTACGTGACGCGCACGCCCTCACCGCCACCCGTGTCCACAGCGTGCACATCCAGCACGCCGGGGAGTGCGCCCAGCTTCGCCTCGCCCTCCCAGAAGCAGCCCATCTCGAACGTGGCCTCGCGCCGGTGCGCGGTCTGCGTCTCCTCCACGGTGAGCGCGAGGTACGTCGGGACCGGTCGACCTGCGGCCCGCAGCGCCTCGGTGAGGCGTTCGGCGATCTCGTGCGCCGAGTAGAGCTCGTCCACGCGCGGAAGCACGTCGTGCCCGTTCGCGTCGAGGAATCGGAGCACGGGATTGTTCCACGCGGGCTCGCCGAAGCGCGCGAGCAGTTCGGCGTCGCGGCCCGGCCGGCAGTTCGCGACGAAGAGCGGCACAAACTCGGTCTCGATCGCCTCCGCGAGGAGCGGGTGCGACAGCACCTCCTGGCCAAATCCCCGGCACGTCGCGCAACCCGGCACCTCGTCGAAGAGCACCAGCACCGGGCGGCCCGAGGAGCGCGAGGCATCGAGCGCTCGTGGATAGTCCCGCCCCCAGTGGACGAGGCCCAGCTCAGGCTCGGGGTTCGGGCGCGGCATGGCGGTGAGCACGGTGGAGAGGAGCACGCCGGCGATGAGCGCGGGGGTGAGTGACATCGCGAGCCTCCGGGATCGATGCGGCGGGTGGCGCCGCGGCAGGGAGAATACGCGAACGAACCGGCCGTGTGACGCTTCCGCGCCCGGCGCCGGGTTCAGTGCGCGGGCACGCCGGGCGTTGTGGGTGGCGGGGGCGCGCCGCGTCCTGCCTCGAGCTGCGCCCGCAGGCTTCGGGTCGTGGTGTCTCCCGGCGCGATCCGGTCGAGCGTGTCGAGGTGGGCGAACGCCGGCTCGAAGCGCCCCAGCTGCGCGAGCGCGAGCGCCAGCACCTGGCGCGCGAGGAGGTCCGTCTCCGTCCGCGCGATGCCGACCGTGCGCCCGCGCGCGACCGCCCGCTCCGCCAGCGCCTCACCCTCGCGCGCCCGGCCGGAGAGCACGAACGCATAGGCGCGCCAGGTCCAGCTCGTGACCCAGTACTGGACCGCGTTCGTGTCCCGCTGCGCGGCGTCGGCGCGGTCGAGCGCCGCCAGCATCTCGGGGAAGCGGTGCGCCGCGACCAGGGGCTGCGCCCGGAACAATCCGCGCACGGCCTCCGGCTCCACGAGCGCCACCTCCGGCTCGTGCCTCGATTCGCCCTGCACGATCACCGTGATCGGCGTGTCGGGCCGGGCGCGAAACGCGTCGAAACGCATCCAGTGGAGCGTCGAGTCGGCGTACCAGACGCGCAGCGCGTGGTCGCCGCCGAACGCGTACTCGAGTGATTGCGGCAGGTTCTCCTGTACCACGATCGCCCCGTGCGGCAGCCGGGGATACCGGGCGCGGAGGAGCCGCCGCGTGTCACGCATGAAGCGCTGGAGCCGCGTGAGCCGCGCGTAGTCCATGAACGCGCCGGACTCGGGAGCCTTCTCCTCGACCGTGCGCACCGCACCGGGCGCGAGCGCGAGCGCCCCGAGGCGGAGCGCGACCATCGCTCCCGCCATGGCGGGGTGAACGGCGCCAAGCGCCGCCACGGCGGCCACGCCCAGTCCGGCGCTCCCGTACTGGCTCCGGTTCGGCTGCCACGACGGGTAGACGGTCGTGAGCGTCGCACTCGCGAGCAGGAACCACGCGACGCCCCACTCGAGCCACGGGGCCCCGCGGGCGAGGCGCGCGCGCGCCTCGCGGCTCGTCACCAGCGCCACGACCGCGATCCCGGCGAGGAGCAGGCACGCCACGCCCACGAGCGCATCGCGCGGCCCGGGAGCGAGCGCGAGGCTGGCGATGGCCTTCAGGCTCCCGTTCACCGCCCACGCGAATCGGGAGACGAACGGCATCGCGAGCGCCTCGTGCGAGCGCGTGAGGACCGGCAGCGCAAGGTGCGCCTGCCGCCGCACCGCCAGCGACGCCAGCGCCCACGCCGTGACCACGCTCAGGCAGCCCGCGCCCCAGCGCAGCCGCTCGCGGCGGTCCCGGGGTCCGACCGGCACGAACGGCAGCAGCACCGCCGTGACCACCGCGACCTCCTTGCAGAGGAGCGCGGCGAGGAGCGCCGCCAGCGCGCTCGGAAGCCTGCGCCGCGTGGTCTCGTGCACGGCGAGCGCGGTGAAGAGGTAGAGCCCGAGGTCCACGAATTGCGTGGGCCAGCCGGCGATCGTCCGCGTGCTCTCGGCGAGCAGCGGGAACGAAGCGGCCGCGGCCGCGAGCGGCCCGGGCCAGGCCGGGCGCAGCGCGCGGTACCAGAGCACGGCGCCGAGCGCGAGCAACGCGAGGTGGAGCGCCGTCACGACGCCCGGGGCCGCTACGATCAGCGGGCCCAGCGCGGCGTAGTAGAGCTGGTGCGGGATCGGGCGCCAGAACGCCTGCGAGCCGCCGCCGTCGAGCAGCGACCCGGTGCCGTGGAAGAGCGCGCGGTAGAGGAAGTCGAAGTCTTCTGCAACCGGCTCGCCCACGGGCGAGCCGGCCATCCGTGCCGCGAGGGGCAGCACGGAGACGAGCGTGAGCCAGGCGTACGGATCCGCGGGGAATCGCGGCGGCGGTGCGGAGGGTGCGGCGGCGGGCTTCCGGGCCGCGCCCATGCGGGCGGGCCCGGGAAGACCGCGATGCCGCTTTACCAGATCACCACCCGCACGTCCTCGGCGCGGTACATCGCGTCACCCGGCTTGATGCCGAACGCGGCGTAGAACTCGGGGATGTTCGCGAGCGGCCCGTTCACGCGGAGGAACCCGGGCGCGTGCACGTCGGTCATGATCTGCTGCTGGAGCGAAGCGGGCCGGCGCTGGCCCAGCCACGACAGCGCGTAGCCGAGGAAGTAGCGCTGGTCCGGGGTCAGCCCATTGATCTTCTCGCCGCTCTTCCACTGGTCGGTCTTCTTGAACGCCTCGTAGCCGAGCACGACGCCGCCCAGGTCAGCGATGTTCTCGCCCAGTGTCGCCTGGCCGCGGATGTGCTTGCCGCCGATCTCGTAGGCGTTGAACTGGTCCACGAGCTTCTTCGCCCGGGTCGTGAACTGCACCGAGTCGGCCGGCGTCCACCACGGGTTCAGGTTGCCCTTCTCGTCGAACTGGCGCCCCTCGTCGTCGAACCCGTGCGTGATCTCGTGGCCGATCGTGGAGCCGCCGGCGTAGGAGTAGAGGAGCGCATCGTCGACCAGCGAGTCGGGGACACCCGGCAGCATGAACGCGGCCGCCGGCAGCACGATCTCGACCTTCGAGCCGTCGTAGTACGCGTTGTACGTCTGGGGCGTCATGTCCCACTCGGTGCGGTTGATCGGCTTCCCGAGCTTGTCCGCTTCGTGGCGGAACCACCAGTTGTCCACCGCCACCTGGTTCGCGACGTAGGAGGTGCGGCCGATGGTGAGCGTCGAGTAGTCACGCCAGACGTCGGGGTAGGCGACCTTGCGCGTCACCTTGTCGAGCTTGGCGAGTGCCCGCTGCCGGGTTTCCGCGGTCATCCACGGCAGGTTGCGGATGCGGTCGCGGTAGACGTTGATGATGTCCTCGGTGAGCTTCTCGTAGCGGGCCTTGGTGGCGGGGGAGCAGTAGGCCTTCACCCACTCCTGGCCGACCAGCTCGCCGATGGCGTCCTCGCTCGAATCCAGCATGCGCTTCCAGCGCGGGCGCTGCGTCTTGGTGCCCGACATCACCGTGCCGTAGAAGTGGAAGTTCTCCTCGTCGAACGGCTTCGCCAGGTTCGAGGCCAGGCTCGTCACCACGGTGAAGCGCAGGTAGCTCTGCCACTCGGACAGCCGCGCCACGCTCAGGCACGAGTCCACCGCCTTGAAGAACTCCGGCTGGCCGACGACGACCGTGTCCTGGATGGGCACGCTCATGGCGGTGAACTGGGCGGTCCAGTCAATGGTGGGCGTGAGCTTGTTCAGCTCCGCGAGCGACATCTTGTTGTAGTTCGCCCACGGGTCCCGGCGCTGCTCCAGCGTGCGTGAGCGGCCGGCGAACGCGGTCTCGAGCTTCAGCACCGCCGCGGCGGATGCCGCCGAATGCGCCGAGTCCTCGCCCAGCAGCGTGAACATCGCGACCAAGTGCTTGCCGTACTCCGTGCGCACGTACTTCGTGGTCGAATCCCTGCCGAAGTAGTAGTCGCGGTCCGGCATGTGCAGGCCGCCCTGGTACAGGTGCACGATGTAGCGGTCCGAGTTCTTCTCGTCCTGCCCGATGTACAGCGAGTAGAGCGGATGGAACCCGAGCGTCTGGAACTTGCCGACCGTCGCGAGCAGGTCGGTTCGCGTATGGATGTTGGCGATCTGCTTGAGGTAGGGCTCGAGCGGCTCCGCGCCCTGCTTGTCGATGGTCACCGAGTCCATGCCGGTGGCCCAGAAGTCGCCCACCTTCTGCGCGCTCGTCCCTTTCGGCGCGCCCGACTTGGCCGCGTTCTGGCAGATGGTGAGGCGCTGGCGGTAGGTCTCCTCGTTCACCAGGTTGCCGATTCCCCAGCCCCGCTCGGAAGCCGGGATGGGATTCTCGCGCAGCCACTTGCCGCATGCGTACTTGAAGAAGTCGGAGCCGGGAGAGACCGACGTGTCCATGTTGAGCACGAGCGGGTCCTTGTCCGGAGGCAGTGACGGCCCGGCGTGCGCCGGCACCGGCGAGAGCAGCAGCGTGGCCAGCGCCCAGCTGCCGAGCGGCAAGTGAACCAGGTGGCGAGAGCGGGTCATGCGCATCCCTTTCGTGAACGGTGGAAGGAAGTCCGCCGGGCACATTAGAGCGGCCCGGCCGGCGCCGCCAGCCGGGTCGCCTTGATGCGATCTTGATGCGGACGAACGCGGTCCTGACTCGCCCGCCGCGCGGCTCGCAACCGGCCCCGGCGCATGGTCTACTCGTTCGCGCCGCGGCGGCCGCGATTCGACCGCGGGGAGGCAGACGACGAATGACGGACGCACGCCCGGATCCCGACGCCCTGCTGGCGCGGCTCCGCGAGCAGCACGAGCGGGCCACGCGCGCGAAGCTCAAGGTGTTCTTCGGCGCCACGGCCGGCGTGGGCAAGACCTACGCCATGCTGGTCGAGGCGCACGAGCGGATGCGCGCGGGCGCGGACGTCGTGGTCGGGCTGGTCGAGACGCACGGGCGGCGGGAGACCGCGGCGCTCCTGGACGGCCTGGAGCAGCTCCCGCGCCGCGACACCGAGTACCGCGGCGTGAACGTTCCCGAGTTCGATCTCGACGCCGCGCTCGCGCGCCGGCCGGGACTGCTGCTGCTGGACGAGCTCGCGCACACGAACGCCCCCGGCTCCCGGCACGCGAAGCGCTGGCAGGACGTGGAGGAACTGCTCGCCGCGGGCGTGGACATCTACACGACGCTCAACGTCCAGCACGTCGAGAGCCTGATCGACGTCGTGGCGCAGATCACCGGCGTCACCGTGCGCGAGACCGTGCCCGATTCGATCCTCGATCGCGCCGACGAGGTCGAGCTGGTGGACCTGCCGCCCGACGACCTGCTGCAGCGGCTGCGCGAAGGCAAGGTCTACGTGTCCGCGCAGGCGGAGCGCGCGCTCGAGAGCTTCTTCAAGAAGGGCAATCTCATCGCGCTCCGGGAACTCGCGCTCCGCCAGACCGCGCAGCGCGTCGACGCCCAGATGGAGTCCTACCGCCGTGCGGAAGGCATCGCCGAGCCGTGGGCTGTGCGCGAGCGCATCCTCGTCTGCCTCGGGGACCCGGAGAGCGGGGTGCGGCTGGTGCGCGCAGTGCGCCGCATGGCGGCCGCGCTGCGGGCGGAGTGGATCGTGGTGCACGTGGAGACGCCCGGGCAGGTGCGCGAATCGAGCGCGCGGCGCGATCACATCGTGGACGTGATGGGACTGGCCGAGGATCTCGGGGCGGAGGCGTTGATGCTCGACGGCCTGCGCGTGCGCGACGAGATCCTCGCGTTCGCCCGGGCGCGCAACGTGTCGCGCATCGTGGTGGGGAAGCCGAACCGCCCGCGCTGGCTCGAACTCCTGTCAGGCTCGCTCGTGGGCTCGCTGGTCCACGAGAGCGGTGACGTGGACGTGTACGTGATGCGCGGCGAGGACGACGAACGCGCGCCGCGCCCCGAGCGGAAGCCGCCCGCGAACGTCCGCTGGCGCGGTTACGCCGGAACGCTGCCGGTGCTCGCCGTGTGCACGATCGTGTCGTGGCTCCTCTACCCGGCGATGGCGCTCTCCAACCTCGCCATGCTGTACCTGCTGGGCGTGGTGGTGTGCGCCGTGGCGCTGGGACGCGGCCCCGCCATCCTGGCGTCCGTGCTCGGCGTGGCGCTGTTCGATTTCATGTTCGTGCCGCCCCGCTTCACGTTCCAGGTCAGCGACTCGCAATACGTGGTGACGTTCGCGGTCATGATCGTGGTCGCCGTGGTGATCGGCACGCTCACCGGCCGGCTGCGCGACCAGGCGGAGCAACAGCGCCAGCGCGCGCGCCGGTCGGAGGCGGTGCACGAGCTGTCGCGCGAGCTGGCGGGCCGCCGCTCCATGCAGCAGCTCCTCGGCGCCGCCGTGGATCGCGTGATGGAGGTGTTCGAGTGCCGCGCCGCCGCGCTCCTGCCCGGCGCCAACGACCGCGTGGAGGTCGCGGCCGGCGACCGCGCGCTCCTCACCGACCAGGCGCACGAGCGCGGCGTGGCGCAGTGGGTGTTCGACCACGCGCAGCCCGCCGGCCTCGGCACCGACACGCTTCCCGGCTCGCAGGCGCTCCACCTTCCGCTCGTGGCGTCCGGCCGCGTCCTCGGCGTGCTGGCGCTGCGCCCGGCGGACCCGCGCCGCTTCCGCGATCCCGAGCGCCAGCAGCTCCTCACCACGTTCGCGAACCAGATCGCGATCGCGGTGGAGCGCGCGCGCCTGTCCGAGGAGGCCGAGCACGCGCGCGTGGACGTGGAGGCCGAACGCGCCCGGAACGCGCTCCTGTCCGCGGTCTCGCACGACCTGCGCACGCCGCTCGCGGTGATCGCCGGCGCGGGCAGCAGCCTGCGGGACGGCGCGAGCCTGCCCGCCGAGACCCGGGAGGAGCTGGCGGAGACGATTGTCGACGAGGCGGGCCGCATGAACCGGCTGGTGGGCGATCTGCTCGACATGACGCGGCTCGAGTCGGGCGCGCTGCGCGTGAAGAAGGAGTGGCACTCGCTCGAGGAGGTGGTCGGCTCGGTGCTCGCGCGCACGGAGCAGCTCGCCGCCGGGCGGCGGGTCACGTTCAAGGCCCCGGCCGACCTGCCGCTCGTGCCGCTGGACGACGTGCTCTACGCCCAGGCCGTGACCAACGTGCTCGAGAACGCGCTCCACTACTCGCCGTCCGGAACACCGGTCGAGCTCACCGCCGCGCTCCGGGACGGCGAGCTCGCTCTGGAGATCCGCGACCATGGCGTGGGCCTCCCGGCCGGCGGGGAGGAGAAGGTGTTCGAGAAGTTCTGGCGCGGTGACTCGCGGCGGCCCCGCTCCGGTACGGGGCTCGGGCTCACGATCGCGCGCGGCATCGCCGAGGCGCACGGCGGCCGGTTGACCGCGCAGAACCACCCCACGGGCGGCGCGCTCTTCCGCCTGGTCGTGCCGGTGGAAGGCAGGCCGCCCGAGCTGGAGCGCGAGCCCGGAGAGTCCACCGGCCCGGCTGAGGCGCAGGCGTGAACGAGACGTCCCCCGCGACCGTGGTCCTGGTGATCGAGGACGACGCGCCCATCCGGCGCTTCCTGCGCGCGGGGCTCGAGTCGCAGGGATTCCGGCTCGTGGAGGCCGTGACCGCGGAGGACGGCATCGCGCAGGCGGCCATGCGCGCGCCCGAGCTCGTGCTCCTGGACCTCGGGCTCCCGGACATGGACGGGGTGGAGGTGGTGCGGCGGCTGCGCGAGTGGAGCACGGTGCCCGTGCTGGTGCTGTCCGCGCGCGGGCAGGAGAGCGACAAGATCCACGCGTTGGACGCGGGCGCGGACGACTACGTGACGAAGCCGTTCGCGATGGGCGAACTCGTGGCCCGCATGCGCGCCGCGCTGCGTCGGAGCGCGAAGACGCAGGACGGGGAAGGGTCCAGCGTGGTGGAATCGGGCGCGCTGCGCGTGGACCTCGGGCAACGCCTCGTGACCGTGAGCGGCCGCGAGGTGAAGCTCACGCCGCGCGAGTACAAGCTGCTCGCGGCGCTCGCCCGGCACCCGGGGCGCGTGCTCACGCACGAGGTGCTGCTGAACGCGGTCTGGGGCCCGGCCTACACGAGCCAGCATCACTACCTGCGCGTCTACATGGCGCAGCTCCGGCACAAGCTCGAGGCCGATCCGTCGCGCCCGCGCTGGCTCCTGACCGAGACCGGCGTCGGCTACCGCCTGGCGGACACGCCGGCGGGCGGAGCCTGAGCCCCGCCCGCCGCGACTTTCTGCTGCCCGCACCACCTCAATCCATCAGCACCACGTTGACCGTGCGCTCGATTGCGCCGGCCTTGATGCGCGCGAGGTAGACGCCGGCCGCGACCCGGTGGCCGCGGTCATCGGTGCGCGACCACGCGACGCTGTGCTCGCCGCCATCGAGCGTACCGTCGACGAGCCTCGCGATCCGCCGCCCGGCGAGGTCGTAGAGCGACAGCTCCACGTGCTGCGCCGACGGCAGGCGGAACCGCAGCGTACCGCCCTCGCGCGAGGGATTGGGTCCCTGCGTGAACGAGAACGCGCTGCGCGAGTCCGCGGGCACGTCGACGAGCTGCGGGAACCAGCCGATGTCGTAGAAGTTCTGGAACGTCAGGTCGACCTTTTGCGTCAGGTCGGGATTGATGACCGGCTCCATGAGCAGGTTCGGGAACGCCGACACGTCCCAGTGCGACACGCTGGAGCCCGGCTGATCGGGATTGGGGGCGAACATGAGCACGCGGCCCGCGTTGTCCACGCCCGCCGTGTGCGCGGGGTCGAGCGCGAGGGTCGCCGTGACGGTGCCCGAGCCGAGCGCCGCCCGGATCGCGTTGCCGTCGGTCTGCGACAGCGCGGTGACCGGGATGGTGACGGTCGGCGCGGCGCCGCGCAGCGGCGGCTCCGGACCCGACACGTTGTTGATGAGGATGGCGCCGATGGCGCCGTTCGCCTGTGCGTTCGCCGCCTGCTGCGGCATGGTGCAGCTGGCACTCCGGTCCATGAGCGCGATCCTGCCCGCGATCGCGCCCGCGTTCGTGAACGGCGTGCTGCAGCCATCGGTCGTGGTGCCCACGCCGTCCGCGACCAGCACGACCTGCCCCGTGACGCCTGTCGTCGAGGGCGTCGGGTAGAACACGCCCTGGCCGCTCGTGAAGTCGCCGACCAGCGCCCCGGCCGTCACCACGTGCAGGCGCTTCCCGAGCGTCTTCGGCGCCCACGCGGTCACCGCCGGGCCGTCCCACACCAGGTGGTTCGTGTTGATGGACGAGGCGATGCGCTCGGCGGGCGTCATGTCCACCCAGTGCTTGTTGCTGATGTCGTCCATCAGGAAGTAATCCCAGATGCTCGGCTGGCCGGAGAAGTAGGAACCGTCCGTCTCGTCGGTGGTGGTGAGGAAGCCCAGGCCGTGGGCGAACTCGTGCAGCAACACGGCGAGCAGGTCGATTCCGTTCGCGCCCTCGTTGCCGTCGAAGCCGTAGTACCAGAACCGCGTGGTGAGGCAGCTCGGCGTGCCCACCACCGAGTTGAACTGCGCCACGATGTCGTCATCCGCCGGATCGAGGTCGGTGTTCGCGAGCCGGTTCGCCTCGGCGCCGACGTACCAGGTGGCGGGTTTCGCGGCGCCGGGGAAGTCCGAGTCGACCACGTTCGCGCCGGCTGAACCCAGCACGCCGCTCGTGGGCGAGCAGGAGAGCGGATCGAACGACGCCTGCACGCGAATGGTGATCGGGCTCTGGAGGATGCCGTCCCAGATCTGGCCCGCTTTCATGAAGACGTTGAGCCGCTGCTGGCCGACGGTGGTGCCGGGGTTGCCGCCCACGGGCGCCGCCGGCGTGGGGTCGTTGAAGCCTTCGCCCGGGCCGTCGAGGTTGACGATCACGAACGTGGCATGCGCCGCGCCGGGAAGCGCGAGCGTCGCGAGCGCAAGCAATACCGCGCCGAGGCGCGTGCGGGCGCTCACTTGTGCTCCCGCGCCGCTGCCGCGGCGGCCGCGGCCTCGATGAGCCTGCGGGCCTCGGCCTCGCTGTGGACGCAATCCTGGGTCAGGCGGCCCTGGTCATCGATGGTCGCAACCGTCCACGCGCGGATCGCTCCGTTCAGGACCGCGTGCCGCGAACCGTCGGGAAACGTGCGCACGTTGGCTTCGGCGCTTGCCCGCAGCGCGGCTTCTGACGACATGAACGCCGCGGTGCCGGGAAGGTCGGTCGCCGCTTCGCCCGTCTCGGGTTCGAAGCGCACGCCGGAGCGCGCGACGGACGACGGGAGCTGCCACGGACCCGGATGGAACCGCACCACGTTCGCGGCCGAAGCCGGGCACACGCCCGGGGCACCCGCCCGGGCGGGGAGCGCGGCGAAGAGGAAGAGGCAGAGCAGGGCGAGCCGCATGGTGGTGACCCTCCGTGTGGAATGAAGAGCGACGAATCCCCGCACGAAGCGTACCCCACCGGGCAACGGAAAGGGGAGGCCGATTGGGCCTCCCCGCTCCCGATTCCTGCGATCGCGCCCGCCGCGGGCGCAACGGTCACGCGGCGTCGGCGATGTCCTCGTCGTCGTCCTCGTCCTGCATCCCCGGGCCCGGGAAGTCGATGATGTTGCCGCGCATGCGCACGCTCGTCCGGCTCGCCTCGCGCAGGTCCTCCACCGCGGCGTCCGCCTGCCGCAGCAGCGACTGGAGCGAACCCGCCTTCTCGACGGCCTGCTCCACCAGCACCTTCTGCCCCTCGAGGATCTCGAGGCTCGAGCGCACCTCGACCAGCAGCGCGTCGGCGCGTGACAGCCTCTCCTCCGCCTGCGCGATCTGGCGCTTCCGCTCCTCGAGCGTGTTCTTTCCGTCGCGGAGCTGCTTCAACTGCCCGAGCACGTCCTTCAACGTGCCGCGGCTCTGCTCGAGTTCCGTGTGCGCCGAGGTGATCTCGCGCACGTGAATCGAGGTCTTCTCGGCCATGGCGAACATGCGGTCGAGATCCCCCTGCAGCGAGTCGATCGTGCCCTGGCGGGAAGCGATCTGCTCGAGCGAACGGGCGATCTCCTGCTCGGTGACGTCCCACTTCGCCATGCGCGCCTCGAACTCGTCGAGCCGCTTCTCGACCGCGCGCAGGTTCTGCGTGCGATCCTCGAGCTTCGAGGTCAGCTCGTCCACCTCGAGCACCCGCTGGTCGGCGGTGCCGAGCGTGGTGGTCAGCCGGCTCGCCAGCTCGTCGAGCTGGCTCGCGGCGTTCGCCGCCTCCTCGCGCAGGGTCGAGGTCTTCTGCAGCTGCTTCGTGGCCTCGGCCAGCGCACGCTGCCGCTGCTCGATCTCCTTCCGCAGCGCCTTCGTCTCGCCGGCGATGGCCTCGACCGACTCGCAGCGGGTCTCGAGCGACCGGACCGTCTTCTGCACGTCGTCCGCCTGGAGCGCAGCCTGCTCCACCCGGGCATTCACGCCCGCGATGGTGTTGGCGACCTGCTCGGCGGTGGCCGCCTCGTGGCCGAGGCTCGCGAACCGCTGCTCCGCGGCGTCCATGCGCTCGGCCAGCTGCTGCCCGCGCTCGTCGATGCGCGCGGTGAGCGAGCCGATCTCGGACATGCGCCGCTGCAGGTTGTCCACGAACTCCTTCCGCAGTTCGATGGACGTGGTTGCGTCCTGGATGCGCTGCGCCTGGGTGCGCACCGCCTCGAGCGCCGGCTCGAACCCCTTCAGGTCCGTGAAGCGCTGGCGCAGGTCGGCGACCTGCGTCACGACGTCGCCGAGCCAGGTGCGGGTCTCCGCCTGCGACTGGCGCACGCGGTTCGTCTCCTCCTGGACGAGCTGCATCTGCTCGAGCGCGTCCCGAACCGAGGCGTGCGCGCCGGCGAGCTGCGACAGGTCCTTCAAGCCGGCGTCGACCGCCGCACGCGAGGCCTCGATGCGCGCCACCTGCTCGCTCACCGCACGCGCGGTGTTCGAGGTGGCGTCGAGATCGCGGCGGATGGCGTGCAGCTTGCCCACCTCGCGGTCCACCTGGCCGACCTCCTGCGTCATCGACAGCAGCTGGGCAGCCACCGATTCCACCTGGTGCTTCAACTCGCCCATGGTCAGGCTCGCCTCGTGCAGGCCCTTGAACCGGTTCTCGCACGTGCTCAGGTCGCCGCGCAGGTCGGCGACGCGCTGGCTCACCGATTCGAGCCCGCGCGCCTCGAAGTCGAAGCGCTCGACCGTGCTCTTCATCTCGTCGCTCATCGAGGCCAGGTCCTGGCGCGTCGCCACCGTCTGTTCGTGCGCCTGGCGCTGGAGCTGGGTGACCTCGTTGGAGCGGTCGATGACCGCCTCGTGCAGCGAGCGGAGCGCCGCGACCTGCTCCGAGAACGCGGCCAGCGTCTTCTCGTTCTCCTTCTGCTGGCGGACGCCGGCGTCGATCGTGCGCATGGCGCGATCGAGATGCTCGGTCTGCGCGAGCGCGCGATCGAGCGCCTCGCGGTGCGCCTCGAGCGCCGCGGTCTTCTGCGCCACCGAGTCGCCGAGCGCCTTCAAGGTGACCACCTCGCGCTTCACCTCGTTGATCACCTGGTGGACGCCGTCCATGCTGTGGATGGCGGCTTCGACGGACTCGACGCGCCGCTCCTTGTCCTGCAGCGAGCGGCCCAGCTCGTCGCGGCGGCGGTCCATCGCCTCGAGCTTCGTGGTCGCCGACTTGTGCGCGTCGAGCAGGCGGTCGTGCTGGTCGCGCAGGCGGGCCATGCGTTCGGCGGCGCCTTCGAGCTGGCCGTGCAGCGACTCGGCCTCGCCGCGCAGGAGCTGGAACGGCTTCTCGACCTCGAGGAAGCCGGTGAGGCGTTCCTTCAGGTCGCCGGCAAGCTCGGTCTTGCTCACGAGGTCGGCCATGGTGGACTCGATCTTCTGCGAGCCCTCGAGTGCGCTCGACAGCCGCGACTCCGCCCACTGCGTGCTCTTCACGAGGCCTTCGGCGCGTTCGTCCAGGTTGTTGAACAGGTCGGCCAGTTTCACCATCGCCTGGAACCGCTCCTCCATCTGGGCCATGCGCGTCTCGAGCGCGTGCATCTCGCCCTCGGTCTTCGCGAGCGGTTCGCCGAGCTGCTTCAGGCGATCGGCGCCGGCCTTGGATCCTTCGACCAGGGCTTCGTAGCGCTGGCGCTCGCGCTGGATGTCCGCCAGTACGGTGCGCATCGCCTCGAGCTGCTCCTGCTCCTTCGCACCGTTCCCCATGAGGTTCTTGAACGGCTTCATGAATCGCTCCTTCATAGGCTGGCGGACGTCCGGGGCCGTGGCCTCCGGACGGTGCCGCGGGAGGGTGGGCAACACTTCGCGGGTCAGTTATCGGCCGGCTGCGCGACGTTCATGCGCGGGAAGTGTCGTGGGTGCGGCAGGCGCGCGGAGACGGGCGCGGCGGCCCGGCCGAGGGCCGGACCGCCGCTTCATGTGCCGGATTCGACTGCCGGCGTAACCTGTTGCCCCATCATTCCGGAGGCGCTTCGGATTCTGCTTCGTGCGCGCCGGCGCGTGCTAGCGTCGCTTGCCCCAGGTCGGCGGTGGCGGCTCCTGCATGCGGCGCTCGACCGGGTGCTCGGCGAGTTGCTTCAGCGCCACTTCCACCGCGCGCTCGAGCTGCGGATCGTGGCCCGCGATCACTTCCTTCGGCCAGTTCTCCACGTCGACGTCGGGTGCGACGCCCTCGTTCTCCACCGCCCAGTGACCGTCGGCCGCGAAGTATCCGCCGCGCGGCGCGATCATCGAGCCGCCGTCCACGAACAGCGGCGTGTCGGCCGTGTGCACGAGACCGCCCCACGTCCGCTTGCCCACCAGCGTGCCGAGCTTCCGGGCCTTGAACATGTACGGCAGGTAGTCGCCGCCCGAGCCCGACATCTCGTTCGCGATCATGACCTTCGGACCCCAGATCCCGGCGGCGGGGCTCGTGAACGGCACGCGCTTGCCGGCGACGTTGTTGAAGTAGCCGTCGAACGTCCGCTCCATCACCTCGATCATGTAGTCCGCCGCGGAGCCGCCGCCGTTGTAGCGCTCGTCCACGACCACGCCCGGGCGGTCCTGCTGCGAGAAGTAGTAGCGATTGAAGCTCGCATACCCGGGCTGCCCGGTGTTGGGCAGGTAGACGTACGCGAGCTTCCCGCCCGACAGCCTGTCGACCGTGCGGCGGTTGGACTCGACCCATGCCCGTGTGCGCAGCGGCTGCTCGTTCGCCACCGGCACGACGCTGATCGTGCGCGCGCCGTCCAGCGTCGGCCGGCTGTTCACCGTGAGCACGGTCTGGCGGTTCGCGGTCCCGTCGAGCAGGCGATAGAGGTTGTCCGGCACGCGCAGCTCTTCTCCGTTCACCGCAAGCAGGTAATCGCCGACCGCGACGTTCACGCCCGGCGCGGCGAGCGGCGCCTTCAGGTCCGGGTTCCAGCTCTCGTTGTCGTAGATGCGCTGGATGCGATAGCGGCCGGCGTCCACGGTGAAGTCGGCGCCGAGCAATCCGCCGGGGGAGAGCGGCACTTCCGGCATGTCGCCGCCGCGCACGTAGGAGTGACCGATCGCGATCTCGGCTCCCATCATGTCGAGCAGGTAGTTCAGGTCCGCACGGTGCCGCACCCAGGGCAGGAACTTGCCGTAGTTGATGCGCATCTGCGGCCAGTCGGCACCGTGCATGTTGGACACGTAGAGGTAGTCGCGCTCGTCGCGCCAGCCCTCGGCGAAGATCTGCGCGAACTCCGCGCGCGGGTCGAGCAGCATGCGAAGCGTGTACGAGAGCTTTCCGGTGCCGGCCGCGGGCGGGGCCTTGTCGGCGTCCACGAGGTAGAGGCTCGGCGCCACCGGCTTCGGCGCCGGCAGGCCGGGCGGCGGCGGCGGAGGCGGCGGCACCGCGACCCGGTAGACGAGCTTCTTCCCGTCCGCACTCACGGCGTAGTCCCCGACCTCCGCCACGAATGGGGTGGCCTTCCGCTCGGAGAGCTTGTAGCGCTGGAGCTGCGCGCCGCTTCCCGGCGGGGCGCCCGCGGCGGTCTCGAGGTAGAACACCGTGCCGGCCTGGCCGGTCTTCAAGAGCGAGTACTGCCGCTCGGGAATACCCGGGATCGAGACGACACGCGACTGGAGCCCGTCGAAATCGATGCGCACGCTCACCGCGCTCGCGGGCTTCGCGTCGCTGCCCTGCGACGACCCCGGCTTGCCCGCAGGCTTCGCGCCCTCCGCCTTCACGCCGCCGGATGCAGCGGCGTCGGACGCGGACACGCCGCGATCCTCGTCGCTCTCCGGCAGGACCGGACTCGGGTCGCCCTTCTTCAGGACGGCAAGGTAGAGCCCGAAATTCTCCTCGTGGTCGTACGACGTCATGTCGAGCCACTGCGAGCGGAGCCCGAAGTCCGTGGAGGCGAGGAACCAGAGGTACTTGCCGCTGGCGTCAAACACCGGGTACATGGCGTCGGCGAGGCCGTCGGTCACCTGGTGCGACTCGCCGGTCTCGGCGTCGGCCACGAAGATGGCGCGGAACAGCGAGTTCAGGTGCGCGGCGTACGCGACGTACCGCGAGTCCGGGCTCCACGTCGGGAACATCGTGCGCGCGGGCACCATCCACGGATCGTTGCCCACGACCTTCGCCTTGCCGCTCGCCACGTCGAGCACCCAGACCTTGAGGTTCGTGTCGTGGTAGAGAATCTTCTTCGAATCCGGCGACCACGAGACCGTGTAGTAGTGACACGGATTCGGGACGCTGATGACGCGGGGCGGCGAGACTCCGTCCTGCGACTCGATCATGAGCTGGTACTCGCCCGAGCGGTCGGACCAGTACGAGATCCATTTCCCGTCCGGTGACCAGGCCGGGTCGCGCTCGGCCGAGCCGCTCGAGCGCGTGAGGTTGCGCGCGTCACCCTTCTCGGCGGGGATGGTGAAGATCTCGCCGCGTGCCTCGACCAGAACGCGCTTCCCGGTGGGAGAGATCGCCAGGTTCGCGATGCGGCCGCCGACGTCCTCCCAGTGCGGCATCATCCACGGGAAGTCGCCGCGCGCCGTGATCGGCACGACGTGCTCGGCGCCCGAGCCGGGGTCCAGCTCGTGGATCACGCCCGCCTGCTCGAACACCACGACACCCGCGCCCGCGTCCAGCGTCTTGACGTCGAAGTCGGTGAACTTCGTGAGCTGCTTCAAGTCGCCGCCCTTCGCGTCGCACGACCAGATGTTCGCGACGCCGTCCCGGTCGCTGATGAACACGACGTGGTCGCCGAGCCAGGCCGGGTCCATGTCCTTGGAGCCCTGCCACGGGGGCGACACGGTCTCGAACGTCTTCAAGTCCGTGATCCACACCGGACGATTCTGGCCGCCGCGATAGTTGCGGCGCTCCTCGTCCCAGGAGTTGTTCATGCGGTAGGCAAGCTTGCCGCCGTCGGGAGAAATGCGACCCTGGTACGCGCGCGGGAGCACCATGGGCTCCTCCGGCCCGCCCGCGGCGGGCACGGTCCAGAACCGAGGCGCGGGGGAGGGCGCCCACGACGCGCGGCCCGAAGCGAACACGACCGACTTGCCGTCCGGCGTCCAGCCCTCGACCTGGTCCGGCCCGGGGTGCCACGTCAGGCGCTTCGGCTCGCCGCCCTCCGCCGGGATCACGTACACGTCCAGGTTGCCGGCGTATTCGCCGCTGAATGCCAGCCAGTGTCCGTCGGGCGAAAAGCGCGGATTACTCGCCTGTCCCTGGAAGCTCGTGAGCCGGCGGGCGTCGCCGCCGGCGCGCGGGACGACCCAGATGTTCTGCGCGTATGCGAACGCGATCTGCGTCGCGCTCACGGTCGGTGACCGCAGCATCTTCGTCGGGCCGGAGGGGACTTCCAACGACACTTCGGCGGCGTGCGCGGCGGTGGTGGCCGCGAGCATCAGCAGCAGCGCGCGGAACGGGCGCCAGGGGGACACGAGCATGGGGAGCTCTCCTCGCTTCACGGTGGTGCAGCAGGTCATGGTGCACCGGTGGGTCGGGCGGCGGACGCGCCGGAGCGGCGGAGAGCCTACTCCATCACGACCCGCTCGCACGCGAGGGATGGGGAAGCACGGACAAATTGAGTAGGCTAGCGCACATGATCCCGACCCCGGCGTCAGCCCTGCGCGGCTGCGTGCTCGCAGTGCTCGCGCTGTCATTCGCATCCGGGGCGCCGGTCGCGGCTCCGTCGCTCCGGCCGCTCCAGACCGCCGACTGGTTCCGGCTCCGCCGCCTCGCCGACCCCCAGTGCTCGCCGGACGGCGTGTGGGTGGCGTACACGGTCGCGCACGTGGACAGCGCGAAGGACCGCTACGACAGCGACGTGTGGATGACGCGCTGGGACGGCGGCGCGAGCGTGCGCCTGACGACCAGCGAGGAATCGGAGTCGTCGCCGCGCTGGAGCCCCGACGGCCGCACGCTCGCGTTCCTGTCCACGCGCGAAGGTTCCAAGTCCGCACAGGTGTGGTTCCTGCCGATGGTCGGGGGAGAGTCGGAGCGCATCACCGACGCGAAGGGCGGCGTGACCGCGCTCGAGTGGTCGCCCGACGGGAAGCGCCTCGCGCTCCTCGTCAAGGACGCGACGCCGCCGGCGGACACCGCCGGCGGCCGCGTGAAGCCCGTGGTCGTGGACCGGATCGTGTTCAAGCAGGACGAGCAGGGCTACGTGGATTCGCTGCGCACGCACGTCTGGACACTGGACGTGGCGACGCGAGCGCTCGTGCAGGTCACCACCGGCGACGCCGACGACGACGCGATCGCCTGGTCCCCGGACGGGCAGCGGATCGCGTTCGTGAGCATGCGCGAGCCGGGCGCGGACCGGACCGCGAACAGCGACGTGTACGTGGTCGAGGCGAAGGCCGGCGCGAACCCGCGCCGGCTCACGTCGTTCGCGGGGAGCGACGAGGGTCCGCTGTCGTGGAGCCCGGACGGCGCGCGCGTCGCCTACCGCCAGACCACCGAGCCCCGCGAGTTCGGATACGGCGGCGGCTTTGGCACGGTCGCGCTGGTGCCGGCCGGCGGCGGCCCGCCCCGGCTGCTCGCGACCGCGCTCGACCGGCCGGTGACGGATTCGCGCTGGGCGCGCGACGGGAAGGCCATCGTCGGGCTCGTGGCCGACGACATGCGGCAGTACCCCGTGCGCGTGCGCCTCGATGGCTCGGGCGCGGACCGGGTGCCGTGCGAAGTGCCCGTGGCGGACGCGATCGCGAGCCGCGCGGGCGGCGGACTGGCGCTGATCGGCAGCTCGACCACGCGCCCGGCGGAGGTGTACGCCGTGGATGCGCGCGGCACGCGGCAGTTGACGCACCACAACGCGTGGGCGGACTCCGTGGCGTTCGCCACCGCCAGCGCCGTCTCCTCGCGCAGCGACGACGGCACCGAGGTGCATGGCGTGCTCCGCCGGCCCGCCGGCGCCGATCCACGCGTGCGCCTGCCGCTCGTGGTGCGCATCCACGGCGGGCCCTCGAGCCAGAGCGCGTTCTCGTTCGACTTCGAGCGCGAGCTGCTCGCGGCGCAGGGCTGGGCCGTGCTGGCCCCCAACTATCGCGGCAGCTCCGGCCGTGGGAAGGCGTACACGCTCGCCATCTTCGACGATTACGGCAACAAGGAAGTGCGCGACATCCACGGCATGGTGGACCAGCTGGTGGCGAGCGGCGTCGCCGACTCGGCGCGGCTCGGCGTGGGCGGCTGGAGCTACGGCGGACTCCTGACCGACGCGCTGATCGTCGCCGACACGCGCTTCAAGGCGGCCACGAGCGGCGCCGGAGTGGGCGACTGGTTCGGCATGTTCGGCCACGACCAGTACTTCACCCAGTACGAACTGGAGTTCGGCGCGCCGTGGAAGGACGTGGCCAAGTGGGAGCGGATGTCGGCGTCGTTTCTCCATGCCGACCGCATTCGCACGCCGACGTTGTTCCTCGGCGGCTCCGACGACTGGAACGTTCCCGTGCTGGGCGGCGAGCAGATGTACCAGGCGCTCAAGAGCCTCGGGGTGGACACGCGGCTGATCGTCTATCCCGGCGAGTCGCACGACATCCGCCGCCCGAGCTTCCAGCGCGACCGGCTCCAGCGCTACGTGGACTGGTACCGCACGCACTTCGGCGTGACGCTGCCCTAGGCGGCGCGCCCGCCGGTCAGTGCGGGACCGGCTCCCGGCACCAGGCCCCGAACGACGCGAGCAGGCCACGCAGCAGCTCGCGCGTGCGCTCGTCGACGAGCGAGCCGTCCGGGGCGAACGCGTCCTGGCCGTTCGCGAGATAGAACTGCGGCCGGTGCATCCAGCGCGTGCCGAGGACGGCGAGCGTCGGCAGCCATGCGACCTGCGAGCGTGCGCCGCCGAAACGGCCGTTCGAGGCGCTGACCATCGCCACCGGCTTGCCGGCGAACGGCTGGTCCTTGCCGCGCGACACCCAGTCCACGGCATTCTTGAGCACGCCCGGCATGCTGTTGTTGTACTCGGGCGTGGAGAACAGCACGCCGTCGGCCGAGCGGATGGTTTCGCGGAGCGCGACCACGCCCGCCGGAAGTCCCTTCGCCTCGACGTCGCCGTCGTAGAGCGGCACCTCGTGCAGGAGCTGGAGCGTGAGCGACATGCCCTCCGGCAGCAGTCCACCCGCCGCACGCAGGAGCGCGGTGTTGAACGAACCCTTGCGAAGGCTTCCGGAGATTCCGAGTATCTGCACGTCTCTCATGGCATCCGTCTCCTGGGGAATGGGCTGGACTCGTCCACACACTACGCCAATCGGGCCCGTGCGTGACCCCGGTCGTGGCGGCGGGCCCGCGGGGATGCGGCGCTCGCCGCGGTCGCGTGGCGCGCCGGGGCCGCCACCGGATAGTCTGCGGCGCATCGCGCCCCGACGACCGCCCCAACCGGACCCGCCCACGGAGGATCGCCATGGAGAAAGTCGACCTGGCCGCCAGCTTCGCGCGCATCCGCGACCACTACCATCCGCGCATCGCGGGCGAGTTGAACGGCCAGATGGTGAAGCTGGTCAAGTTCAAGGGCGAGTTCGTGTGGCACTCGCACGCCGACGAGGACGAGATGTTCCTCGCGGTGGCCGGCGAATTCCGCATCGAGTTCCGCGACCGCGTCGTTCACCTGTCCCCGGGCCAGTTCCTGATCGTGCCGCGCGGCGTCGAGCATCGTCCGGTCGCGGAGCACGAGGTTCAGGTGATGCTGTTCGAACCCGCGAGCACGCTCAACACCGGCAACGTGCGGAACGAACTCACGCGCGAACGGTTGGAACGTCTCTAGCGAGCAGAGGGAACCGGGGGCATGCACAAGGGCCGGCTGGAGGCGTTCAGTGACGGGGTGATCGCCATCCTGATCACGATCATGGTGCTGGAGCTGCGCGTCCCGCACGGCGCCGACCTCGCGGCGCTCCGGCCGGTGCTGCCGCACTTCCTGAGCTACGTCCTCAGCTTCGTGTTCCTCGGCATCTACTGGAACAATCACCACCACATGCTCCAGGCGGCGCACCACGTGGACGGCCGCATCCTGTGGGCGAACATGCACCTCCTGTTCTGGCTGTCGCTGATCCCGGTCGGCACCGCATGGATGGGAGAGAACTACCCGGCTTCGCTGCCGATCGCGATGTACGGCGCGATCCTGCTGTCCGCCGGCTGCGCCTATTACGTGCTGTCGCAGCTGCTGATCGCCCGGCATGGGGCGGATTCGCCGCTGGCGCGCGCCGTGGGCAGCGACGTCAAGGGCCTGAGCTCGCTCGGCATCTACGCGCTCGCGATCGCGCTCGCGTTCTTCGTGCCGGCGGCATCGTGTGCGCTCTACGTGATCGTCGCGATCATCTGGCTGGTGCCCGATCGTAGGATCGAGCGGGTGCTGGAGAAGTAGCGCCGGGACCACCCGCGCTCGGCGTCGGGATCTGCTGCGTGCGTCGGGCGGGGACTTCGTTGGGAGCCCGCCCGTGGCGCCGCCGTCGCGGTCGAGGGAGGATGCCGGGATGCGGGTACGCGGGGCATGGGTTGCCGGCTGCACGTGGGGGTGCGCGCTCCTGGTCGGGGCCTCGCTTCGCCCCTTGCCCGCCCGGGCGCAGCTCTCCGAGGCGCAACGGTCCGCCCTCGTCGGCTACTGGAAGGGGCAGATGGAGTGCGAGGACTCGCGCTCGTGGTTCGCGCTTGAGCTGGTCGCGGCGGACAGCGGGCGCATGTCCGCCCGGATGACGCTGCCCGCGATCCGCGGCTACGACTATCCCATCGGTCCCGCGCGGCTCGCGGGCGACAGCGTGTTCGCGGGGCCGTTCTCGTTCGCGTGGGATTCCGCCGGTGGGCACCTGCGGGGCGTGATGCCGCGGGCCGTCGTGCCGGTCCACGAGATCGCCGTGGACCTCGTGCGTGGCGAGCCGCTCGCGCGTGAGCCACGCGCACCGCTCAGCGTTCCGGTGCGCACGCCCGCGTGGACGTTCGACGCGCATGCGCCGCTGTGGGCGGATCTCGAGGCGGGCTCGGGGCTCGTCTACGCCGGCGGCGACGACGGCATCCTGCACGCGATCGACGCGAAGCGGGGACGGGAGCGCTGGCGATTCAGGGCCGGCGGGCGGCTGCGCGCGCGACCGACGCTGGTGTCGAGCTCGCTCTACGTCCAGTCGGACGACGGCTGGCTCTACCGGCTCGACGCGACCCGCGGGAAGCAGCTCTGGCGCGTGCGCATCCTGCCCGACTCGGTGGTGCGCGTGCCGATCGACCAGCCGGGCTCGAAGTACGACTTCTACGCGTCCGCCGTCACCGCGGCGGGCGGGATGCTGTTCGTCGGCACGCACGCGGGCCGCGTGCTGGCCCTGGACCCCGCGACCGGAGGGACGTACTGGGAGGCGACCACCGGCGGCCCGGTGCTCTCGGCGCCCGGCGTGGCCGGCGGAAGCGTTTACGTGGGCAGCTACGATGGCCGGGTGTACGCGTTCAACTCGTTCGACGGCCACGCGCTCTGGACGCACGACACCGGCGCACCGGTCACGTCGACGCCGGTCGCGGAGCAGGGCGTCGTCGTGGTCGGCAGCCGGAGCTACGATCTCCTCGGGCTCGACGCCGCGAGCGGCGAGGTGCGCTGGGATCACTACCTCTGGTTCTCGTGGGTCGAATCCACCGCGCGGGTCGCGGACGGCGTGGCCTACGTGGGTTCGTCGGACGCGGCCAGGATCTACGCGCTGGACGCGAAGAGCGGCACGCTGCGCTGGGAATCCGACGATCACGGCATCAGCTGGGGACGGCCCGCGCTGGACGCCGACCGCCTGTACGTGGCCGTGCGCTACTCGCCCTCGATCGAGAAGCACGAAGCGAACCTCCTCGCGCTCGACCGCGACACCGGCGAGCCCGTGTGGCGATTCCCGTGCGACCGACCGGACGGGGCGACGCATCGCGGCTTCGCGGCCTCGCCCGTCGTGTACAAGTCCCGCGTGTACGTCGGCGGGCTGGACGGCAAGGTGTACGCGTTCCCGCGGAAGGACCCGCGCCCGCACAAGGTGCGCTGACGCCCGGCGCGTCCCGCGCCGGCAGCGTCGGGGCGCATCCCCGGGGGACCGTGGCGCGGTCGCGTCGAGCGTGCGGCATCGCTAGACTGCCACGATGGCCCGGCCTGCCCGCGCCGCGCCGCGCGCGGCGACCCAAGAGCCCCATCCCGTTCCTGCACCGCCACCGCCATCGGGCTTTGCCGACCCGTGGCGCTGGACCGCGCTCGCCGCGGTGCTGCTGGTGTTCGTGCGCTCGCTGGGCGCGCCGCTCGGCGAGCCGGTCGCGGACGACTTCGATCACCTGCACCACGTGCTCTTCGCACACGACGGTTCGTGGCTCGACGGGGGAGGCTCGACGTCGTTCTGGCGACCGCTCGCCTACCAGGGCTACTACGGGCTCCTGCACGGCGTCATCCTCACCCACCCGGCTTGGATCACCGCGCTCCACCTGGCGTTGTACGCACTGTGCGTGTGGCTCCTCTACGACATCGCCCGGCGCCACCTCCCGGGCCCGGCGGCGGCCGTGGTGGCGTCGTTCCCGCTCCTCCTCGAATCGGCGCGCGCGCTGGTGCTGGTTCCGGTCCACTTCGTGGACCTGGGTCTGATCGTGTTCTCGGTGGTGGCCTGGCGACTCGCGGAAGCCGGCCAGCTCCTGCCCGCGCTCGCCGCGCTCCTCGCCTCGCTCCTCTGCAAGGAGACCGCTGTCGCGACGGCGCTCGTCCTGCCGTGGCTCGCGCGGATCCCGCCCGGGGGATCACGCCGTCCGTGGCTCGTCGCCACCGGCGTGCTCACCACGGCGTGGGCGGTCGCGTACCTGCTCGTGCGGCGGAGTGGCGAGCTGGCGCTCCCGCACGGGCTCGAAGCGCACCTTTCGCCGCACCTCTTCCTCGAGCCCGCGCGCTATGGCTGGGCGATCGCCGGGACGCTGCGCGCGCTCGCGAGCCTGCCGATGCTCGCGGAGCCGCGCGAGGGAATCGTGCTCGCGGCCTCGGTGCTCGTGCTGGGCGCTCCGCTCGTCCAGTTCGCGACCACTCCCGCGGCGCGGGCGCGATTCGCGGCGCGGCGCGGCTGGGTGGCGGCCGGCTTCGCATGGTTCGTGCTCGCCACCGGCACGCTCTTGAGCGTCTACCCGGTCTGGTCGCCGGAACGCGTCGTCTACGCGAGCCTCGGGCTCGGCGCGGCGCTCACCGTGACGCTCTGGGCGGCGCACCCGGCGCTGCCCTGGGCGCTCGTCGTGCTCCGACTCGTCGCGTTCCTCCTCGCACCCGGCGCGCCCCCGCGCGTGACGCGCGACCCGCCCGAGCGCGGCGCGTTCGTGGATTTCGAGCGGCTGGCGCGCCTCCAGCGGCTCATGCTCGAGGCGCGCACGACGCTCGAGCACCAGTTCCCGCGTCTCCCGCGCGGCGCCGGCGTCGCGATGCTCCACCCGCCGTTCATGACCGACTACGCCGGGGGAGACAAGGCGCTCCAGGTCTGGTATCGCGACAGCACGCTCCGCTGGATCCACTGGGAGCAGATGGCGGACGCCGAGGCGCGCTCGCTCTCTGGCGCGCTGGAGTTCCAGGAGGCGACCACGCCGCAGTTCCGCCGCATCGAGCCCGAGGGGCTGCGGCTCCTGTTCGCGGCGGGGAAGCTCGACCGAGCCGAGAACTGGCAGGCGGCGCTCGACTCGCTCCGGCTCGCCGACAACGTCCAGAAGGATCGCGACGCGAACCACTTCCTCGGCCGCGTCTCCGGGCTCGAGGCCTGGTGCCTCGGCGCGCTCGGCCATCTGCCCGAGGCCGAGCGCCTCGCGCGCCAGAGCCTGGCGATCGCGCCCGAGAACGCCGACGGCCACCTGACGCTCGCGGCGCTCTACAACGGGCGGGAGGAGTGGACCCAGTCGCTGGCCCAGCTCGATACGCTCCTCTTCTGGTACCCGGGCTACAAGGCCGCGGTGGTGATGCGCCAGAGCGTGGTCGAGCGCTTGCGGGCGCAGGGACTCGCGCCGGCGACGAGGGCTCCGCCGCAGCCGTAGTCAGCCCTTGTCCGCGATCACCTCGATCACCGTGGGGGTGAGCTGGAACGCTCCCGGCCTCGCCTGCGAGTCGCGGAACGCGCGTCGCACTCCCTCGGCGCGCGCCGGGTCCACGCGCCCGAGGTCCACGAGTCGCTGGAGCCCGACCTCCACGAACGCGTTCGGCCACTGCCAGAAGTAGTCGTGCGGCTGCGTCGCCTGGACGAGCGGGCGAAGCTCGCGGATCCGGAAGCCCAGCTCGACCAGCCAGCGCGGCAGCTCCATCCCGATGTCGGGCTCGCCGCCGTGCTCGTGCCACGACGCGATCACCTCGCCGACGAACCACGCGAACTCAGGGGCCGGCGGGGACAGGCGCCAGGCGCGGTAGTCCGCGTACTCGTGCAGCACCATGACGCCGCCCGGGCGGACCACGCCGGCCACGCGCGCGAGCAGCGCGCGCGGGTCCCTGACGAACGCGTACACCCAGCGCGACCACACCCCATCCACCCGGCGAACGGGCAGCGGCTGCTCGTCGAGGTCCAGCTCGTGGAGCTGGACGTTGCCGAGGCCGAGGGCGCGTGCGCGCGCGGCCGCGGCGTCGAGAAAGCGGCGCGAACGATCCACGCCCACGGCGCGCCCCTTGTCGCCGACGATCGCGGCCAGGTCGGTGGTCGCGTAACCGGGCCCGCAGCCCACGTCGAGCAGCGTCTGCCCGACCGTGAACCCCGCACGACGCCACGCATCGCTCGCGAGCGGACGCCAGACGCGATGCTGGAGTCCGAGCCGGGTGATCTCGTCGTCATGCGTGCCGAGCACGTAGTCCTTGTCGGGTGTTTCCTGCGCCATGCGTCCTCCTCGGAGGGGCATTCCATCATGCCTCATGCGCGAGGCGCGCGCCGGTCGGGAACGGAACTCGTACCCGGGGGGCTGGGGAGGTCGCCCCGGCCGCGCCGGTCCGCGCCCGCTGCGGCCGCGCCCGCTGCGGCCGCGCCCGCGTGAGGGCGAGCCGCGCCGGGGCGCTGCGGACCGCGGTCAGTTCGCGCGGAGGCGCAGCGCAGCCGAGTCGCGGGCGGAGAGCGCGCGCAGCGTGTCGGCAGCGAACCACTGCGGGTTCGCGAGGCTGTCCTGGGCCGCGGCGATGCTGTCGCCGGGCGCGGGGCGGCCGACCTGGGGCCGGATCGGAGCGGCGGCCGGCCGGCTCAGGCGACGAAACGCGGCCCTCCCGGCAGCGATCGCTGCGCGGGCGTCGGGCTCGCGCTCGTGCTGCGCCGCGCGCGCCAGCGCGGCGATGCGCATCGCCACGTTCCGCAGCGCGGTCGCCACCTGAAGAAACTCCGCCCCCGGCGGGCTCACCCAGCGCACCGCGAACAGGTTCCGCTCGCTCTCGCTCGAGCCCGGCATCAGGAACGGCTTCCACGACTCCGGACAGCCGAGCGGCGAGGACGGGATCTCGTCGGCCACGTAGCCGTCGTCGCCCTCGACCGTCACCAGCGCGCGCGGGCCGACCCACACCTGGCGCGCGTGCCGTCCGATCGAGCTCGGCCCCTCGGGGGGGCTCAAGTTGTAGTGCGCGAGGACGCCGAGGTAGCGGTAGCGTGCATCGGTGCTGTTCTCGTGCACGTAGCGCGCCCAGTGGCCGCGGCTGAACAGCATGCCCGCCCAGCTCTCGATGGCGCGGAAGTCGTGCGAGGTGAGGACGGTGGAGTCGTTCTTTGCCCGGCTCACGGCGGCCGCGAACCCGGTCATGGCCTGCGCGTACTCGTGCTGGCCCGCGGCATCGAGGCGCGCGGCCTCCTGGGCCACGAACCCGCTCGTGTCCTCGAGCGCGAGCAGGAAGAAACGGTTGTAGAGCCGCTGCTGCTCGAGCACGGTGGCGAACGTGCCGGCGTCGGGCTGCGAGGACATGTACGCGGGCTCGAGCAGCACCCGGCGCCACGCCTCGCGCGTGATCGTGCGCGCGATGCCCGGCGTCTCGAGCAGCAGCCGCTGGACGCGGGGATTCGCGAGCGAGCCCTCCCACAGCCCGAGCCGGTAGCCCACCGAGTATCCGGACATGAGCCCGAGCAGGTTCGTCACGATGCCCACCGGGCGGACGTAGTCGAGCGTCTTCTTCGTGAGCTCGTCGAACTGGCCCTGCGACATGGCGAGGCTGCTCGAGTCCGGGACTGCGATCCAGCAGCCCTCGCCCGAATGGCCGCGCAGTTTCAAGCGCGTGTAGTGCGCGCCGCTGAACGCGCGGTCGTAGCGTCGCCCGAAGCCCGAGGTGAGGAAACGCCGCTGGTCCACGTCGTACTCGGCGAACGTCTTGCCGAACGCCGTGAGCTCGACCACGAAGTGGTAGCTCGTGTCGGACGGCGTGTCCTTGTAGGAGTAGACCTGGAGATTGTCGAACATCTGCTGGATGGGGACGGGGACCGGGTGGGGGACCTCGTCGCGCCCGACCAGGTAGCCCAGCAGGCACAGGCCGAGAAAGCTGAGCAGGACGCCGCTCAGCAGGACCTTGCGCGCCATCTTCCAGGCGGCGCGCACGGCCTTCTTGAACAGGAGCGAGCGGAAGAACGGTCGTTGGCGTCCCACGGTACCCGAGTATCGGCCGTAAACGCGCATGGACTTAGGGCTTTGGCCGGTCCGGGCGGGTTCCTGGACGAAGCGGGCGGGGCCGGCCCTCGCGGACCGGCCCCGCACCGCACGCAAGCTCCGTGATCAGTTCTGGTTGCCGCTCTCCAGCCCGTCGCGGATCTTCTTCCGTACCGCCTCCGCGTCGCTGCTCCTCGGCGTGCTGGGCGCGGCCACGTCCGCCCCGATCTTCTCCGAGAGGAGGAGCGTCAGGAGCGCCTGCATGACGTTGCCCGTCGCGGGGCTGCCGTCGCCGTTCCCGTCGTGGCCGCCGCCGCCCACGACGACGCGCGGGACCACGTCCACCCCCGAGGCCTGGATGGCCTCGGAGAAGCGGTTCATGACCTGCTGGGTGAGCTGGAAGCGCGGGCCGCCGTAGGCGCGGACCTGCTCCTCGATCGCCATGGCCTGCGCGATGCCGACGCGGGCGGCGCGCTGGGCCTCGGCCCCCGCGAGCGCCAGGACCTTGCCCGCCTCGCCCTCGCCGAGGATGCGGATGCGCGTCGCCTCGGCGCCGGCGATGGTCTGGATCTTGGTGGCCTCCTGCTGCGCGCGCGCCAGGTCGGCCTTGCCGGTGTTGGACTGCACCACGATCGACAGCTCGGACTCGGTGATGCTGGTCTGCTGTTTCGCGCGCGCCTCGGCCTCGCGCAGCTCGCGTTCCTTGACCGCCGCCTGCTCCTGGCGGTTGTAGGTCTCGACCTGCTCGGTGGCGATCTGGCGCGAGCGGAGCTGGATCAGGATCTGCTCGATCTGCCCGCCCTGGCCGCCCGACGTGGGCGTGCCGATCAGCACCTCCTGCAGCTCGAGGTTGTACTGCCCGAACTTCTCCTTCATCTGCTCGCCCGCGATCTGCTGGATGGCGCTGCGGTCCTGGATGAGCTGGATGAGCGTGCGCGTCTGCCCGATGTTCTTGAAGTACGCGGACACCATGGGATCCAGCGTCTGCTCGACCAGCTTCTTGATGTCGCCGAAGCGCTGGATCACCAGCGGCGCCTTGCGATAGTCGATGTGCACCACCACCGACAGCGGCAGTGACGGCTCGAACGCGTCCTTGGTGATCAGCGCCACCTCGGACAGGTTCTCGTCGTACTTGTGGGAGCCGGTCTCCCCCCGGGTCCATTTCAGGATGAAGTTCGTGGTCGGCACCATGATGCACTTGCCGGCGTAGGTGTTGAACGCGTACTTGCCCGGCAGCAGGCCCTCGCTCCACACGCCGCGGGTGCCCTTGATCACCAACTCGCCGTGCTTGTAGTCGGTGCCCGAGAGGTCCTCGCCGGTCTCCCCCGTGTACGACACGACGACCCCGACATTGCCCACCTCGACCACGGTCTTCGGCACCATCTCGACCGTCGCGAACAGGCGGTTGATGTAGTACGTGCCCTCGACCAGGACCTGGAGTTGCCGCCCGCGCAGGCCACCCGCGGCCAGGAACCGCTCCGGGTCCTGGAAGCTGTTGTGGTACGTGTTCGCGTTCGTGGGCTCCTCGCCCACGGTGGGCGCGATGATCTGGCCGACCGGCAGCGACGGCCCGTCGTGCACGGTGATGATGCCGATGTTGTCGTCGGTGCCCTTGATGACGACCGGAGCGAATCCCTCGCGCTCGCGCAGCACCTTGGCCATGCGCTGGAACATCTCCTCCTCGCCCTTCTCGAGCGGCAGGTAGTAGAGGCGCTCCTCGGTGATCACCACGAATTGCGCGAGGTTGATGGCGTACGTGCCCTCGCGCACGATCTTCCGCTGCGGTCCGCGCTGGCCACCCTTGCGAAGGAACTCGGCGACGCTCTGGAAGTCCGCTGCCGAGGCATTCGACGCCAGCGTCTGCGACGGCGGCAACGGCTGGCCGTCGCGCGCGAACACGTAGCCGATCTTCCCCTGCGGGATCGTGACCAGCGGCACGATGTGGATGTCGTACTGGATGGGCAGCAGGTAGTGGAGCCCGCCGCGCAACACCTCGGGCTGGAACCCGGCCTCCGCGTTGAGCGCAATGACGCCCTTGTCGAGCGAGCCCTTGGGACTGATCCGCATCTCGACGATGCCGACCTTGTTGTTGGGGATGAAGCGGATCCCGGCCAGCAGGAACAGCACGACGAGAATCCCCAGACCTGCGAGCACGAGCGGCACCAACCTCACGACTTCCGACATGACTCCTCACCCCATGGGTGTCTGTGCGCACGCCGCCCGGAACGGGCCTGCGGCGGGCCCGAGCGGATTGGTGCGCACGTAGGTGGCGCCGGCCTCGAAGCTGCGTGATTCGCCCGGCGCTGCCGCACCTGCAACGCTAGCGCCGGGGGGCGGGGAAGCAAGGGCAACCGGGCAACCCGGCCTGTCTGCTGCGGTTGCGAAGCCGTGCCGAATTCACATTTCGCGCGGCGCCCGGCGTGGGGGAAAGCGGCGGGAATCCGGTCCGCGGACACGACCCCGCGATGGACGGGCGTTCCCGTGTGCGACTACGCTCCGTGGTCGTTGCGCTCCCGGAGGCCGCTCCCATGATTCGCAAGGCTGCGCTCGCCCTGTTCCTGTTCATCACCGCCGCGGTGATCGCGCTGCTGGCGATCGCCGGCACCCGCCCGGCGGCGTTCCACATCGAGCGCAGCGTCAGCACGGGCGCGTCGCCGGGGACGGTGTTCGCGATCGTCAACGACCTCCGCCGGTTCCACGAATGGTCCCCGTGGCAGAACCTCGACCCGGCGATGCGGAGTTCGATCGAAGGTTCGGGCGTGGGCCCGGGCTCCAGTTACGTCTGGTCCGGCAACGACCAGGTCGGCGAGGGGCGCATGACGCTCACCGGCTGCGTTCCGCCGGACGAGGTGGTGCTGCGGCTCCAGTTCCTCAAGCCCTGGAAGTCGACGAGCGAGGTCCACTTGAGCATCGTGCCCGATGGCGACGGCAGCCGGGTGACCTGGGCGATGGACGGAACCAACGACTACATGGCCAAGGTGATGACGCTGTTCATGAGCATGGACCGCATGCTCGGAAGGGACTTCGAGAGCGGGCTCGCGAACCTGAAGCGCGTGAGCGAGGCGGCGCCGCCCGCACCCGAGGGGGCGGCCGCCGACTCCAGCGGCGCGGACCGGGCGGCGGCTGCGGGGCACTGAGCGAACGGCCGGAGCCGCGCCGGATCGGGCGGCGACGCGTTGAATGCGTCACCCGGGACGATTATCCTATGGGGTGGCCCTGCGACCGCACGGCCCCGAACCCGACGCTGGTCCACCCCTCGCAACGGAATCCTCCCCATGGGACGCATCTTCGAAACCCGCAAGGCCACCATGTTCGCGCGCTGGGACCGGATGTCCAAGGCGTTCGCGCGCATCGGCAAAGAGATCACCATCGCGGTCAAGAAGGGCGGACCGAACCCCGACTCGAACCCTTCGCTGCGGCGCGTCATCCAGAACGCGCGCGCCGTCAACATGCCGAAGGACAAGGTCGAGAGCGCCATCAAGAAGGCCGCGGGCGTGGACACCGCGGGCTACGACGAGATCATGTACGAAGGCTACGGCCCGCACGGCGTGGCGATCCTGGTGGAGTGCGCCACGGACAATGCGGTGCGGACGGTGGCCAACATCCGCCACCACTTCACCAAGGGCGGCGGCCACATGGGCAGCACGAACAGCGTCGCGTTCCACTTCAAGCACATGGGCGTGTTCCGGCTGAACCCCGCCGGGATCGACGCCGATGCGCTGGAACTCGAGCTGATCGATCACGGACTGGAGGAGCTGGGCGAGACCGCGGGCGAGAAGGGCGAGCCGCAGCTGCTGCTGCGCTGCGCGTTCGGGGACTTCGGGCACCTGGCCAAGGCGCTCGAGGACCGGAAGGTCACGCCGATCTCGTCCGAGCTGGAGTACGTCCCGCAGACTCCCGTCGAGCTCCCCGAGGGCCAGGCGAACTCGGTGCTGAAGCTGGTGGATGCGCTGGAGCAGGACGAGGACGTCCAGCGCGTCTTCCACAACCTCGGCTGAGCGATCCTCAGCCGGCGCAGCCGGCGATCACGACGCCCGCCCCGCCCGCCGCGCTCGGGAGCGCTCGCTCGAGGGCGGGCCGGCGTCACGCTTCCCGGCTGCTCCAGTACCGGAGCCCGACGGGGATGATGTCGAGGACGACAACCAGCACCGTCGCCGCCCCGAACGGGAAATAGTCCCGAAGCGGCGCCCGGAACATCAACGCCTGCACGAACCCCAGCACGCACGCCACTTCGGCGAGCGCGAGCGAGACGACGCTCCGCAGCTGGAACTCGGCGGGGCCGAACAACTGTCCGGGAGGCACGCTGCTCGCGGCCTGGCGGATCGGGGATCGCAGCCGGAGCTGGGTCCACAGCATGGACGCCACGACGAACCCTGCGGCCGCGCCCCGGAACAGCGCCCTGGGGACCGGCGCGTCGGGGGCCACGGGCGGTGGCCCGCTGGCGAGCAGCGTCTGGATCACGACGATGTAGACGACGGCCGACATCGCCATGGCGCACGCGATCAGCAACCACCCACCGCGGGTCGGGACCATCTGGGAACTCGTCAACGTGTCCTCCGTTTCGAGAACGTCGCGCGAGTCGGCGTTCTCCCTAGTGCCCGGCGTTTCGCGCCCGGAAAGCGTCGCGTTCCTTGCGCGCCAGCGCCAGCACGTCGGGCGGGATGCGCACTCCGGTCATGGCGGTGGCGAAATCCTCGGCCACGCTCCGGAACTGGCTGGCGTTCGCGGCGCTGACAGCGTTCACCTTGAGGCCGCGCTTCTGCATCTCGGCCACGGCGGTCGTGTCCTGGCGCGGGACCTCGACCTCGAGCCGTCGCTCCATCCGGTCACAGGCCGTCTGGACGTTCGCGCGGTCGGCCTCGGGCAGCTTGAGCCACGCCGCCTTGCTCATCACCAGCCCGCCCACGAGCGGCGCCATGCCCATGCCCACCATGTTCGGGGTCTGCCGGTACCACTGGAGCGTGAGTCCCAGCAGCGGCGTGGTCGGATAGGAGTCGATCATTCCGGTCTGGAGGCCGGTCATGATGTCGGTCGCGGCCAGCGGCACCGGGTTGAACCCCTTGGCCTTCCAGATGGCCACCATCTCGTCGTCACCCGCCCACGTGAACATCTTCGACTTGCGCAGGCCGTCCACCGATTCCACCGGGGTCTTCGTGAAGAAGTACACCCAGCCACCGTGGCCCCAGGACAGGAGTACGAAGCCCTTCGCGTCGAGCCGCGCCTTGAGCACCGGCTCCAGCTTGTCGAGCGTGGCATAGAGCTCGGGGTAGGAGGTGAAGAACATGGGAACGTTGAAGACGTTGAACGACGGATCGATCGAGGCGAGGCCGGCCGTCGTGATCGCGGCGGCCTGGAGCTGGCCGATGCGCATCTTGCGGACGACATCCGGCTCGTCGCCCGCAACGCCGCCGGGATACACGCGCAGCGACACGCGCCCCTGCGTCGCCGTCGACCATTCGGCGCCCATGTCGCGGAGCGCCTTGTCCCACACCGATCCCTCGGGCACGAGCGTGGCGAGCTTGACGACCGAGGTCTGGGCGCGTGCGGCATGCGGCGCCACGGCGACCCCGGCCGCGAGCGTGAGCGTGAGCAACAGCGGGAGCATGGTCCGCTTTCGGTGTGTCGTGCGGGTCATCATTTCTCCTGTCCCTTCGTGGTGTCGGGGGCGGTGGCGTCGTCGAGGAAGAACTCGTCCTGGCGGTCGAGCAGCGCGCGCGCCTTGCGCTGCAGGACGATGGTCGAGAGCCGCTGGGTCGGGTCGCGGTCGGGATCGAACGTGAGCGCGCGCTCGAGCAGCTGCCGGAACTCGGCCCGGTTCTGCTCCAGAACGGACACGCTCTGCGCGAGCGTCACGTACGGTGAAGGCTTGGTGTCGTTCGACAGCTCGACGGCGCGCTGGAAGTGCTTGCGCGCCGATGCCGTCGAGCCGCCCATCGCCGGCGGAAGCGCGTCGAGCACGATCGCGGCCTCGTGGAACGCGCCACCCTCGTAGCGCTCGTCGAGCGCCAGGCCGCGGCTCACGAGCGCCCGGATCGCCGGCAGGTCTGCGAGCATTTCGGGCCGGTCCTTGCCGAGGGCGATCGCCGAGCCCCAGCTCGCGCCCGTCCAGTAGAGGGCGGGCACGTCCTTGCTGGTGAGCTTCGCCACGGCGCGGTCGGGCGAGATCCGCAGCGAGTCGGCGATCCCGGGGTGGTGGAGCGCGAGCAGGCGGAGCCCGTACCCGCGCGCGCGCAGGTAGAGCTTGAACGCACGCTCGTGCAGCGCGCTCGCGCGCCGGTAGTCGCTGTTCACGAGCAGGTCGCCCTCGGATTGCACGAACGCGTACGAGTACTCGGTGAAGCTCTTGCACAGCATGAGCAGCAGCCCCTCGTGCTTGGGGAGCGTGGCGAGCAGCGATTCCATGGTCTTGAGTCCGAACGGCAGCGCGTCGGCGACCAGCTCCGGATCGTCGTCGGTGCCGAACACGTCCGGGCCCTGGGTGAGCGTGTTGGCGACGTTGTTCACCGCCAGCCGCTTGATGGAGCAGCCGGGCAGGCACGCAAAAGCGGCCAGCAGTGCGAGTGCGAGGATGGTCCGCCCGCGCGCAATGCTGCGCGCCGGCGGTCGCTGCGCGTCCTGGGCGGTCAACTGGGGGCCTCCGGTGCCGCCGGCGGGGGAGTGACGGCCTGCGCTGGGCGGCGAGGCGGTCACGCTAGCGTGGCGGGCGCGGCTCGGCAAGCGCCCCGGCGATGCGGCGTCCGCCCTCGGCTTTCCCGGTCCGCTCCGCCCCTCAGTGCCGGAGGAGCGACAGGTACGCGTCGACCCAGCGCGCGCCCCAGAGAAACACCACCATGGCGGCGGGGGCGAGGAACGTGCCGAACGGCAGCTCACTCCGCATGCCGCCCCGGCCGCGCGCCATGAGCACTGCCCCGGTGAGCGCGCCCCCGAACGCCGCGAGCGTGATGGTGAGAAATGCCCCGACGGGCCCGAGAAGCGCGCCGAACATGGCCGCCAGCTTGATGTCGCCGCCGCCCATCCCCTCGCGCTTCAGGAACGTGGCCCAGATCCACGCGAACAGCCACAGGTAGCCGCTTCCCACCACGATCCCGAGCAGCGCGTGGCGGGCGCCGGGACCGAGCAGCGCCGCCGCGACGCCGAGCAGCGTTCCGGGGAGCGTGAGTGCATCCGGGAGCAGCTTGAAGTCGAGGTCGATGACGGTGAGCGCCACGAGCAGCCAGCCCCACGGCAGCACCGCGGCCAGCTCGGGCACCGGCCCGAGGCGCAACCACGCGAGCAGGGACCACAGCGCGCATGCCAGCTCGATCACGGGATAGCGCACGCTCACCCGGGCCGAGCAGTGGTGGCACCTGCCGCGGGACAGCACCCAGCTCAGGATGGGTACCAGTTCGAGCGGGCCCAGCACGTGCCCGCACGAGGGGCACCTCGAGCGACCCCGTGCCCACGACTCCCCCCGCGGGAGCCGCCAGGACAGGGCGGTCATGCCGCTGCCGAAAACCGCCCCCAGCAGCCAGAACGAGGTGCCGAGGAAGAACTCCAGGCCGCTGATCGCCAAATTTCCTCTCGTTTTCCTTGAGTGATCCGCCCGTTCACATCAATATGCCGGCGACACCCGTGCGCCTACTTCCGAGGGGCTGCAGCTCATGCGCCTGGTCCTGTTCCTTGCCGTCGTCGCCAACAGTCTCGACCTGTTCGTCACATCCGTCGGTATCCACTGGTTCGGCAACCGCGAGGGCAATCCGCTGCTCGCCCCGGTCGCGAGCCAGTCGTGGCCGGCCTTCGTGCTGCTGAAGGGTGTGCTGGTCCCGCTGCTGATCGTCCAGCTCTACCGGTATCGGCGGGAGACCCCCATGCTCGCCACCGCCGGGATGGGTCTCGTCACCATCGCACTCACGGTCGCGCTCGGCCAGTGGCTCGGCTGGCTGGCCGGCGTGCTGGCCATGAGCCACCGCGGGCCGTTCTGACGGGGCGGGCGCCGCCCGCGCCCTGCCCCCCGCGCTACTTCTTCGGCTCCGTCCCCTGCGGCTTCACGCCCGTGGTGTCTTCCCGCAGCAGGTGCGGCGTCACTTCGATCACCAGGTCGCGGGTGCTGGTCGTGATGTTGTGGTGCTGGAACAGCAGGCCGAAGAACGGGATGCTCCCGAGGAGCGGCACCTTGGTGACGTTCACGGTCTTCTCTTCGTCCAGCAGGCCACCGATCAGGACCGAATTGCCGTCCTTCAGCCGCACCGTGGTCTCCGCCTGCCGGGTCGCGATGACCGGCAGGTCGTTCGCGACACCGCGGAATCCGACCACCGAGCTGACCTCGGGCAGGATGTGCACGGTGATGTAGCCGTCGGCGTTGATGAGCGGGGTGATCGCCAGCTTGATGCCGACCTCTTCCATCTGCACCGTCTGCGTCGGCGCGGCCGCGCCGCCCGCGAACACCGTCTGGCTCACGAGGTAGGGGATCCGCTGCCCGGACAGCATCGTCGCCGGCTGGCCGTTCAGCGTCACCAGCTTCGGGCTCGCGAGCACGCGCGCGTTGCCGTCGTGGATCAGGAGGTCCAGGTACGCCCGGAACACCTTGGGGAAGCGCGAGAAGTTGCCCAGCTTCCAGATGTCGTTCGTGCCGGGCGTGTTGGGAATGAGGTTGCCGCCCGAGAGCGGCGGGGGCGACTCGATGTTGTCGGGAGGGGTGATGCCGGCCCCTTCCACGAACGTGAAGCCCTGCCGGTTCAACTGGTCCCAGTCGATGCCGAGAGTCTTCAATCCGTCCGTGCTCACCTCCACCACGCGGGCCTCCAGCATCACCTGCTGAGCGGGCTTGTCCATCTGCGCGACGATCGACTGGATCTCGGCGATGATGCGCGGCGAGGTGACGATGATGAGCCGGTTGGCGCCATGGTCCACCGCGATATTCTCGCTCACCCCCTTCAGTGCCGCCTGCACGTCGTTGGCGTTGGCGTACTGGAGGTCGATCGTGTACGAGGAAAGCCCGGTCTCGTCGTGGAGCGACTTGGCGTCGGCGACGAGGATCGAGTTGCCGATACGCTCGTAGGCCAGGCCCGCGGCCCGCACCACCAGGTTCACGGCCTGCTCCACCGGGACGTCCTTCAGGTGGATGGTGATCTTGCCGGAGGCCACGCCCGGCCCGGTGACGATGTTGAGGTCCCCCTTCTCGGCCAGGATCTTGAGCACCGCGGGCAGGCTGGCTTCATCGGCGTCGAGGCTGATCGGCCGCGTCAGGTCCGCCGCCGCCTCCGTCGGCCGAGCCGGCGCGGACAGCAGGGCCGTCAGCACGGCGAACAGGAACAGTCGTGGCGCGAGTCGGTTCACGTCAGTCTCCGGGGTTGCGTCGGTGCAATACGAGTGTCTCGTCGCCGCGACGCAGGGTGACCTGATCACGGGTGAAGCCGACCACCTGGAAGTCGTCGAACAGCCCGCCCTCGCGCACCGTCCAGTCCCGCTGCTTCCAGTGGATGAGCGCGCGCGGGTCGTTGTCCCAGACGATGGCGGTGAGGACGGGAATCGGCGGCGGCGCGACCGGTGCCGCCTTCTGCCGTTGCGACCGGGGCGGATCGTTCCCGTCCGGCGCGCCAGCCAGCCGGCCGTACTCGAACGGGTTGCGCAGATCCTCCAGCGAAAAGCTGGGGTCGTGCAGGTCGATCGCCCGCTCGAGCGACCGGTACGACGGCGACGTCACCACGGGAGGCGCCGGCGTGTGCCAGCCGAACGCGCCGGTGACCTGGAGCGCGCCGAAGATCTGGGCGGCGACCACGGCCAGCACGATCATGGCGACGAGCGGCGAGACCCATTCGCCGGCATCGCGGCTCATCGCGGGCCTTCGCGCTTGAGCAGGACGCGTGCGACCCACAACTCGGTCTCGGTGAGCCCGTTCGCCTGCGGCGTGATCGTCATGCGCTCGAGATGGTAAAGCGCGTGCTCGCCGGCCAGGTCGCCGAGCAACTCGACGAACTGCGCATACCGGCAGTGGAGCTTGAGATGCGCCCGCACCTCGAGCGTCGACGCGGTCTGGGTCGCGACGCCCGGCTCGGAGCCCGCCACGTCGATCCCGCGGCCCGCGGCCCGCTCCGAGACGCGGCGGACGAGGTCGGTGGCGAGGGAACCGGACTGGCTCAGCCGATCGGCCTCGGACGCGGCGACCGAGTTGGTCCGCAGCAGATCGACCACGCGCGGTGGCAATGGCGGGGCGGCGAGCCGCGGATCGAGCGACGCCCCGACCTCGCCCGCGGCGGCGAGCTGGGCGCGGTAGCGTGCCGCGAGCGGTGCGAACCCGAGCGTGTGAACGAGCCACAGGAGCGCCAGCACGAGCAACGCTGCGAGCGCGGGCCAGAAGCGGAGCATTCGCGAGGGAGGGGTGGGGGTCACTTGCACTCCAGCTGGAAGTCGGCGTCCGGGCTGCCTTCGTGCGTGCGCGTGGACAGGAGCCGCACGCTCCGGAAGCGCGCCACGAACAGCGAGTCGCGCGCGAGCACCGCGACGATGTCGGTGACGCCCGCCACCCGGTCCTGCTTGGGATCGGCACGCAGCACGCCCGTCAGGAGGAGCTTTCGCTCGCCCCCGCTCGCGTCCTCGGGATTCCATTGCAGCGAGGTCAGGCGGGCACCGGCCGGGAGCAGTCGCGGCAGCCGCCCGAGCAGGTCGCGCCAGCGGCCGGCATCGGCGACCCAGGGCTCGACGCCCGCCGCGTCGTTTCCCGACGGCACCCACGCGGCGCTGCCGTGATTGAGCGCCTGCTGGCGCGCAATCTGGCGCTGCAGCTGGCGGGTGCGCGATCCCAACTCGGAGAAGTTGAGGCTGTAGAGCCCGAGCAGCACGGCCAGCGTGCCGAAGTAGGCGAGCCAGACGCCGAGCCCGACCGCGCGCCGGCGGGCTTCCGCGCGCTCGCGCCGGAAGGCCTCGCGTCGGAAGTTGATCTCGAACGGCGTGCTCATGCCGCTCTCAGCGCGAGTCCATAAGCCTGCGCGTACTGGGGCCCGCCGGCACGGACGCGCGCGCCGCGCTCGAGCGCGTCGAGGGGCGAGAACGTGGCGACCGGGAGCGAGAGAATCTCGCCCAGCGCCTCGGGAAGGCCGGGGAGGCGGGCGAGGCCGCCAGAAAGATGGAGCGACTTCAGATCCGGCACCGGCGCGAGTGTGCCGTAGAATGCCAACGAGCGCCGCAGCTCGTCGCCGAGACGTTCCAGCGCCCGCTGGGCGGCGCCGGCCGCCGGCCCTTCGCTCGTGAGCGATGATCCGGCATCGAGCTTCCATGCCTCGGCCCGCTCGACCGAACCTTCGAGCGCCGCGGCCACGGCTTCGGTGAGCTGCGCCCCGCCCCAGTCGAGCCGGCGGGAGAAGAAGGGAAGGCCCTTCTGACGCAATGTCAGCCAGGCGCCGCGATGCCCGAGATCGAGCAGCACGTGCGCCTCGCCATCGGCGGCACTCTCCCGCGCGAGCGCGTGACCGAGCGCGTTGGCGAGCGCGAGCGGAGCCGCGTCCACGATCGCGGCCTCCACACCCAGCTCCCGGAGCGGCGCGAGCGAGCGATCGAGGCGCTGCTGCGAGACGGTCGCGAGCAGGACGTCCAGACGGCGTTCCGCCGCGTTGCGGCCCAGCACCTGGTGGTCGAGCACGAGCGTCTGCACGTCGAACGGCAGGTGCTTGCGCGCCTCGAACCGAAGCGCGCCGGGGATCTCGGCCTCGTCCATGATCGGCAGCGAGAGCTGCTTGACGATCACGTCCGGGCCGGTGACCCCGATCGAGATCCCACGGAAGGCGCGCGGCGACATCTCGATGCGCGTCATGCATTCGTCGATCAAGCCCGCGAGCACGGCGGGCGGCGGCGCTTCGTCGCCGGCGAGCGCGCGCGGGAGCGCGGCCTCGGCAAAGCGGCCGCGCGTCGAGCCAGGGTGCAGTGCCACCAGCTTCACGCTGTAGGCGCCGATGTCCAGCCCCGCCCATGGGCGGGCGCCCATCCCCAGCTTCATCGTGCGGGTCTCACGGCAGCCGCGTCTCGAGCCAGCTGTGCGGCACGGGGGTGAAGGCCATCGCGCTTCCACCGCTCATGGCGGGAAGCCACTGCCCCGAGAGCAGGTTATCGGCGATCGTGTTCATCGACGCCGCATGCGTGACGTTGAAGGTCGCACTGCTCGACCCCTCCAGCTCCACGCTCCCGCCGGCGACGATGCTCACGGCCTCGGCGCTGAGGTTGTTGTGCGAGTTGTGGACCTGCGTGAGCGAGACATCGCCCTGACTCACGAGGAACACCTTGGTCTGGGTCGAATCACCGACCACGAGCCCGCCCTGGAACCAGATGCCACGGTTCGGGTTCGCGGCCCCCAGGTTCGGCTTTGCGATGATGACCAGTACGTTCGGGTTGGTCGGATCGTTCGTCCCATCCGGCATGACGGTGACGGTGCGGCGGAAACACACGCCCTGGTTCACGAGCCAGATCACCGTTCCGTGAATCTTGAGGTTGAGCTCGTACTCGCTGAAGAACTCGTAGGCGGTGTGTTCCGGGTAGGTGAAACTGTCGTCCGGGTCCAGCGGAGGAGAGGCTGGGCTCAAGTAGAACTTGGGTGACGAGGACGGATTGTCGAAACGGATCTCGTAGGGCGTGTTGTCCGGGTCGAACGACCACCCATCCGGGTTGCTCGCGCTGGGTCGATTCAGATCCACGAAGGCGTTCGCCGTCGGCGCCGGCGGCGGGTTCGGGTCGATGGGCCGACCCGCACTCCACTGGATGTATCCCGTCCATGCACTGTCCGTCGCCGTCTGGACCGGCTGCCAGACTCCGCCTTGCAGCGTCATCGACTGCGGAGACCCCTGGCTCAGGTTGTAGGTGATGCTCCCGCTGCTGCAGAGGAGCTCGTGGTAGGGAGACTTCATCGGCACGGGGACGAACCGCGATTGCACCGCGCGTTCCTCGCCGCCCGCCCGCGCGCTCACCACGATGACCACCGTGCTGTCCCAGTTCACCGGGCCGTGTGAGGTGGTGTCGTTGGGATCGCTGCTGCGCGCCTGGTACGCCAGGGCCCGGGTGATTCCGTAGTGGCCGACCGCCAGCTGCGCTGCTTCCAGCCGATAACGGTAATTCGACGGAACCGCCGGGTCGGACAACAGCGCTTTCACCACCTCCATGCCGCTCTCGGAGCTCTGGAGCGACTGCTCCCGCGACTGCGACGCGTAGAAGAACTGGGCTTCGTAACTCGACAGCGCGAAAAGCGACAGACCGAGAATCGTGAGCGCAATCATGAACATGACGACACCCACGAGGATGAAGCCACGCTCGTCGGCTGCGGGGGTCGGGAGGCCGGGCCTCATGGGAGGTCCCGGTTCTGCATTACCGCGAACGCACCGGACTCGACGACGTCCCCACTGGCCGATCGCAGGCGCAGATCGACTCGCACGCCCCCGGCCGCGTTGTTCACCGTCAGCTGGAAGCGCTCCACGCGCGACACGATCATCGGGCCGGAGCCCGTCCCTCCGACGCTGGTCCCCGAGTACAGGAGCGAATCGCTGCTGTTCCACCAGAAGTTGTAGTAGGGGACGGTGTCGGTCTTCAGGTGGAACAGGGCCAACTGCTCGTGGAGCGGATCGGGAGAGGGGATCGCCTCGGCATAGCCTGACGTACGGATACTGTCGCGCATCGCCGCGGTGACCAACGTCGCTTCGCGCTGGGTGATCGCCTGCGTCGACGCATCCAGCCACAGGCCCTGGCTCGACAGGTAGAAGCCCACGAGACCGGCCATGATCATGGTGCCGAGGATCATGACCACGGCGACTTCGGTGAGCGTGAGGCCGCGCGCCTCGCGCACCGCTGGCGTCACAGCGGCCATAGCCGCTCCAACGACACGGAGTCGGGGTGTGCCGCCTGCTGCCAGCGCACGGTCATGATCACCCGCTTCAGGTTCGTCGCGCCAGGCAACGTCGGATCGTCGTAGGGCACCACGCACCAGCTCTCGGTGCCGAGCGCTGCGCCTTCGTAACGGAACGGCGTGGGGGGTGCCACGTAACCGAGTGCGAGCGTGGGGTCAGAGTTCGCCACCAGCGTGAGCGCCTCGAGCTGGGACTGGGCCTCGCCGAGCGCGGCGCGGGCGACCTCGTAGCGGTCCACAAGGCCGCGGCCGATTCCGAAGCTGTACGCAAGCCCCATGACCGCGATCACCGAGACCGTGGCTGCGGTGAGCGCCTCCATGAGTGAGAAGCCTCGTTCGTTCAGCATACGACCGCCTCGCGACGGAGCCACGCTGGGCGGTCAGTTCCGCGGCGTGATCCGAGCTGTGAAGAAGGGAATTTGGACTGACACTACTGCGGATCGGTGTCGTTCCATGAGGCGCCCCCGGTGCGCGTATAGGTCATGACGACCTTGCGTCCCGCGGCCTGCGCCTTGCCTATGGCAGTGACGGTGAATCCACCCGTCGTCGACGTGGCCGTGATGTCCCAGTTATTGAGTGCGTCGGTCAGATCACAATTGAGCTGCTGCGTCCCGGGGTGATCAGCGGGATTCGGGATAAAGGTGTCTCCGATATATGTGCCGTTGACCTGGAAGTACGTCTGCTCGGCGGTGATGACCGCTCCGATCGCTCCCTTGGCCTCGGTGCGCTGCGCATCCTTCACGTAGTTCACGTACAGGGGCACGGCGACCGCGGCGAGGATCGCCACGATCACGATCACGACCATGAGCTCCATCAACGTGAAGCCCTGTGCTCTCTTCTTCATGATTGAAATCCTCCTCACGACCGGCCCGGGTGAATCGGCTCGCGCTCGAGCGAGCCCTTCCCACCCGGGTGATTCGCCACCGATCACGTGGCGGCACCGTACCCCTGGCTCAGGGGTGCAACATCCCCGTCTGCATCGCATGTCCGAGATTGAAGATCGGCAGGTAGAGCGCCACCAGCATCAGCGCGATCACCAGCCCGAGCAGCACGATCGCCACCGGTTCCACCAGCGACGACAACCCCTCCACCTTCGCGGTGACCCGCTGCTCGTAAAAGTCCGCTGTGCGCGACAGCATCTCGTCCAGCCGCCCGGTCTCCTCGCCGGTGGCGGTCATCTGGATCAGCATGTCCGGGAACACCCCGGTCTCCGCCATCGCGCGCGACAACGAAGCGCCGCCCTCGACCTGCGCGCGAACGCTGTCGATCGCCTTCGCGACCAGGAGGTTGCCCGGAACCGGCCGCAACACCCGGAGCGCGTAGAGGATGTTCGTGCCGCTGCCGAGCAGGATGCCGAGCGTGCGTGCGTACCGGGTCATGGCATAGAGGCGCACGAGCGGACCGAACAGCGGGACCTGGAACTTCATCGAGTCGAAGCGGATCCGTCCGACCTCGGTGCGCAGCCAGGCGGTGAGCGCGATGCCGCCGAGGATCAGCAGCAGCAGCACGACCAGCGCGTTGCTCGTGAGCGTGTGGCTGATGCCGAGCAGCAACCGGGTGGGGGCAGGCAGCTGCACTCGAAAGCGCGAGTAGATGTCCGAGAACATCGGGATGATCTTGAAGAACATGGCCAGCAGCACGCCGCCCGCGAATGTGACGATGAATGTGGGATAGCGCAGCGCGGCCTCCACCTTGAGGCGCAGAAGCTCCGCGCGCTCGAAGTAGCCCGCGGTCTGGTCGAGCACCTCGTCGAGCGAGCCGCTCACCTCGCCCGTCTGGACCAGGCTCACGAACACCTCGCCGAACGCCTCCGGGTGCCGCCCGAGCGCCGTCGCGAGCGATTCGCCTTTCTGCACGTCGTCGCCGACCTGCTCGAGGATGCCCGCGAGACGCGAGTCGTGATGATCGCGCGCGATCGAGCGCAGCGCGCGCACCAGCGGCAGCCCGGCGGACATCATGGTGGCGAGCTGCCGGGCGAACAGCGCGACCGAGCCCGCCTGCACGCGGCGCGGGTAGAGCCGCGCCAGCGACGTCGCCGGCGCGGCCGCGGTGGCCGGGCGCGCGGAGGCCACGGCGCCGGGCGCGTGGCCGTTGCCGTTCAGGGCGCGCGGCTCGATCAGCACCGGCGTCAGCTGCATCTGCGACAGGGCCCGCAGGACCTCGTCCTCGGACGAGGCCACCTCGATGCCCTCGTGCGAGCGGCCGTGGGTGTCGCGTGCCCGGTAGAAGTAGCTCGGCATCAGTCCGTGTCTCCCAGGGTCGCGGAACGCACCTCGTCGAGCGTGGTGATCCCCTCGAGGACCTTGCGAATGCCCGCCTTGCGCAGCGTCACGAATCCCTCCGCGATCGCGCGCTTCTTGATCTCGTCCTCGTTCGCGCCGTCGAGCACCATCCGGCGCACGTCGCGATTCAGCTCCAGCACCTCGAACAGCGCGACGCGGCCGGCATAGCCCGTCTGCTTGCACGCCATGCACCCGCGCCCGCGCGGCGCCGGGCGCCCGCGCAGCAGCTCCGCGTCGGGCCCGAACGCCGCGAGCGTCTCGGGTTCGGGCAGCACCAGCTCCTTGCAGCGCTCGCACACACGGCGCACGAGGCGCTGCGCCATGACCAGCGACATCGCGGAGCCGACGAGGTAGCGCGGCACGCCCATGTCGGCCAGGCGCGTGAGCGTCCCGGGCGCGTCATTCGCGTGCACCGTGGAGAACACGAGGTGGCCGGTGAGCGCGCTCTTCACGGCGATGTCGGCGGTCTCGGCGTCGCGGATCTCGCCGACCATGATGACGTCGGGGTCCTGGCGGAGGATCGAGCGCAGCGCGCGCGCGAACGTCATCCCGACTTTCGAGTTCGCGTGCACCTGCGTGACGCTGTCGATGTGGTACTCGATCGGGTCCTCGACCGTGACCAGGTTGCGGCGCACGCTCTTGATGTCCTGGAGCGCCGAGTAGAGCGTGGTCGTCTTGCCCGAGCCGGTCGGGCCCGAGATCAGGATCATCCCGTACGGCTGGCGGATGGCGCGGCGGAACGCATCCAGCGTCGCGCCCTCGAGGCCGAGGTTCTCCACCCGGCGCTCGAACGCACTCTTGTCGAACAGCCGCATGACGACCTTCTCGCCGTGCGACGTCGGCAGGGTCGAGACACGGAGGTCCACCTCGCGATCGGGCAGGTGCACGGTCAGCCGCCCATCCTGCGGCAGCAGCCGGATCGCGATATCGAGGTCGGCGAGCACCTTGATGCGCGAGATGATCGCCATTTGCAGGTGTTTCGGCGCCTCCATCACCTCGTGCAGCACGCCGTCGATGCGGAAGCGCACCGTGACGCGACTGCGGGCCGGCTCGACGTGAATGTCGCTGGCCCGCGCGTCGATGGCCTCGGCGATCATGAGGTTGACGAGGCGCACGACTGGGGCGTCCTCGACCTGCTGGCGCAGGGTCGCGAGGTCGACCTCCTGGTCCTCGGTGCGCGTGGCGGTGACGTCGATGTTGTCGAGGATCTTGCCGAGGTGCTCGGTGGCGCGCAGCTCCGAATAGAACTGGTCGATCGCCTCGGCCAGCTCGGACGGCTGCGCCACGAACACGTGAAGCGTGCAATTCGTGAGCGCCCGCAGGTGGTCGAGGGACACGACGTCGAGCGGGTCGGCGACGGCGACCTCGAGCCGCGAGCCCTGCAGCGACAGGGCGAGGAGCTGCGCCTCACGCGCGAGATGCTCGGGCACGAGCTGCACGGCCTCGCGGTTGGCGGTCGTGAGCTTCTCGGCGTCTGCGACCGGCAGCGCGAACTGTCGGGCCAGCGCCTGCACGAGCCCGGCCTCGCTCAGGTGACCGAGGCGTACCAGCGTCTGCCCCAGGCGTTCGCGTGAGCCGTTGCGGGCCGCGAGCGCCTGCTCGACCTGCGCGGTGGAGATGCCGTCGTGCTCGACCAGCATGTCCCCGAGCCGGCGCGCGCTGAAACGGGTCGCGGCGCTCATCGCTCGACGACCCGTGGAGTGTTCCCGTGCGCGCGGCGCACACGGGCCTCCCCGGACGACCGCGTCGGAGCGGTCGCGGCGGGATAAGCGAGCACGGGAATGAGAGATGGAGGTGCCATCTGCGTGGGAGCCCAGGGCCGGGAACGGAGAGCGGATGTGGAGCGGGCGGGATCCCGGATCGCGCGATGCGCGTGGGCGCCCGGGGTGGGGGTCCGCCTGGTGGGTCCATCCGGCGGGCGGGCGACGAGTCGTGTGCAGTTCCACTGCACAAGCCGTGAAGCCATGCAAAACCTGCAACCTAGAGCATACGGAGCGCGACGCCCCCGGTCAACGACGCGAACGCCCCGGGGCGATGTTTCCTGGGCCGGGGCCTGGCCGGGTCGGCAGGCCCCCCGGGGGGGCTGAGAGGCGCACGGCGGGGGAGCGCGATCCGGGCGCAAGTCGAAGCGCCGCTCCCCACGCCGCCGCCGGGCAGATTGAGTGGTCCTCGATTGCAGGGCGCACGAGGCGGGGCCCGGGCTGCTCACGCGCCTCAGCCCCGCGTGCCGGGTCCCGGGCGCGCAGCGGACGTGCCTGCGGGCAGTTGCGACGCGCAGCCGTTTCCCCGCCCAACGGGGTCATCTCGGGCACGCATGGTGCTGCCGCGCCCGCCCGGCTCAGGTGGAGGGAACGCACCCCGCCGCGTGACGACCTGCACCTTCGCTCCAGGTCCGCGCGCACCCGCATCTCCCGATGGCGTCGCCCGAGGAGGTCGCGAACCGGATGAGGCATCGTGCTCTGCTTCTCGCCGCGCTTGCCGTGGTCGTCATGGGTGCGGGCCTCGCGGGGCCGAGCCGCGCCCAGGTGACCGAGACCAGCGTCACACTCGCCTGGACCGCACCCGGTGACGACAGCCTGTCGGGGCAGGCGTCGCGTTATGACCTGCGCTGGTCGCTCACTCCCATCACTTCGCTCGCCCAGTTTGCCCAGGCGACCGCGGTCCCGAACCCGCCCCTCCCGCAGGTCGCGGGCTCGAGCGAGACCGCGACCGTGACCGGCCTCACCCCGCAGACCATGTACTGGTTCGCGCTCCGCACGCTGGACGAGGCCGGCAACGTCTCGGGGCTCTCGAACGTGGTCTCGGCGACGACGCTCGTCTCCACGGACACCGTGCGGCCGGCGCCCGTGGTGCTCGGCCTCGCCGGCACGACCACGAACTCTGCGACGGTGTCCTGGAACGATGTCGGTGACGACAGCCTGACCGGCACCGCGACCGCCATGGAGATCCGCTGGGCCACTTCGCCAGTGACCGAGGCGACCTGGGCCGCGGCCACGGTGGTGTTCGGCGTACCCCAGCCGGGCCCGCCGGGCACCGCGCACCAGGTCGCGGTGTCGGGCCTCGACCGCAGCCGGGACCTCTGGTTCGCGGCGCGCGCCCGTGACGACGTCAACCACGTCTCGGCGCTCGCCCCCGCACTGCTCGTGCCGCACCTCCTCGACACGGCGCCACCGGCCACGCCCACCGGGCTCGCGGCGTCGGTCGAAACCGGCCCGAGTGTGCGCGTGCACTGGACCGCGAATTCGGAGCCGGACCTGGCGGGCTACCAGGTCTATCGCGCGCTCGCCGCCAGTGCGCCGTTCGCGCGGCTCACCACCAGCCCCGTGGTGACGAACGAGTACGTCGACTCGACCCCGCCGGACACGCTCTCCGTGTGGTACGCGGTGAGCGCCGTGGATGCGACCGGCAACGAGAGCGCGCGCAGCGCCTCGTTCCGCGTGTTCCTCCAGGGGGCCGGCATCGCCACGTGGAGCATCGCGATCCCGTTCCCGAACCCGAGTCACACCGGCAGCCCGGTGACGCTGCCGATCGAGGTTCCGGCGGCGGGTCCCTACAACGCCACGGTCGAGATCCAGGATGCCGCGGGTCAGCACGTGCGCACGCTCACGCTCGTCAACATCGCGCCCGGGCCATACGCGCTCGGCTGGGATGGCCGCAATGACGCCGGGCGCGCCACCGTGCCCGGCGTCTACCGCGCCTGGCTCAAGGCCGGGGACCGGCGGCAGCTCGTGCGTTTCGTGAGGACGCCGTGAGGCGGTGGGGCCCCGCGGCAGCGCTCGCGTTCGCGACTCTCCTCGCCGCGAACGAGGTGGCGGCGCAGGCCGCGGGCGAGGCGGCCGGCACGAGCACGGGCAACTTCCTCGTCGTGGGCACGGGAGCGTCCGCGCTCTCGATGGCCGGTGCGACGCTCGCGACCGGGAACGATCTCGCGGCGGCGGCGTGGAACCCGGCGTCACTGGCCCGCATGGACGTGCTCCAGTTCTCGCTCTCGCACGCACCACTCCCCGGGGGCGCCACGCAGGACTGGGTGGCGGCGGGCGGCCGGGTGGGCGGGAGCGAGACCCGCTGGGCCCTGGACGCGCTCTTCCACCAGGAGGGGACGCTCGAGGGCCGCGATGCCCTCGACAATCCGACCGGCTCGCTCACGGTGTCCGACCTCGCGCTCGGCGCACGGCTCGCGCTTCCGCTCACATCCGCGCTCTCGGCCGGGCTCGGGGGGAAGTGGGTGCACGAGGCGCTCGCCGGGATCGACGGGACCGGGTTCGCGCTCGACGCCGGATTGCGCGCCACGGCGGGGCCGGTGGGCTTCGCGCTCGCGGCGCGCAATCTCGGGAGCGGCATGAGCTACGGCGGGACGCGCTACGACCTCCCCGGTGTGATCGCGGCGGGTGTGTCGTGGGGCGACGAGGTGCGCGGGCTCAAGCTGGACGCCGACCTCGAGTCGCCGCTCCACTACTATCGCGACGTGCGCGTGGGCGGCGAATGGCTGTGGCACGAGCGCGTCGCGCTCCGCGCGGGCTACCGTCTCGCGCTCGGCGCACCCGCGGACGAGGCGTTGTCCGGCGTCACGTTCGGGCTCGGCGCCGGGGTCGGCAACACGTGGCTCGACTACGCCTACTCGCCGGAGGGTGCCACCGGCGCGGGACAGCACCGCATCGGCCTGACGTTCCGGCCCGGACCCTCGGTCCACGCCGGCGCCGCGTCGCGGAAAGCGCACGAGGCTGTCACGCACGAGCGCTCCGCGACGCCGGCGACCGTGCCGCACGCGGACCGTCGTTCCACGGAGCGGCCGACGAACGCGCCGCCCGCGAGCACCGTGCGCCCACCGGGCGCGGCGGCGTCCGCGGCGGCCACCGCGCCGGCGTCCGCGGCGCACGCCGTCACCGTCGAGCGCCCGGCCACGGTCGTGGTCGCCGAGGGCGAGACCCTGTCCGTGATCGCCCGCCGCTGGAACACGACGGTGACGGCGCTCATGATGCTGAACGATCTCGTGCATCCTGACGTTCCCGTCGGGACTCGCCTCAAGCTGCCGCCCGCGACGCCGGGCCGGTAGCGCTCACGCGGCGAGCGACGCGACCGTGGTTCCCAGTTGCCCCGCGAGCGCGGCGCCGAGCACCGCGGCCGCGAAACCGCCGAGCACGGAGCCCGCCATGTAACCCGCCGCCGCCAGCGCGTGGCCGTCGCGCACGAGCACGAGCGTCTCCCAGGAGAACGCCGAGAACGTGGTGAACCCGCCGAGCACGCCGGTGACGAGGAACAGCCGCGTCGCGGGCGCGACGAGCCCGCGCTCGAACGCGAGCGTGAGCACGAAGCCGATCGCGCACGAACCCGCCAGGTTCACGGCCAGCGTGCCCCACGGGAAGGCGCCCGCGCGCGGGAGGCGCGACGCACCCGACAGCACCGCCCAGCGCAGCACGCTTCCGATCGCGCCGCCGAACGCGACGAGCAGCGCGTCCTTCACAGCGGGAACGCGCCTTCGAACCGGGTGCCGAGTCCCAGCGCCTGTGCGTACTTCATCTGCTCCAGGACGTGCTGCGGCATCTCCGCGTAGACGTCGGTGAAGATGCTGTCGATCCCGGGCGGCGGCAGCGCTTCGGCGGCCGTGACGGCGGCGGAGATCTCGTCGTTGATCTCCCCGGTCCACCGCTCGAGGTGGGCATCGGTGAGCAGGCCCTTGCCCCTGAGCCACGCGGCGAATCGCGCGACCGGGTCCCGCGTCTCCCACAGCTCGACCTCCGCCGCGTCGCGATAACGCGTCGGGTCGTCGCTCGAGGAGTGGCCGCCCATGCGGAACGTGACCGATTCGATCAACGTCGGGCCCCCGCCCGAGCGCGCGCGTTCGACCGCCTCGCGCTGCGCGGCGATGACCGCGAGCAGGTCGTTGCCATCCACGCGGATCCCCGGCATGCCGTACGCGACCGCCTTGACCGCGATGCTGCTCGATGCCGTCTGCGCCGCGAGCGGCACCGAGATCGCCCACTGGTTGTTCTGGCAGAAGAACACCGCCGGCACCTTCCACACCGCGGCGAAGTTGAGCGCGGCGTGAAAGTCGCCGCTCGAGGTGCCGCCGTCCCCGATGTACCCCACGCACACCGTGTCGTGCCGGAGGAGCTTCGCGGCGTAGGCGGCGCCCATGGCGTGCGGCAACTGCGTGCCGATGACGCTCGACCAGGCCACCGAGTTCACCTTCCGGTCGCTGAAGTGCATCGGCATCTGCCGGCCGAGGAGGACGTCGCCCGAGTTGCCGATCAATTGGCAGACGAACTCCTGCACGGAGGTTCCACGCCACAGGCATACCCCGGTCTCGCGCAGGGCATGAAAGACCCAGTCGCCCTTCCGGAGCGGGTAGGCGGAGCCGGTCACCGAGGCCTCCTGCCCGGTGGCCATGCCGTAGAATCCGATGCGTCCCTGGCGCTGGAGCGACAGCATGCGCTGATCCAGGAGCCGCATCTTGAGCATGTGGCGGTGGAGCGCCAGCAGGTCGTCGTCGGGCAGGGAAGGCGGCGCGGCGACCTCGCGTCCCCGCTCGTCGAGCACGCGCCGGAGCGTCTCGTCCACGCGAACGTCCGTCCCGCCGGCCGATCCCGTCACGCCGGTCACGCGAGGTCCCCGTCGTTCATCCACGTCGCGGGGCTCTCGAGCTTCGCGATGAGCGCGTACAGGAAGTCTGCGCCCACGGCCCCGTCCACCACGCGATGGTCGAGCGACAGGGAGAGGTTCCCGAGGTCGCGCACCACGATCTTGCCGTCCACCACCGCCGGCTTCGGGGTCACGGCGTGGAGGCCGAGGATCGCCACCTGTGGATGGTGGAGGATCGGCGTGGCGAGCACGCCACCCCTGGCGCCGGTGCTCGTCACGGTGAACGTTCCGCCCTGCAGTTCCTCGAGCTTCAGCTTGTGCGCGCGCGCGGCCGCGGCCAGCCGGTCGATCTCGCGCGCGAGCGCGAAGAGCCCGAGCCGGTCCGCATCGTGCACGATGGGCACGGTGAGCCCCTCGTCGGTGTTCGTGGCGAGCCCGAGGTGGTAGCGGCGCTTGAGCACGATCTCGTGCGTCTCATCGTCGAGCGAGCTGTTGAGGAGCGGAAACTCGCGGAGGACGAGCGGCAGGGCACGAAAGAGGTACGCGAGATAGGTGAGCTTGAGTCCCGCGGCCCGGGCCCGCGCCGCCACCCCGGCCCGATGCTCGACCAGTGCCGTGAAGTCGCACTCGGCCACGAACGTGAACTGCGCCGCGGTCGAGAGCGAGCGCCGCATGTGCTCGGCGATGCGCCGGCGGAGTCCCCGGAGCGGCTGGCGCGTCTCGTCGTTGGGATGGCCCTGGGCCTCCGGCCCGGTCGGTGCGGTTGGGGTGCCGGGGAGCGGGGGGGCCGGCGGCTTGCTGCCCGCCGCCGCGCGCACGTCGTCCGCGGAGATGCGGCCACCCGGTCCGCTGCCGCGCACCCGCTCGAGCGCGACTCCCAGCTCCTTCGCCAGCGCGCGCACCGCCGGCGCGGCATCGACCCGCGCCGGTGCGCCCGCGGCGGGGGCGCTCGCCGCGGCCGCCGTGGCAGGGGCCGCCGTGGCGGCGCGAGCCGCGTGCGCCTGCGCCGGGGCGGGCGCCGGGGCCGTGGGAGCGCCACCCGTGACGGTGATGCTCACGAGCACGGTGCCCACGGGGACCATCGCGCCCTCCTCCACGTGCAGCGCCGCGATGGTCCCGGTGCGTGGCGACGGGATCTCGACGCTCGCCTTGTCGGTCATCACCTCGACCAGAGGCTGGTCCTCGCGCACCGCCTCACCCGGCTTCACCAGCCAGCGCACGATCTCACCCTCGGCCACGCCCTCGCCGATGTCGGGCAGCTTCACGTCGTAGGTCGGTGGGGGCGTCGCCGTCATGGTCTCCTCGCTCATTCCACGAATTCGAATCGGCCGATCAGGTGCTCGGCCCGGTGCAATCGTTCGCCGCGCTCGCTCAACGCGGTGTAATCCGTGGCGAAGTCGCGCTTGAACGCCTCGTACGATTCGCCGGAGTTCCAGCGGTCGGCGATCACGAACCGGTGCGGGTCGTTCACGTCGCGCATCAGCGTCGTGCTCATGAAGCCCGGGCTCCGCTTGAAGAGCTGCACCCACGGGCCGTCCGGGCGGTAGAGCGCCTCGAACTCCTCCAGCCGGTCGGGCCTCGCCATGTATTCCCACACGATCACGAGCATGTCAGTCGGCCACCTCAGTAGCTCATCACGTGCTCGAGCGCCGCGAACACGCGCCTGGCATCGGGCAGGTAGGTGTGTTCGAGCGTATACGGGAACGGCGTGTCGTAGCCGGTCACGCGCAGCACCGGGGCGAGGAGCGAGGTGAGCGCCTGCTCCGCGACGAGCGCGGACAGCTCGGCGCCGAAACCGCACGTGCGCGGCGCCTCGTGCACGATCACCACGCGCCCGGTACGGCGGACGCTCGTGAGGATCGCCTCCGCGTCGAGCGGGAGGAGCGTGCGCAGGTCCAGCACCTCGACGTTCCAGCCTCGCGCCGCCGCCTGCTCGGCCGCTTCCAGCGACACCGGCACCATGGCGCCGTAGGCGAGCACCGTTACGTGCTCGCCGGCGCGCGCGACGCGGGCCCTGCCGATCGGCACGGTGAACGGGCCTTCGGCCACGTCCTCCTTCGTCGTCCGGTAGAGCCGCTTCGGTTCGAGGAAGATGACCGGGTCCTTTCCCTGGATCGCCGACATCAGCAATCCCTTGGCGTCGGAGGGCGTTGCCGGGATCACCACCTGCAGGCCGGTCGTGTGGCAGAAATAGGCCTCCGGGCTCTGCGAGTGGTAGAGGCCGCCGCGGATGCCGCCGCCGTAGGGCGCACGCACGACGACCGGGCAGCTGTACTGCCCCCCGGAGCGCCAGCGGAACTTGGCCAGCTCGGACACGATCTGGTCGAACGCGGGGTAGATGAAGTCCACGAACTGGATCTCGGCCACCGGTTTCAGTCCGTAGAGCGCCATCCCGATGGCGCCGCCGACGATGCCGTTCTCCGCGAGCGGCGTGTCGAGCACGCGCTCGGCCCCGAACTCCGCCTGCAGCCCCTCGGTCACCCGGAACACCCCGCCGTTCCGCCCCACGTCCTCCCCCAGCACCACGACCCGGGAGTCGTCGCGCAACGAAACGCGCAACGCGTCGCTGATCGCCTGCACCATGGTCATCTGCGGCATGAGGGCGGCTCCGGGAGGGCTTGGAAGGGACGGCGGAGCGTAGCCGAGCAACAACGACGCGGGCAAACTTCCGTCACGCTGTCTGTTGTTGGCGCGCGGGGAGGGCCGGGGGTTGTCGCGCCCGACCCGAGGGGAGGCCCGGGGGGCTGCGGATCTGGCGGCGCCTGAAGGCACGCGAGAGCCAGGAGGCGGAGCGTGCCTTCAGCCGAGTGAGGAGCCGACAGGGATGTCGGCGACGAACGTTCGCCTGATCCGCAGCCCCCCGGGCCTCCCCGAGCGCCGAGCGACGACTCGAGTCCCGGAGACTTCCAGCCGAAGATTAGTCTGGACAAATCGCCAAGTTAGTCGTACCTAATGACAGGTCCGCGTCACGGTCAGGAGGCCCATGCACTCGACCGCAGTCCCCGCGAGTCGATCGCGGCAGAACTACCTGAAGGCGCTGCTCCAACTCGGCGCCGGCTCGCCCGTGCCCGTGTCGGCGCTGGCCCGTCACCTGCATGTGTCGGCGCCGAGCGTCACGAACATGCTGGCGCGCCTCGCCGAGGAGCGGCTCGTCACGCTCGGCGCGCGCGGCGTCGCGAGCCCGACGCCGGACGGCGAGCGCGCGGCGCTGCTCGTGCTGCGGCGGCATCGGATCCTCGAGGCGTTCCTCGTCAACGTGCTCGAGCTCGACTGGAGCGACGTGGACGAGGACGCCGAGGAACTCGAGCACCACGTCAGCGACCGTGTGCTCGACGCGCTCGACCGCTACATGAGCCACCCGAAGGAGGACCCGCACGGGCATCCGATTCCGGACAGCCGCGGCCGGCTCGCGCGCCACTGGCTCCAGCTCATGCTCGCGTTCGCCGGCCCGGCCTATCTCGTGAGCGTGGGCTACATGGATCCGGGCAACTGGGCGACCGACCTCGCGGGCGGCTCCCGGTTCGGCTACCAGCTCGTCTGGGTGCTGGTCATGAGCAGCCTCATGGCGGTGCTGTTCCAGACGCTGTCCGCCCGCCTCGGTGTCGTGACCGGCCGCGACCTCGTGCAGGCCTGTCGCGACTTCTATCCGCGCGTGCTCGTGTGGCCATTGTGGATCCTGTGAGAGCTCGCGATCGTCGCCTGCGACGTGGCCGAGGTCATCGGGGCGGCGATCGGACTCCAGCTCCTGTTCGGCCTTCCGCTCCTCGCGGGCGTCTCCATCACCGCGCTCGACGTGCTGTCCCTGCTCGCGCTCTCGAACTTCGGCATCCGCCGGCTCGAGGCGTTCATCCTCACGCTCGTCGTTACGATCGGCGGATGCTTCGCGGTGCAGATGCTGCTCTCGCATCCCGATCTGCCGGCCATCGTCGCGAACCTCGTGCCGCGCGGCCCGGGACGGCGTGCCGACGCTGTTCGGGAGCTCGCCGGGCGGGCAGCCGGCCGTGCTCGGGCTCCGCGGCGAATCGCTGTACGTGGCGATGGACATCCTCGGCGCGACGGTCATGCCGCACAATCTCTACCTGCACAGCGCCCTGGTCCAGAGCCGGAACATCGAGGCTACGCCCGCCGGTCGGAAGGACGCCTGCCGGATGAACCTGGTGGATTCGGCGGTGGCGCTCAACGCCGCGATGTTCGTGAACCTCGCGATCCTGGTCCTTGCGGCGGCGACGTTCCATCGCCATGGCTTCACCGACGTCGGCAGCCTGAAGGAAGCGCATCGCCTGCTCTCCCCGCTGCTCGGAACCCGTCTCGCCCCGACGCTGTTCGCGGTGGCGCTCCTGTGCGCGGGCCAGGACAGCACCGTCACCGGCACGCTCGCGGGGCAGATCGTCATGGAAGGATTCCTGCGCGTGCGCGTGCGACCCTGGCTCAGGCGGCTCGTGAGTCGGGGGCTCGCCATCATCCCGGCCGCGGCGGTCATCCTGTGGCAGGGCGAACGCGGGGTGGACAACCTGCTCGTCTACCTCGTGCTCGCTCCGCTCCTCGCCCGCGGGTGGCCGCGGCTCGTGCCGGCCTCGCCCGGACCGGCGCTCGCGGCGGCGGGATCTCGGGGCGCGAGGGGCGCGGGCCTGGCCGCCTTGGCGGAGCCGCGACGCTGGAGCTCGGGCAGCTATCGACGCATCGCGATCGCCGTGGAACTCGCCGACACGGACGACACCGTGCTCCAGTTCCTGCGGCATGCACAGCTGACGCCCGAGGTCGAGCTGGTGTTCGTGCACGTGGCCGAGAGCGCCGCGAGCCGCTGGCTCGGCGAGCAGAGCCTCGACAGCGAGAGCCGCGAGGATCTGCAGGCGCTCGAGTCACTCGCGCGTGAGTTCGGCCTGCGCGGGATCCGCACCGGCTCCCGCCCCGGGCACGGCGAGCCGGCGCCCGAGATCGCGCGCATCGTGGGACAGGAGCGCGCCGACCTTCTGGTCACCGGTTCGCACGGGCACAAGAGCCTGTCCGATGCCGTGTTCGGCGCCACCGTGTCGAGCGTGCGGCACCTGGTCGCCTGCCCGATCCTCACCGTGCCCGCGCGCGGCCGCGGGTAGGCCGTCCCGGGCTGCCCGGTTCGCGTTGCGCGATTGGTCCGGGCTAGACTCCCTCCATGGTCCGACCCGCGGGCCGCCTGTCCCTCTCGCGCCGGCCGCGCCGGCTCCCACAATCGTGACCGAACGCATCTACTTCGGCCGCCTCCACGCCACGGTGTCCGAGGTGGTGGACGCCGTCGACCTGCTCCCGCACTACGAACTCGCGGCCATCTCCGTGCTCGAGGGACAGGAGCGTCCCGGCGAGGAACCGGCGGTCCGTCGCCGCCTGCGCGCCGAGGGCATCCGGCCGCGCGAGCACCGCGGCACGCTGCTCGTCGAGCCGGGCGAGATGGAGAAGTGTTCCGGGGCCGGCCTGCTCGCGGGAGGCGACGAGGTGTTCTTCGCGGTGGAGTGGAACGACGAGTTCGAGCCGTTCCCCGCGCGCGTGTCCGGCGACCTGACGGATTTCCGCGAAGGGCTGCCGCTCGGGCTCGAGGACTGGATGCTCGAGACCCGCTGCGTGCTGGCGCTGGGGGACGGCGGGGGACTCAACTACGCCACGCCCTCGCGCGAGCTGCACGAGCGCCTGGCCGGCCGCTTCAAGCCGGCGCGCCGGTGAGCGGGCCGCACACCCCGGTCTCACAGCTGGTGCCGCTGGAGCTCCAGGGCCCGGCCGGGCACATCGAGGGGCTGCTCCAGGAGCGCGCGGGCGCGGAGCCGGGGTTCGTCGCGCTCGTCTGCCACCCGCATCCGCTCTACGGCGGCACGCTGCACAACAAGGTCACGCATCGCGTGGCGGCGACGCTGTTCGCCCGCGGCGGGACGGTGCTGCGATTCAACTTCCGCGGGGTGGGGAAGAGCGCGGGGGTTCACGACCGCGGGCGCGGCGAGCGCGACGACGCGCTGGTGGCGCTGGACTGGCTGCGGCGTCGGCACCCGGCCGCGCGCGTCTGGGTCGCGGGCTTCTCGTTCGGCGCGTGGGTCGCCTCGCGCGTCGCCGCCTCGGAGTCCGCCGTGGCGCAGCTCATCATGGTCGCGCCGGGCGTGCACACGCAGACGTTCGAGGAGATGCGCACCTGTCCGGTCCCGAAGCTCGTGGTGCAGGGCACGGCCGATGACGTGTGCAAGCCCGAGAACCTCGCGCGCGTATTCCCGACCTGGGCCGAGCCCAAGCGCCTCGAGCTGGTCGAGGGGGCGAGCCATTTCTTCGACAGGAAGCTCGCCGAGCTCGGAGCGGCGCTGGAGCACGGGCTCGGGTGAGCCGCGACCCGCTCCGGCTCGGCTTGGCGAGTTCCTGACCCGGGCGCACGCTCGGGGCGCGTGCGACGGCGTTCGTCGATGCGCGCGGGCTGGCCGGGGGGACCGTGTGCGACTATCGTCCGTCCGTCGAGGCGGTAGAGTCCGTTCGCCCGTCCGGTCGCGCGGTGTGCGCGGCCCGAATCCCCCGTGTTCGCCAAGGAGCCGCTCGTGAGCCGTTCGCGCATCGCCCTCATCGGGGGCGCCGTCGTGCTGGTCGCCGCAGCGCTGTGGTTCATGAAGATACGCGCTCACGGCGAGGCGCCCCGCTACCGGACCACGACGATCGAGCAGGGCGACCTGACCGCGACGGTCTCGGCCACCGGCAGCGTGCGGCCGGTCGTCCAGGTCCAGGTCGGGACGCAGGTGAGCGGCACGATCAGCGCGCTGCACGCGGACTACAACTCGCGCGTGCGCTCCGGCGAGGTCCTCGCCCAGATCGAGCCGTCCAGCTTCCAGACGCGTGTCGCGCAGGCGGAAGCCACGGTGGCGCACGCCGAGGCCGCGTTGAAGGACGGCCAGCGCCAGTACTCGCGCTCGCTGGAACTCCTGAAGGGCAACTACGTCGCGCAGGCGGATGTGGACGCCGCCGAGGCGGTGGTGGACCAGCGGAAGGCCGACCTCATGCAGGCCAATGCCCAGCTTCGCTCGGCACGGCTCGACCTCGAGCACACCACCATCCACTCGCCCATCGACGGCGTGGTGATCTCGCGCCAGGTGGACGTCGGCCAGACCGTGGCCGCGAGCCTGCAGGCTCCGGAGCTGTTCGTGATCGCGAACGACCTGACACAGATGCAGGTCGAGACGCGCATCGACGAGGCCGACATCGGCCGCATCCGTCCCGGGCTGCCGGTGCGCTTCACGGTGGACGCGTTCCCCGACGTGACGTTCGAGGGCAGCGTGTCCCAGGTGCGGCTGGAGCCGATCATCGACCAGAACGTGGTCACGTACACGACGGTGATGCGGACGGGGAACGACGACCTCCGGTTGCGTCCGGGCATGACGGCCAACGTCACCGTGCTGGTGGAGACGCGGAAGGACGTGCTCAAGGTGGCGAATGCCGCACTCCGGTTCCGGCCCCCGGGCGCTGGCAATGGCGGCGGGAACGGCGGCGGCCCGGGAGGCGGCAGGAGCGGCGCCGGCGGCGGGGGCGGTGCACCGGGCGGCGCGGCCGGCGGCCGGCGTGGCTTCGCGGGCATGGGCTCGGCGCTGACGCCGGTGCGCGAGGCCCAGGCGCAGCAGCCCGCCGCGGCCGGCGACTCCGCGAGCGCGGGAGGTCGCTGGGGACATCGCCCGCACGGCGGGCCAACGGGCGGGATGGCGGGCGGACGCGAGGACTCCGCGAGCGTGGGAACTCGCTGGGGGCGTGGCGGTCGCGGCGAGATGCCGGGTGGGATGCACGGCGGGCGCGGCGCGGACAGCCTGCGCGCCGGAGTGGAGGCGGGCACGGCCAGCTCGCTCAAGCCGGGCATGCTCTACGTCCTGCGCGACGGCAAACCCTTCCCGATCCACGTCCTGACCGGCATCACCGATGGCAGCATGACCGAGATACATTCGGATGAGCTCAAGGCGGGGGACGTCGTCATTCTCGCGATCGAGCTCGGCAACGCTTCGCGGGCCACGCAGCTCCAGCCGCCCCCGGGCATGGGCGGCCCGCAGTTCCGCGGCCCGGGAGGCCGGAGGTGAACGCCCGCGTGCTCCTCGAACTCGGCGCGCAGGCGCTGGCGCGCAATCGCATGCGCTCGGCGCTCACCGTGCTCGGCATCGTCATCGGCGTCGCGGCCGTGATCGCCACGCTCGCGATCGGGCAGGGGGCGCGCGACGCGGTGCAGGCGCAGATCCGCGCGCTCGGGGCCAACACGCTCACGGTCATCCCCGGCACGGTCACGGCCGGCGGCGTGCGCATGGGCATGGGTGGCATCACCACGCTCACCGCGGACGACGCGGACGCGATCCGGAAGGAGTGTCCCGCGGTCGTCGCGGTCGCGCCCATGGTGCGGCGCGGCGCCCAGGTGGTGGCCGGCAACATGAACTGGGGCACGACCATCCAGGGCACGACGGCCGAGTTCCTGGACATCCGGCAGTGGGCGGTCGACGACGGCGGCATGTTCAGCGACGCCGACGTCCGCGGCGCGGCGAAGGTCGCGGTGCTGGGCTCCAAGGTGAAGGAGCAGCTGTTCGGGAGCGCGACTCCGGTCGGGCAGGTGGTGCGCATCAAGGACGTGCCGTTCAAGGTCGTGGGCGTGCTGGCTTACAAGGGCGGGCAGACCATGGGCGGCGACCAGGACGATGTCGTGCTGGTTCCCTACACCACGGCGCAACGGAAGATCCTCGGCATCACCTACGTGCAGAACATCGCGGTCTCGGCGGTGAGCGAGGCGGCCGTGCCGGTGGCCGTGCAGCAGATCTCGGAGCTGCTCCGCCAGCGCCATCACATCCGGCCCGGGGCGGACGACGACTTCTTCATGTTCACGCAGCTCGAGATGCAGACCACCGCCGAGAGCACGAGCAAGGTCATGACGACGCTGCTCGCGAGCATCGCCGCCGTGTCGCTGCTGGTCGGCGGAATCGGCATCATGAACATCATGCTGGTGTCGGTCACCGAGCGCACGCGCGAGATCGGCATCCGGCGCGCCATGGGGGCACGCCGTCACGACATCCTGCTCCAGTTCCTCACCGAAGCCTGTTTCCTTTCGTTCGCCGGCGGGATCCTCGGCGTAACGATCGGCGTGACCGCCGCCAAGGTGATCACGAACATCGCCCGCTGGCCCACGCAGGTGCAGCCGCAGGTCGTGCTGCTGGCGCTCGGGTTCGCCTCGCTGGTGGGTGTGTTCTTCGGCTGGTACCCGGCGCGCCGCGCGGCCTACCTGGACGTCATCGATTCGCTGCGCTACGAGTGAGCGGGCCGGGTCAGCGAACGAGGGCGACCCGCCGCACGGGCGCGTTCCATCCCCCGACGCGAACTCGCGAGAAGTAGAGCCCGCCCGCGAGTGAGCGCGGGAGCTCCCCGCGGAGTTCGTGCGCACCCGCCGGCAACACGCCGCGCCACAGGCTCGCGACGCGGCGCCCGGCGAGGTCGTAGAGCGTCCACTCCACATTCGCCGCGCGCGGCAGGCGGAGCGATTGCTGGAGCGGGCCGCTCGCCGGGTTCGGCGACAGGGGGCCCAGTTCCACGCGGAGCGCGCCCGTGCCCGGGACGCCCGTCGTGGGCTGGTCGGGGAAGTGGATGCGCACGTCGTCCACCCACCAGCCGCCGCGACCCACGAACAGGTCGGTGCTCATCCGGAAGCGGACGCGAATGGGACCGGGAGCGTAGGGCGAGAGGTCGATCTGCTCCCCGTGCCAGTCGTCGCGCCGGCCGCTCCAGCACGGCGCGCCCTGTGGCAATCCCTGGTCGCTCGGCATCATCAGGTGCGTGTAGCCGCTCGCCGGTGTCGCGGGCTGCCACGTGCCGTCGGACGACGCGATCTCGACCCGGGCGCCGTCCGACGCGTCGGTCGCGGAGGTGGCCTCGAGGTCGTAGCGGTGCATGAACGTGAGGATGCAGCCCGGCACGATGTCGTAGACGAGCCCGCTCGTGAGCGCCGCATCCTGGTAGGGGCCGTAGGGGAGCGAATCGTTTCCGCAGTGCCACGCCGTCGTGCCGGCGGGCGACGAGGGGTTCTCGACCAGGTGCCATTCGTCCCTGCGGTTGAAGCGGACGTTCGCGTGGAACCACGGGCTGGGATTCCAGAAATCGTCGACGATGTCGTGGCCCACGCGCAGCGTGTCGAATGCCGGGTTCGAGTATCCGATGTTGCCCGCGACCGCCCGGTCGCGCGCGGCGAAACGGTACGCGATCCACGAGCCGCGCGGGGCGCCGCCGCCGAGCGAGACCTGGAACGAGTCGCGCCCGACGGGCGTTGCGGCGAGCGACTGCTGCGGACCTCCCGCCAGCGAGTACTCGCACCACACCGAATCCACGCCGAGATTGTCGGTGACCCGGGCGAGCAAGGGCTGGGGCAGGCGGTCGCTCGACTGCCCGAGCACGGGGACGTGGACGATTCGGGGCGGCGTGGTGTCGGGCCCGGTGTGAAACGCGAACGGCAGGCTTCGGGAGAGCTCCGGCAGGTCGGTGAAGAGGCCCGCCGAATCGCTCAGGGCGCGAAACCAGTACTGGAGCGTCGTGCCCTCCGGGTAGCCGGGCAGCACCGTGGTGAACGAGTCGGCGGACACGGGCGCCATGGGTAAGGCGCTCCATGACGCGCCGGCGTCGGTCCTCCAGAAGAGCTGGACGCCGTCCGGGCGGACCGTGATCGGGATGCCGGCCTGCACCACCGTCACCTGGAGCCCGACGTTCACCGGTTCGTTCGGCGTCTCGGTGTCGGGGAGTCCGGTGTGCTCGAGCTTCAGGTACCCGGCGCGCGAGTCGAGCGAGGCGTCGAGCGTCATGCGGCCGCCGGAATACTGCGAGACCGTGCCGGGGAACGCGGCGCGGATGGTTTCCAGCTTGGCGAGGTCGGCCGGGTCGGCGGGGCTTCCGTGCGGAACGATCAGCGCGAACGCCACCCGAATCTGGTGCGGACTGCCGGCCGCGTCCGGGCTGCGCGGTCCGTTCGCCGCCTCGAGCGCGCCGATCCCGTAACGGGTGGCCGCCCCCCGCGCACCGATACCCGGACTCGGATCGCTGATCGGGAGGTAGGGGCCGGGCGGGTTGAACGTCGCCGTGTCGGAGACCACGAAGAAGGTGTCCACCTCGTCGCGCGCGCGCACACCCATCAGGTACTGGTCCACCGGGCCGTACCGGGTGATGGGCTCGAGCATCACGAACGAGTCCGGCTCCACCGCCTGCCAGTCCGCGCCCTCCATGACCGAGCCGTCGGCGTCGAAGAAGAAGCTCCAGTGCTGGTGCGCGCGTCCCAGCAGGTTCATCGAGGGGCCCGTGCTGTCCTCCACCAATGGGTACGCGAGCCAGTGGTGCCCGAACTCGTGCGCGAGCACGTCCTGGGTCACGTAGTGGGGCAGCCCCGGAACCTCGGCGGCGGGATCGTCGGGGTAGTGCTGCAGGCCGTTCATGGTGAGGACGGTCTGCACCCGAGGCGGGAGGCCGAGCGAGGTGTTGTCGTCGAAGAGGTCGAGCCCGATGCCGGAGATCGCGTTCCGCGTGAGCCAGGCGGCTGCCAGCGAGGTGGGGGAGCCGAGCCAGTTGTTGAGGCCGCTCGCGAGATACAGCGCCAGCACGTCATAGTCGTCGCCGTGCGTGCGGTAGAACGCGCGCCCTGTGGCGGCGACGTCGAGGTTCGCGTTGCCGTTCTTGTCCGTGAAGAAGAACGTGCCGTCGTCCTCCAGCACGGCGATCGCCCCGGCGTCGAGCGAGTAGGAGGTCGGGAGCGCAGGGCCCGCGAGCGCCAGGTGCTCGGCCATCGCGGTGTACGCCTCGGGCAGCGCATCCACGTTCGCACCGCACGCCCGTTCGAGCGCCGACGCCGCGGAACTCGCGCGCGCGGGCACGAGCGGCGCGAGGGGCGGCGGCAGCGGGCGCGTGCGCGGGAGCGGGGCGGCGAACACACCGGCAGCGCAGGCGCCCAGCACGGCGAACGTGGCGCACGCGAGGGCACGCGTACGCCGGGCCGCGGCCGGCGGCGGTCGGAAGGGGAAGGGCACGGTGCATCCATGGTAGCGGGCGGGGTCGTGCCGCGACCAGTGAGAATGCTATGCTCCAAGCCCTTTGGAGCCCGGGAGCCGCGCGTGAACCTCGATTGGCACCGCCTCAAGGCGGTGGTGTTGGAAAGCGATGATTGGGGATTGTGCGCCTGGGTTCCCGACGACCGTGCGCACCGCGCGCTGGCCCACCTGCCGGCCTTCCGCACCGACGCAGGGCTTCGCTACGGCCGCTCGACGCTCGAGACGGCCGACGACGTGCGGGAACTCGCGGATGTCCTGCTCGGCTGGCGCGGCGGCGACGGCCTTCCCCCCGTCTGGCAGGCCAACACCATCGTCGCCAACCCGGATTACGCGGCGCTTCACCCGCCGTTGTTCGAGGTGGAGGAGCTGCCGCTCGTGCCGGCGCCCGGGTTCCCCGCCCGCTGGGCCCGCCCCGGCATGTGGGACGCGGTGCGCAAGGCCGATGCGGACGGCGTGTGGTGGGCGGAGCTGCACGGGCTCCACCACCTGCCCGAGTCGGCGTGGCTGAATGCGCTGCGCCGCGGCCAGGACGACGCGCGCCGCGCGCACGAGCAGCAGAGTCCGATCGGCCTGGCGGTCGAGGCGAGCGGCGAGTTCGACGCGAGCGAGCCGCGTGAGCTGCGGGCGGAGAACCTGCGCAAGGCCCTGCACGTGTTCCGGCTCGTGTTCGGCCGCGCCCCCACCTCGTGCTGCCCTCCCGACTACCGGTTCGACGACTGGTTCGAGCAGCTGGCCGAGGCGGTCGGGCTCTCGACGTTCCAGGGCAAGGCTGAGCAGGCGGGGCGCGTGCTGTCGCCGCTGCGTCGCCGCTGGCTCGGCATGCGCTTCCCGCAGCGCGAGGGCGAGCGCTTCTACATGCCGCCGCGCATCGCGTTCGAGCCCACCGGCGACGCCTCGGCGCCCGGCCGCCGCGGGCTCGAGGCCGCGCACCACGCCGCGCGCGCGGCCTGGAGCCAGGGCCGGCCGGCGGTGATCAGCACGCATCGGATGAACTACGCGCACCTGGACGCCGCGTGGTCCAACGCGGGACGTGCCGCGCTGTCGGCGCTGCTCGGGCGACTGTGCGCCGACGGCGCCGTGTTCCTGACCGATCACGAGGTGCGCCAGCTGTGCGAGCGCGGATGGTCGGTCCGCGAGCTGGCCGGGCGCGGGGTGCTGCTGCGGCACTACGGCGTGCCACGGGAGGGCCTGCGGTTCCCGGCGCCGGAGGGGGTGCGGGGGACGCGGTTCGTCGGGCCGCACGACGACCCGAAGGCCGAAGTGGTCGTGGAACAGGGACAGGTCGAGGCGCGCGTGAACCTCGGCGAGTACGTGCTCGAGTGGACGCGCGAGTGAGCGGATCGGCGGCGCCCCGCGGCGCCGGCCTGTGGCGCCGGATCACCTCCGGGGCCACCGGCCGCTTCACGCCATGGAAGTTCAACTGGCTCGCGAATCACAAGCTCATCGCGGCGCTCGAGCGCGTGCGCGTCCACGCGCGCGGGGATCTGCTCGACGTGGGCTGCGGCGCGAAACCGTTCGCGCCGCTCTTCGCCGGCCGGGTGCGGCGCTACTGGGGCAGCGACCTCGCCGGCTCGCGCTACCTGGCCGGCGCGCGGCCCGACGCGTTCGCCACGGCCGAGGCGCAGCCGTTCCGCGCCGCGTCGTTCGACACGGTGCTCGGGTTGAGCATGCTCACGTACCTGCCCGAGCCGCTCCGCATGATCGAGGAGGCGTACCGGGTGCTCCGGCCCGGCGGCGTGTTGATCCTCGAGTTCACGCAGATGGTGCCGCTCCACGACGAGCCGCACGACTATTTCCGCTTCACCCGTTTCGGCGCGGAACACCTGCTGAAGCGCGCCGGGTTCGAACCGCTCGAGGTCGTTGCGGTGGGCGGGCTGTGGGCGCGCGTGGGGCTCTCGACCATTGCCGGGCTGCAGCGGATCAACCACGGCCCGACGCGCGTGCTCACCGAGATCCCGGTCCGGCTCCTCTACGTGATCCTGCAGCTGGGGTTCGAGTTCATGGACCGGCTGTTCTTCGACCCGCGCGAGGTGCTCGCGCACATCGCGGTGGCGCGCAAGCCCGGTTGACCATCGAGCGAGGCCGCGCCTAGCCTCGACCCATGTCCCAGCGATCGTCCGCGCCGGCTCCGGTGGTCGAGCTCGTTCCCGAACTGCTCGAGTACGCCGCGGAGCGCTACGGCGAACGGCCGTTCCTCCTCCGCAACGTCGCCGGGAGCTGGTCGGGCTACAGTTTCGCGGCCGCGGCGCGCGCGGTGCGGGCGTTCGCGGCGCTCCTCGAGCACGAGGGCGTCCGGCCCGGCGCACGTGTGGCGCTCCAGAGCGACAATCGTCCGGAGTGGGGGCTCGCCTACCTGGCCGTGATGGCCGCGGGGGCGGTGGTGGTCCCGCTCGATGCCCAGCACAAGGACCTGGAGGTGGGCGAGATCCTCGCGTTCGCCGAGGTCACGCACGCCGTGTGCGACGCGCGCCACCTGCCCGTGCTCCAGGCGGCACGGCTCGCCCGGCGGCCGGGCCTCCGGTTCGTGTCGCTCGATCCCGAGCCCGGGTTGCCGCACTGGGACCTGGCCCAGCGGGAATACGCCTCGGCTTCCGCGCCGGCGCTCGAAGCCCGGGCGGACGATCTCGCCGTGCTCATCTTCACCTCGGGAACGACCGGCCAGGCGAAGGGCGTCATGCTGTCGCACGCGAACCTGCTCGCGAACGTCGAGTCCGTGGCGCGTGCGCTCGAGTTCGATTCCGGCGACCGCTTCCTGAGCATCCTGCCGCTCCACCACACGTTCGAGGCCACCGGCGGCCTCCTGTGCCCGCTCCGCGTGGGGGCGAGCGTGTGCACCGCGCGCGGGCTCGCCTCGCGCGAGCTGCGCGAGGACATGGCCTCGAGCGGCGCGACGCTGTTCATCGGCGTTCCGCTCCTCTACGAGAAGCTCATGACCGCGCTCGACAAGGGGATCGACGACGCGCCGCTCGCGAGCCGCCTCCTCGCGCGCACGCTCCTCGGCGCATCGAGGCTCGTCCGCCAAGTCACCGGTCTCCGCCTCGGACACACGCTCGCGCGCCCGCTGCGGCGGAAGGCGGGTCTCGACAAGCTGCGCATGTTCGTCACCGGTGCCGCCCCGTTCGCGCCCGAGGTGTTCTGGCGCTACATCGACTTCGGCTGGCCGATGCTCGAGGGCTACGGGCTCACCGAGACCTCGCCGGTGGTGTGCGCGAACCGGCCGCCGAACCCGATGCCCGGCGCGGTGGGCTGGCCCATGCCCGGCATCGAGGTGAGGATCCACGACCCCGATCCCGAGGGTGACGGCGAGATCGTGGTGCGCGGCCCCAACGTGATGCTCGGTTACTGGCGCCAGCCGGAGCGGACCGCGGAAGTCCTGCGCGAGGGATGGTTCCACACCGGCGACCTGGGCCGCGTCCAGAGCGACGGCCGGGTCCGGATCACCGGGCGGCTCAAGAACATGATCGCCACGGCGGCGGGGAAGAAGATCTATCCCGAGGAGATCGAGTTGCAGCTCAGCAACTCGCCGTACGTGCTCGAGGTGGTCGTCGCGGGCGCCGTGGATCCGCGCGGCGAGCGCGAGGAGGTGCAGGCGCACGTCGTTCCCAATCTGCCCGCGCTCGAGGAGCTGGCGCGCGCACGCGGCTCCGCCTGCGACGGGGCGTTCGTGGAAGGCGTGCTCAGGGCCGAGGTCGAGGCGCTGTGCGAGGCGCTCGCGCCCTACAAGCGGGTGAAGCGGGTGTTCGTGCGCCCGGGCGAGTTCGCGAAGACCACCACCGGCAAGATCCGGCGCGGACCGGCCCTGGTGGAGGGCACCGGCACCTGATCCGTCGGGGCCGGAGGGCGAGACTTCGGTCGAGCACTTCGCGCGCCCGCGGGGAGTTCGAAACCCGGGCCTAGGGAGCGCGCGGCGTCCGGCCCGGGATCGGCTCGCTGTCCCACACCACGCCGTTCCCGTCCACGAATTCGAGATGGTGGCGCATGGGCACGGGCCCGTGCGTGAAGCCCCCGCCGGACCAGTGCTTGTCGCCCTCGGTCCCGCGCACGTTCCAGTTGAGCACGAACTCCCCGTCCTGCTCGCTGCGCATCGGCAGCACCTTGCTGGCGCCCGGCTCGAGCGCCTCGATCGCGAACTCCTGCCCGGCGACCGCGATGCGGACGCGCTCGAGGGCGGCTCCGGTGTGGTTCACGACCACGATCTGGTGCGCGCCGTGCATCCGCAGCTCGTCGTGGTGCTTCCAGCCGTACCACGCGGCCGCGGCGATCAGGGCGAACAGCAGCAAGCGTTTCATGGGATCCCTCCTCCCGAATCGGGCCCCGTCCTGGGGCCACGCCGTCGCCGCACGCCACCATAGCCGCCCGGCGGCCCGGGGTCACGGGCGGCCCGCCGCTTCCCCATGATTCCTCGGAATCGTCCGGGCTACTCCGTGCCCGGTCCGTCTCCGCGCAAGCCCTTCGCCTCCTCTGAGAGCCGCAGCTCCGCTGCGGGCGTCTCGGGGGTGAGGCGGAAGGCACGGTAGAACGTGAGCGCCGCGGTGAGGTAGAGCCCGGCGGTCAGGTAGAACGGCACCGCGTAGCCGAAGCGCTCGATCACGACGCCGGCCGCGGAGGCGCTCACCGCCCAGCCGAGGTTCCAGACCATGTTGTTGAGACTCGTCGAGCGCGCACGCAGCTCGTGCGGCAACACCTCCATGACGAAGGCCTGGAGAAGCGGGGTCGAGGCCTGCATGAACGTGGCTCGCAGCCAGAACGCACCCACCGCCACCGCGAGGTGTCGCTCGCCCCCGAGCGTGACGAGGAACGGCAGCGACAGCAGCTCCGACGCCACCGCGGTCCGCAGCTTGCCGAACCGGCGCGCCACGGCCGGGGCCGCGAGCGCCGCGAGCGCCGTGAACACCTGCGCGATGCTGAAGAACGTGCCGATCTGGGCGCTCGAGCACGTGAACCGGTTCTTGAAGTAGAGGTTCATGAACGGGATCACGAGCCCGGCTCCCGAACCGATGAGCGCGGCGTTGATCGCGATCGGCAGCAGCCGCCGCGTCTCGTGCGGGGCGGGCGGGGCGGCGCCCGCCACCGGCTTCGGCTCGACGAGCCCGGACAGCGCGAGGAGCGGCAGCGCCGCGCCGGCGGCGCACAGCGCACCGGCGAGGAGCGCCACGCGGTAGGCGGCAAACAGGCTCACGCCCGGGACCACCGCCCGCACGAGCACCGGCAGGGCGCCGCCCAGCGCGTTCCCGAACACGCCCGCGAGCAGCGCGCTCGCGAAGAACATGCTGAACAGGTGCGTGCGCTCACGCGGCGTGGAGTGATCGGTGAGGAACGGCGCGGCGGCGATCTGGAAGAACGATTGGCCGAGCCCGGCCACGAACCCGGCGCCCAGCACCAGCGCGCCGTGCGTGGACGAGGCGCGGAGCAGGTGGCCCAGGCCCTCGAGCACCGCGCCCAGCATGAGCGTGCGCCGCCTTCCCCAGCGGTCCGCGAGCGAGCCGGCGGGAAGCGCCGCCACCACCATGCCGAGCGCGCTGGCCGAGATCGCGCTGCCGACGAACGCTTCGCTCGCGCCGGCCTCGACGAGGTAGAGGTTGAACAGCACCGAGAAGATGCCGTTCGCGGTCCAGACGAGGAACTCGGCTCCAAGGTAGAGCCGCGCGGGGCGCGAGAACAGCCGGGCCGCGTCACGGAAGTCCCGCCATGCACCCGCCAGCGCGGTCATCTCGGTTCAGCCTCCGTGCCGAAAGTGCAACGAGGCGGCGGCTCGTTGGGGCCGTCGCCTCTTCCCGGGGGTGGCCGGATCAGCCGATCGCCTGACCGCCGCAGCACCGCCGCTCGCTGCTCAACGAGCGGCCCGGAGTCTGCTCACGCGCCGCCGCGCGGGGCCCTGTCACGTCCCCGCGACCACCGACCCCAGCGCAGCACACGACTGCGCGAAACTACTCCTCCTCGACGACCAGCGACGCGACGGAGGTCTCGAGAGACCGGGCGATGTCGTAGAGCGTCGCGAGCGAAGGAGAGGTTCGACCGTTCTCGACCTGGCTCACGAAACCTTTCGAGAGCCCGCTGGCTTCCGCCAGTTTCTGCACCGTGAGACCACGGCGGAGCCGCAGGTCACGGATCTTCTGCCCCAACAACATGAAGTCACCTCCGGAGAGAGAGAGAGGGAGAGCGGAGTGACGACATCGAGTTTATTCACCGCGCGGGGGACGCGTCAACGCCGAATCCACGAAAACACCGGTGTTTTTCGCCCTCTTCGTGGCATGGGGATTGCGTTCCGCAACCCCGGCGGGCGGGTCACGCCACGGGCGAGATGCTCGCGGACGGTTCGTCCGGGCTGCCGAGGTACTGGAGCCGCACCAGCCGGTGGTAGAGACCTCCCAGCGCGAGCAACTCGGCGTGCGTCCCGCTCTCGCGGATCCGGCCATGGTGGAGCACCACGATGCGCTCCACGTCGTGGATGGTGGACAGGCGGTGAGCGATCACCAGGCTCGTCCGTCCGGCCAGCAGCCGGCGCAGCGCCGACTGGATGAGCCGCTCCGTGTGCGTGTCCACGCTCGAGGTGGCCTCGTCGAGCACCAGCAGTTCGGGATCCCGGGCCAGCGTCCGGGCGAAGGCCAGCAGCTGCTTCTCGCCGGCAGAGAGCGTCGCGCCACGCTCGCGCACCTCGGCCGCGTAACCTCCCGGCAGCCGCGCCACGACCGCATCGGCGTGCACCTCCGCGGCCGCGGCGTGCGCCTGCGCCGGGGACACGTCCGGGTCGCCGAGCGTGAGATTGCTGTCGACCGTTCCCGAGAACAGGAACACGTCCTGGAGCACGAGGCCGATCCGCCGGCGGAGGGCGGACGGATCCCAGTGCGCGAGCGGTCGGCCGTCCACGCGGATCTCGCCGCGCTGCGGCGTGTAGAAGCGCAACAGGAGGTTCGTGAGCGTGGTCTTGCCGGACCCGGTCGCCCCCACCACCGCCACGCGCTCGCCGGGCTCGACCGTGAAGCTGACGTCCTCGAGCACCCACTGCTGGTCCACGTAGGCGAACCAGACGTGATCGAACTCCACGCGCACGCCGGGCGATCCGGCCGCGGCCGGGCCGGCGCCGTTGCCCGCCACGGCTCCGACCGGCGAGCGCGCGACCGGCGACCGCGGGGCCGGCGTCGCGGGCGGTGGCGCCGGGGCCGGCGGCTTCGCGGGCGCCTCGTGTCCGTCGGCGGCGACGGGGGGAAGCGCGACGGCCGCCGGGTCCACCGGCGTGTCGAGCAGTTCGAAGATGCGCTCCGCGGACGCCATGGCCTGCTGCAGGATGCCGTACTTCTCCGACAGATCCGAGAGCGGACGGAAGAAGCGCTGCGTGTACTGGATGAACGCCACGAGCGTGCCGAGCGTGATCCCGGTCCACATCACCTGTCGTCCGCCGTACCAGACGATGAGCGCGAGGGCCATGGCGCTCACCAGCTCGAGCAGCGGGAAGAACACGGCGTGCGTGTTGTTGGCGCGCAGGTTCGCGTCGCGGTGGTCCGCGTTGATCGCGCGGAACTCGCCGTGGTTGCGCGCCTCGCGGCCGAGCAGCTGCACCGTGCTCATGCCGCCCAGGTTCTCGTTCATGAACGCATTGAGCCGCGCGAGGCAGGTGCGCACGTCGCGGAACGCCTTCCGCACCCGGGAGCGGAACGTGAGCGTCAGCACGATCATGAGCGGCAGCACCGAGAACGTCACCACCAGCAGCTCGACGTTCAACTCCGACATCGCGACGACGATGCCGACCAGGATGAACAGGTCCCCGAACAGCGCGTCGATGCCGGCGGTGAACATTTCGTTCAGCACGTCGACGTCGTTCGTCACGCGCGTCATGAGCCGGCCGAGGGGCTGGCGGTCGAAGTACGCGACGGGAAGGCGCTGCAGGTGGCGGAACACCTGCGCGCGCAGGTCGCGCATCAGGCTCTGCCCGACGCGCTGCATGATCTGCGCCTGCAGGTAGCCGAGTCCCATCCCGATCGCGAGCGCGGACAGGTAGGCGAGCGCGATGCGGTCGAGCACGTACGTGTCGCGGTGGCGGATGCCGAGATCGATGGCCTCCTTCGTGAGCCACGGGTAGGCGAGCTGCACCGCCGCCCCCGCCAGCGTCACCACCACCGCGCCGGCCACCTGCGCGCGGTAGGGGCGCAGCGAGGCCACCAGCCGCCGGGCGAGCCGGTGGTCGTAGGCCCTGACCGATTCGGCCTCGAGTTCGCCGTCGAACAGGCTCATGACGCGGCGATCTCCTCTTCGAGCTGTTGCGCCTGGTGCAGCGCCGCGTAATGACCGCCCAGCGCCAGCAGCTCGGCGTGGCGGCCACGCTCGACCACCTCGCCGCGCTCGAGGACGAGGATCAGGTCGGCCTCGCGCACGGTGCTCACGCGGTGCGAGACGAGCAGCGTGGTGCGGCGGCGCATCTCGCGGCGCAGGCCGTCGAGGATCGCCTCCTCGGTGTGCGTGTCCACGTTCGACAGGCAGTCGTCCAGCAGCAGGATGGGGGCGTCCCGCAGCAGCGCGCGCGCGATCGCGGTCCGCTGCTTCTGGCCGCCGGACAGCGTGATGCCGCGCTCGCCCACGCGCGTTTCGAACCCGTTCGGGAAGCCGGCAACGTCGGTCTGCAAATGGGCCACCCCGGCGGCGTCCGCGATCGCCGCGCGGTCCTCGCCGGGGACGCCGTAGGCGATGTTCGCCGCCAGCGTGGCCGAGAACAGGAACGGCTCCTGCGGCACGCTCGCGATCTGGGCGCGCAGCCACGGCAGGTCGAGCGTGCGGACGTCGTGGCCGTCGACGAACACCGTCCCGGGAGGCGGGTCGAACAGCCGCGGCAGGAGCGACAGCACGGTGCTCTTTCCCGAGCCGGTCCGCCCGACGAGCGCCACCGTCGAGCCCGCGCGCACGCGGACCGAGAGCCGGACGATCGCAGGCGTCGCCGCCCCCGGGTAGTGGAACGTGAGGTCGCGGATCTCGAGCTCGCCGCGGGCGGGGCCGGGCGGTCGCACGGCAGCGGGCGCGGTGGCGATGGCGGGCACGTCGTCGAGCAGCGCCGAGATCCGCTGGAACGACGCCGAGCCCCGCTGGAACAGGTTGATCACCCAGCCCAGCGCCACCATCGGCCAGTTGAGCATGCCGAGGTAGAAGATGAACGCCACGAACTGCCCGAGCGTGATGTGGCCGCGGCTCACCTCGCGGCCGCCGATCCAGATCGCCAGCAGCTGGCCGACGCCGCTCCAGAACGCGAGCGACGGCTGGAACACGCCGGCGACGCGGATCAGGTCCAGGTGGCCGCGGCGGTAGTGCTCCGACAACTCGTCGAAGCGCTCGGACTCACGGCCCTCGGCGCCGAACGCGCGCACCACGCGCAGCCCGGCGAGGTTTTCCTGCACGTGCGCCGAGAGCTGCGCCATGCGCTCCTGGACCTGCTCGAAGCGGCGGTGGATCCGGTCGCCGAACCACCACACCGACAGCGACACGAGCGGCAGCGGCAGCAGCGAGAGCAGGGCCAGGCGCGGGCTGATCCCCAGCATCAGCGTCACCGACAGGACGCCCATGGTGAGCGTGTTGACCGCGTACATGACGCCGGGCCCGAGCATCATGCGCACCGCGGCCATGTCGTTCGTGGCGATGGACATGAGCTCGCCCGTGCGGCGGCGCTGGAACCACTCGAGCGGCTGGCGCTGCAGGTGCGCGAACATCTCGTTCCGCAGGTCGCACTCGAGCCGGCGCGAGATGCCGATCACCAGGTGCCGCATGCCGAAGCGGAACAGCCCGGCCAGCACGGCGATGCCGAGGATGATGAGCGCGTAGCGCCCGAGTTTCTCGGCGGTCACCCCGGCGTACAGGTCGTCGATCGCGTAACGGAGGACCTGGGGCTGGACGAGCTGCGCGACGTTGGCGCAGACCACGCACGCGATCCCCCACAGCAGGCCCGCCCGGTAACGGGCCGCCGAGCGGAGCAGTCGTGCGAGGTGATTGGGAATCGCGACTCCTAGCGGACGGCGCCGTGCGTCGTCCCCCGCGTCAATGCGCCCGCGTACCGCCGAAGGCTCCCGCGAGCCGATCGAGCCCGGTGTGCTTCCATGCGATGCCGGCGTAGAACTGATCGGTGTGCAGCACGTTCCTTCCGTTGATCGTATGCCAGGTGCCGGCGAACACGTCCATGCGCTCGTCGACGCGGTAGGTGAAGCGCGGGCCGAGGATCGTGCTGCTCGGTTGGAGGTCCGGGCCGTGGTCCCCCGCGATCGGCGTCGCGATGCGGTCGTAGGGATTGCCCTGCGACCTCGCCCACTCTCCATTGTACGTGCCGGTCAGGAGGAGATGCGTCCCGACCCAGATCCCGAGCGACCCGGTGGCCGAGAGAAAGTCCGCGTAGCGGTCCTCGGCGGCCGAGCGCGCGCCGGCGGTGAGGTATCGGGTCCGGTACCCGCCGCCGAGCGTCCAGAACGTGTGCTTGCCGGCGGTGCCGCCGATCTCGAGGTTGCCATAGAGACTCTGCAGGCCCGAGTCGAAGAACGCGCTCGAGTCGCGGACGGGACCCGTCGCCTGCGCCACGTAACTCGTGCCGTCCATGCCGCCCGAGCCGCCGACGCCGGGGAAGAGCCTGCGGTTCCCGCCGAGCGGCGCCGTCCAGCCCAGCTCGATGCCGAGCGGCATCTTCGCGACGTGGGCGCCGAAGCGGAGCCCGAAGTCGAAGTCGCCGAGGCCGGTGGAGGTGACCGAGCCGCCCGGGTCCAGTGCGAACGTCCGGCTCACGTACGGCACGTCGAACCACACCGAGGCGTGCTTCTTCCAGCCCAGCTCCGTGTGCGAGCGCACGACCCGCTCCTCGAGGTTGCCGCCGAGCGCGATGCGCTTCGAGTCGCTGTTCTGGAAGTAGGACCTGGCCGAATAGAAGTCCCCGGAGAGCTCGGAGTAGAACTCGCCCGGCTTGAGCTGCCAGGGAGAGCCCCAGGCAGAGGACGCGAGCGACACGGTCGCCACGGCCACGGCGGCGGCGACGGAACGGCGCAGGCTCATCGAGCCTCCTCGAGACGTGATGGTGACCCGGTAACGGACGGGCGAGACTAATCGGGGCCGCGAGGGCATGCAAGGCACGCGGCCCGGACATTGCGCCGAGAGCGCCACGGCATGCCGCACGCGGCTGTGGCAACATGCCGCGCCATGACTCGCGTGCGCGTGCTGGAGTGGGTGCGCTTTCCGACCGGCGTGTGGAACCTGCCGCGCGAGCTGGCGCATTCGCTCGCCGAGGGCATGCCCGGGGTGGAGGTGGCGTGCCCCGGCACGCGCGAGGAAGCCGATGCCCTGCTCCCGGAGGCCGACGTCGTGCTCGGGTTCGCGGTGCGCTCCGACAACTTCCCGCGGGCGGTGCGCCTGCGCTGGATCCACTGCACCGCCGCGAGCGTGACCGGGGTGCTGTTCCCCGCGCTCATCGACAGCGACGTGCTGGTGACGAATGCCCGGGGCCTGCACGGCGACGCCATGGCCGAGCATGCGCTCGGCATGATGCTGGCGCTGACGCGGAAGCTCCACCACGCGCGCGACGCGCAGCGTGCGCACGAGTGGTCGCAGGTGGCGCAGTGGAGCGAGCTGCCGGCGATCGGATCGCTCGCGGGCTCGACACTCGGGCTGGTGGGACTGGGAGCCATCGGCTCCGCGCTCGCGACGAGGGCGCGCGCGCTCGGCATGCGCGTGATCGCGGTGCGGAAGCACCCGGCCGCCGAGCCCGCCCCCGCCGACGAACAGTGGGAGGTCGCGCGTCTCGCGGAGCTGCTCGCGGTGTCGGACTGGGTGGCGCTCGTCGCGCCGCTCACGGCGGAGACGAAGGGAATGATCGGGGCCCGCGAGCTGGCTCGGATGAAGCCCGGCGCGCGACTCGTGAACCTCGGCCGCGGCGCGCTCGTGGACGAGGGAGCGCTGATCGAGGCCCTGCGCTCCGGCCGGCTGGCCGGCGCCGCGCTCGACGTGTTCGCCGAAGAGCCGCTGCCCGCGACGAGCCCGCTCTGGGACCTGCGCGAGGTGCTCCTCACGCCGCACACCTCCGGTCTCGCCCCGCGCTACTGGGAGCGGGCGATGCAGCAGTTCACCGACAACCTGCGCCGGTGGCTCGCGGGAGAACCGCTGCGGAACGTCGTCGACAAGCGGGCGGGGTACTGAGGCATGAGCACACTCGGCATCCTGCTGGCGGGCGGGCAAGGCACCCGGCTCGGTGGCGAATCTCCGAAGGCGCTCGTCTCGTGCGGCGGCCGCACGCTGCTCGCACGCGCTCTGGCGACGCTGGCGTCGGTGTGTGACGCGGTCGTGGTGGTCGCGCCGGAAGCGCTCGTGCTCCCGCTCCCCGCGGAGCAGCGCGTCGCGGATCCGCCGGGCGCCTCCGGTCCGCTCGCGGGCATGGTCGCGGGGCTCGGTTCACCCGCGGGACGCGCGTGCGACGAGGCGCTCGTGCTCGCCGTGGACCTGCCGCTCCTCCAACCCGCGACGCTCATCGCGCTCCGCGCGTTGCGTGGCGGGGCCGCGGCCGTGGTGCCCGCACCCGGGGGCATTCCGCAGCCGCTCGCGGCCTGGGTCGCGGCTTCGGTGCGCGCACCGCTCGCGGCTGCGCTCGCGGCAGGTGAGCGCTCCGCGAGCCGCGCCGTCGTGGCGCTCGCGCCCGCGATCGTCGGCGACGAGGTGTTGCGTTCGCTCCCGGGCGGGCTCGAGGCGTGGCTCAACGTGAACACGCCCTCCGAGCTGGAGGAGGCTGCGCGGCGCCTGGTCGCGGCGGAGCGCCGGCGCGCGGCGGAGGAGCCGGCGTGAACGCCGCCACGGATCCCGCCGCGCTCACCCGCGCGCACGCGTGGCTCAACGAGCGCGCACCGGGTTCGCGTGCGTTCTGGTTCTACGATCTGGACGACATCGCCGCCCGAGCCGCGCGCCTGCAGTCGGCCCTCTCACCGCTCGAGCCACGCATCGCCTACGCACTCAAGGCCAATGGGTTACCGGCCATCGCTCGCACCCTGCGCGAAGCCGGGCTGCACGCCGATGCGGGCTCGCTCGGCGAGCTGGAGCTCGCGGCGGCCTGCGGATTCGATGCCGCGCATCGCACGCTGTCCGGCAACGGCCGCACGCCGGAGGAGGCGGCATGGGCGGCCGAGTGGGGCGTGGCCGCGGTGAGCGCGGACAGTCCCGAGGAGCTGCAGCTGCTCGAGCAGGCGGCTGCAGACGCAACCACCCGGCTGCACGTCGCGCTGCGCGTCAACCCCAACATCGTGGCGGGCGGCCATCCGCACATTTCGACGGGCCACAACGCGAGCAAGTTCGGGATGAGCCCCAGCCAGGCCCTTGACACCTGGCAGGCGAGAGCCCGCTGGCCGCACCTGGTGGTGGACGGAGTGCACCTGCACGTGGGTTCGCAGATCGACTCCGTCCAGCCGCTGTTCTTCCCGGTGCTCCTGGCGCTCGATCTCGCCGCGGAGAGCGCGTCTCGCGGCGCGCCGCTCGCGAGCGTGAATCTCGGAGGCGGGTTCGGCGTGGACTACGCCGGCGACGGCGACGGGTTGGATCTCGCCGAACTCGCCGGCGGGATTCTCGATCAGCCCGGCGCGCGCCGCGTGCGATGGTGCTTCGAGCCGGGGCGCTGGCTCGTGGCCAAGGGGGGCACGCTCGTGGCCGAGGTGCTGTGGGACAAGCATCGCAACGACCCGGACGGCGACCATCGCTTCGTCGTGCTCGCGGCCGGCATGAACGATCTGCTGCGTCCCGCGCTCTATGGGGCGCGGCATCGCGTGGTGGCGCTCCCACCCGTACGCGGGGTGCCGACGCCCGCCGACGTCGTGGGGCCGGTGTGCGAATCCGCCGACTGCTTCGCGACCCGCGTGCCGCTGCCGCCGCTCGATCGCGGCTCGCTGGTCGCGATTCTCGATGCCGGAGCCTACGGCGCGGCGATGTCGTCCAACTACAATGGTCGCGGTCGATTGGCGGAGGTGGTGCAGACGAAGGGTGAACTCCGGCTCGCGCGCGCGGCGGAGTCCGGCCGCGTGTCTTGACACGTCCTTCGCGCACGCCGAGACTGCGGGATTCCAACTCATGTGAGCGAGCCCCCGCACCCGCGCCTTCCGCCGGCGGAGCGGCGTCATCCCTTGTGAAAGAAGGCGCAAGGCGATCGTTTCACGTGCGCGGCGCGCATGGCGGAGACGGACGCCCGACACCGAATCCCCGAGGTGCGAGATGCTGCAGGTCGTGTGTGTCAAGCAGGTCCCCGACACCGAGACGCGCGTCAAGCTGGCGGCCGACGGCCGCTCGCTCGACCCGGCCGGCGTCACGATGATCCTGAATCCCTACGACGAGTTCGCGGTGGAACAGGCGCTCCGCGTGAAGGAGCAGGTGGGTGCGGGCGAGGTCGTGGTGATGTCGCTCGGCGGCGCCGCGGTCCAGACCACGCTGCGGAACGCGCTCGCCATGGGCGCCGACCGCGCGGTTTTTCTCATGACCAACGTGAGCGCGCCCGATTCCCTCGCGGTGGCGAAAGCCCTCGCGGACGCGATCCGTCCGCTGGATCCGGGACTGGTGTGGCTGGGACGGCAGGCGGTGGACGACGACGCCTCGCAGGTCGGCCCGATGCTCGCGACGCTTCTCGGACGCCCGTGCGTTTCCGTGCTCGCGAAGTTCGAGCTCGCCGGAACCACCGCGAAGGTCGAGCGCGAGATCGAGGGCGGCCGCGAGCTGGTCGAGGTCCCGTTGCCCGCGGTGTTCACCACGGACAAGGGACTGAACGAGCCGCGCTACGCCTCGCTCAAGGGCATCATGGCGGCGAAGAAGAAGGTGATCGAGGAGCGCCCCGTCGAACTCGGCGCGCCGCACCTCGAGCGGCTCGCGCTCGAGCTGCCGCCGCCGCGCGCGGGCGGGCGCATCGTCGGTGAGGGCGCGGCCGCGGTTCCCGCGCTCGTGAAGGCGTTGCGCGAGGAGGCCAAGGTCCTATGAGCGTCCTCGTCTACATCGAACAGCGCGACGGTCACATCCGCTCCGTCGCGCGCGAAGCACTGGGCGAAGCGAAGCGCCTGGCCGCGTCGCTCGGCGGGCCCGTGACCGCGATCTACTGCGGCGCGACCGACCCTGGACTCGCCGCGCTCGGCGAAGCGGGCGCCGGGAAGGTGCTGTTCGCGAAGCACGACGCGTTCGCGCGCTACGACGGCGCGGGCTACGCACTGGCGGTCGCCGCGGCGGCGAAGGCGACCGGAGTCAAGCTGGTGCTGTTCGGGGCCTCCTCGCTCGGGAAGGACCTCGCGCCGCGCGTCGCCGCACTCCTCGGCGTCGGGCTCGCCTCCGACTGCACCGCGCTCGACGCCGGCGGCGGCAAGCTCACCGCGCGGCGGCCGATCATGGCGGGGAAGGTGTTCGAGAAGCTCGCGTTTCCGCTCTCGCCCGCGCTCGCGACGCTCCGTCCCAAGGTGTTCGCACCGGCGGCGCCCGAGCCGGGGAAGACCGCGGCCGTCGAACCGCTCGCGTTCACGTGGGATGCGGGCGCTCCGCGCGCGGTGGTGACCGGTACGAGCGGCGCCTCCGGCGGTAAGCCGGACCTGACCGAGTCCGAGATCATCGTGAGCGGCGGCCGCGGCTTGAAGGGTCCCGAGAACTTCGCACTGGTCGAGGCGCTGGCCGATGCGCTCGGCGCCACGGTCGGAGCCTCGCGCGCGGTCGTGGACGCCGGCTGGCGTCCGCACGGCGACCAGGTGGGGCAGACGGGTAAGACCGTGTCGCCCAAGCTCTACGTCGCCGTCGGCATCTCCGGCGCGATCCAGCATCTCGCCGGCATGTCGTCGTCGCGCTGCATCGTCGCCATCAACAAGGATGCCGAGGCGCCCATCTTCAAGGTCGCCGACTATGGCGTCGTGGGCGACCTGTTCGAGGTCGTGCCGGCCCTCACCGAAGCCATCCGAAAGTTACATTGATGCAAGCGCCACAGTGGCTTGACGGTTTCGGGTCACGCGCGTAGCTTGCGCTGTTCGGGGGCGCACGCCGCGCCTCCGCACGGAGGATCACGCTCGACATGCTCGAGTATCTGCCGGTCCTGCTGTTCGTTGCCGTGGGCCTCGGGTTCGGAGCGGTGACGATCGCCGCCTCGTCCCTCATCGTTCCACGGCGCATCACCCCGGAAAAGGTCGCGGCCTACGAGTGCGGCGTGGATCCCGTCGGCGACGCGCGCGGCCGTTTCAGCGTCAAGTTCTACATGGTCGCCGTGCTGTTCATCCTGTTCGACATCGAGGCGGTGTTCCTCTACCCGTGGGCGGTCGCGTTCCACCGGCTGGGACTCTACGGCCTCATCGAAATGGTGCTGTTCATCGTCATCCTGCTCGCCGGCTATCTCTACCTCCTGAAGAAGCGGGCGCTGGAGTGGGAATGACCGACGCACCACGAGGCAGCCTGTCATGAGCGAACGCCCCGAGAACACGTTCCGTACGCTGGCGGGTGCCGCCGGCCCCGCGAAGCCGGTCTCCGACCTCGTCATGCCCGAGGCACCGTTGAGCGAAGCGGACCGGATCCGCGAGGAGCTCGAGAAGGGCATCGTGTTCACCACGGTCGAGAGCGTGGTGAACTGGGCCCGGGCGAACGCGATCTGGCCGCTCGGGTTCGGGCTCGCGTGCTGCGCGATCGAGATGATGGCGATCGCCGGGCCGCGGTTCGACGTGTCGCGCTTCGGCGCCGAGGTGTTCCGCGGCAGCCCGCGCCAGGCCGACCTGATGATCGTGGCCGGCCGCGTCAGCATCAAGATGGCACCGGTGCTGCGCCAGCTCTACGACCAGATGCCGGACCCCAAGTGGGTGATCGCCATGGGCGCGTGCAGCTCGTGCGGCGGCGTGTTCAACAACTACGCGATCCTCCAGGGCGTCGACAAGATCGTGCCCGTGGACGTGTACGTGCCGGGTTGCCCGCCGCGGCCCGAGGGCCTGCTGCACGGCATCATGAAGCTCCAGGAGAAGATCCTGACCTCGCGGGTCGATCTCGGACCGTTCCCCCGCAGGAAGCGGAGCGCCCAGCCCAAGGCTGGCTCGGGAGCCGCCTGATGCCGCTGGCCCCCGGGCGTGTCGAGGAGCTGCTGCGCGCGCGGTTTCCCGGCGTCGCGTTCGAGCGCCAGGCGGGGGAGGCGGTGCGCGACTTCACGCTGTTCCTTC
>CAYSWZ010000006.1:0-19651 GCA_964434945.1 uncultured bacterium | reverse complement strand
TGCCCGGGACGGGAGCCGAGGGCATGGGCTCGAGCGTGCTCCACGGCACGAGGTCGCCCCCGAACACCTCGCGATTGACCTCCGAGAGATCACTCACCGGCGCGAGCATCGTGTCGGTCGCTGCCGAGACCACCACCAGCGCGCCGCGCGCGCGCATGCCGCGCGCGGCGTCACGCCAGCGCGCGTCGCCGCGCATGCGGGCCGACAGCTCCCCGGGCCAGAACACGGCCACGTCGACTTCGCCACGCTCGAGCGCGATCTCCTCGTCCGCGGCGTCGGCGAACAGCCGTGCGAGGAGTGTGTCGGGCGCGAGCGACGCGTCGCCCGGCTCCGGCGTGCGCACGAGCCGATGGCCCCCCGCGCCCGACGTGTCGGCGGCATAGCTCGTCGGGCCGAGCCGCGGCGCGAGCCCCGGGATTCCGCAGGCGAAGAGCAGGTTCGTCCGCCCGCGTCCCGGCAGTCCCACCCGCAGCAACGCAATGCGCGGCACGACCGGCGCCTCGCCCCGGACGCTCAGCTTGTCGAGCCGCTTCTCCTTCTGGAGCGAGCCCGAGCGGAGCTGCGCCACCGCGAGTCGGGGCTCCAGCAACTGCGTGATCGCCGCGCCGGCCACCACTCGCTTCCCGTGCAGGATCGACAGCGTCATCCCGGCGACGAGCTCACCCGAGTCGGGCGCCGCCACATAGACGAGATCCGCGCGCGTCCAGACGACCGACGCGCGGAGCGCGCGCGGCTCGGCGCGGGCCGCGCTCGCGAGCGCCAGTAGAGCCGCGAGAGTCCAGGCCCAGGCCCATGCGCGCCGGGCCGCCGGCATCGTGTCCCTGCTGACACACCCGTTACGAGTCATTGCGCGCCATGGAGTTGAACTCCCGAGGATGAGAGTCCGGCCGTTCGCCGAGCGTGTCAATCGTGACACACTCGGGTATCGGCCGGTCGAGATCCCAAACCTCAACTCGATGCGCAGCAAGAACATGGCCACACGGCACGGGACTTGGAATAGCCCAGGTCAAGCAGGCGGCATGGGCCGCCACGAGCAGACCTGGGGAGCGGCGGCGCCGCGAGCCAGGCCAGGCACCGAGCCGGAACCGGCACACCGGCCAGTCGCCCCAGGCACGCGAGCCGGAGGAGAAGCGATCATGAACAGCAGGCACGCGAACACCCCGAAGAGCGCGAACTGGCGCGAGACCCTCGAGAACAAGCAGACGCAGCTGCTCGAACGGGAAGCGTCGCGTCAGCGCGCCATGGTCAGCGCCTGGGTCGCGGCCACGGTCGTCGCCCTGGTCGCCACGGTCACGCTGCTCGAGAGCTGTGGCTCGGAGCGCAGCAGCATCCAGCCCGCGGCGTCCGAGCACCCGGCGAGCGTGACGCCGCAGCAGAATGTGGTGGCGTCCACGGACGGGCTGCGCGGTACCGTCACCGGCGCCTCGCAGCAGCCGCAGGTCGAGTCGTCCGACGAGCTGAAGTCGGTGCCGCCCGACGCGGTGGTCGCGGTCTCGGACACGTTCGTCACGGCCGGACAGCCGATCGAGGTGGTGGCGCAGGGTACGTCGGACATCACCGAGATGGCGCTTTCGGACGGTCGCGGTGACGCGCTGCCGATGGTGCGTGACTCGACCAGCGACACGTGGCGGGTCAACTACCGGGTTCCGCTGCGTCCGCGGACGGACCGGCTCGGCCTCTCGGTGACCGCCAAGAACGACTCGAACCGCTGGCGTCGCGTGTGGGTCTTCCTGCAGGTCGACGACGGCAAGCAGAAGGCCGAAGCGGCAGGGCGTGGGCCGGTGGATCCCGAACAGAAGTGAGCCGCGCGCGAAGGCGCGCTGTGAACCGAGGGCCGGCCCCAGGGATGGGGCCGGCCCTCGAGTTTGCGCTCCTCGGCCTCCGCCAGTCGCGGCGGGCCGACCCGGGTTCCCGGCCCGCGCGCCCCGCCGGGAGCGGTCCGGCCACGCCGCCCATCCCTGCTCAAGCCGCCGCGGCGCCGTGCCGATAGTGGGGCCCTGAGGCAGTCCTTCACCCCGGGGGACCCACGGTGAGCCAGCAAGCGAAGTTCTGGATCGAGACCATCGCGCTGTGGCAGCCGATCAGGGCCGCACTCCTGTTCGCGTGGGGCGCGGACGACCCGTTCCTGCTCATGCTGGCGAAGCGGATGTTCGTGCTCCTGCCACTCGGCGCCGCGATCCTCGGCTACTGGACCAGCGTCCTGAGCCTCCCCACGATCGTCGTCCGCTCGCGCCGCCGTACGTTCGTGAGCCTGGTGATCGTGACCTGGTGGGACCTGGCGCGGGCCGCGTTCGCCTACTGGGGCGGGACGTTCCGGTTCGCGCTCACGTTCATCATCGCGCTGCTCGGCGCCGTGCAGATGATCGTCGTCGGTGCCTGGGCCATCCTCCAGGAGCTGGTGCTCATGCCGCTGCGGCTGATCCGCAATGCCGGCGGCAACATGCTCAATCCGGGTGTGCCGTGGATCGCCGTGGTGATGACCTTCTTCTGGTGCGTGTTCGAGGCGATCATCTTCACGTTCGTGACCACGTCGCTCGTCATCGACACGCTCTCGAACCTCGCCGGCACCCAGATGACGGAGACCGGGATCCGCATCCCGCTCTTCCTGTTCATGCTGTTCATCGCGCTCGGCAGCTACGCCGTGCTGTCGTCGTTCACGGCGGCGGTCAAGTCGCGCGACTGGGCGGCGATCGTCAAGATCGCCGTGGTGGAATCCGTGGCGCTGTTCGTCGAGGTGGTGTTCCTGTACCGCGAGTTCGTGGACGCGCTCGTGCCGTGGTTCGCGCAGCACACCTCCGGCAAGTTCGAGCTCGGGATCGGCGGCACGCTGGCGATCGCGGGCCTCGTCTGGCTCGGCGTCCGGAGCCTGTCGTGGTTCCTGTTCGCGGGCGCCGGCACGCCCACCATCCTCGCCATCATCTCGGGACAGGGCGTGACCAGCCCCGGCCCCGGCAGCGCGCCGGCCGAGTTCCACCTGTTCTCGGACGGATTCTCGGCGCACCTGCGCAAGGAGTTCGAGTGGATCGGCGAGGAGGGGGCGAAGGTCCTGGACGCGTTCCTGGTGCCTCCGATGCAGGTCATCGCTGCGGCGCTCAACTTCGTGACGCTGCTCACTTCGAACCGGCACCTGCTCGATCTGCCGCTGCACAGCGTGAGCGACTTCAAGGACGCGCGCACCCTCACCGCGGAGCTGAACGAGGCCCCGCCGTCGCAGGCGGCCTGACATGCGCGGCCTGTACATCGCACTCCTGATCGCCGGGCTGGCGGCGCCGCCGTGCGACGCGCTCCAGAAGTACCTGAAGCCGCACGCGAGCGAACCGCCCACCCCGCGCCTGGTGATGTTCATCGGCGTGGACATCAGCGGCTCGTTCATGCACGGCAAATACTTCGAGGATTCGCTCGAGTTCCTCGCGCGTTACATCCACGCGCACCTGAACGGCCTCGGCGGCCTCGAGGTGCCCCACTCGCTGTTCGTGGGCTCCATCGGCGGCGTGAAGAAGGACGAGGCGAAGACGCTGTACCCGATCGAGTTGTTCCAGAACCGCTCGATCGGGCAGATCGACGCCCAGCTGCACACGCTGTTCCCGCCGGGCCGCGTCAACACCTACACCGACTTCAACGCGTTCTTCGACCAGGTCGGCGAGATGATCGACATGAAGAAGCTGCTGTTGAAGCCCATCTCGATCGTGCTCTTGAGCGACGGCGACCCGGACATGGGCGGCAGCACCACGGGGTCCAAGTTCCACAGCCTGTCCATGAGCCCGCTGGAGGGCCTGTCGCGCAACATCACCGTGCGCCTGCTCTACACCGACGCCGTGACGGGCAAGAGCTGGCGGGACGAGGTGCCGCGGAAGAGGATCAAGGTGTGGACTCAGGACGCGGTCGTGATGGCGGAGTGGAAGGACCCGAAGACCCTGCTCCCCGGCAAGGGCCCGAACGAGCAGGACCGGTTCTTCGCCTGGGTCCGCGACAACGTGGACTTCCAGCCGCGGCTGCGCCGGGTGGACTGAGGAAGGCGTCTCCTCGGCCCCTCCAGCCCCGCGCGCGTGCCCGTCGTTCGCTGGCACGACGAGTGGGGCTGTTGCCCCGGATAACTCGTGCCTGCACGATTGGCCCTGGCGTTTCCATGCCGCTCCGCGGCTGATTTCGCATTGGGCGGTTTGGGGAGACCGGGTTCTCACGCGACGCGCGCCGCTCGAGACGCCCGGATCACGCGCAGAAGGTCCCATCACCGACGCATCCACATGCAGGTCGGGCGCGTCGCGCGGCTGGATCGCTGCCATTCCCGGGCGGTCGATCGCAACCCGGCTCTGGCACTTGGGCCCCGGCGATCATGGGTGGCCGCAACAATCGGCGGCGCTGCCATTGCCGGAACATGCGCGAACCCGCCGCGGGGGGAACGCATGTTCTGACCATAGGAATTGCCACTTGCTCCGTGGCATCATGCACCGGTCGGCGAGGCCCTGAGCCGCTGTCAGGACCTCGACCTCTGAGCCGAGTCCGCAGTCCACACTACTCGCAGAACTCGTGACGAACCAGAAGGCGAGGCCGAGCCATGTCGAACGACGCGAGTCGCAGTCAGAGCGGTTCACCCAGCCCGCAAGAGCCATCGATATTCAAGCCACCAATATTCAGTGACCAAGAATGGGAAGCCCACGGCCGTCTGTGTCAGTGCTTCTTCGCCCTCGGGGTGGGCGCTGGCCCGATCAGGATTCGCCTCGAAGCGACAAACTGGCTCTACGGACTCTTGTGGCAGTGCTTCTGCCTACAGTGCTCGCAGAGTAATCGTCGCGGGTGGCTCGACCGTCGAGATTGGTATCTATCGAACGACGGGGCCGAACAGGACTATGGCAACCATGCGTCACAGATCCTCGATCTATTTCGGAGCATTGGACGCCGGGCGGCGATGCGCGCCACCGAGGATGGCGCGTTCGTCATTGAGCTCGAGCATCTCGGAAACGCATACCATGACGTCAGGCAGCACCTTCTTGATCAAGACGATCGCAGGCCGTGGCAGGTCATGGGTCAGTATTGCGTTCCGGACTGGCCAGTCGCCAACAAGTAGAAACCCCAGTCGTCGCGCGCGGGCACTCCGATGCCGAGATGGATCCGATGGGTGCTTGCGGTCGCGGCCCTCCGGATTCTTGCGAGCCTCGTCGTCGCGCTCGTCCAGCCGCCGGGTAGCGCAGCCGCCGCCGGGCCGAAGTTCCCCTTGTGGGTCTTTCTTCTCGAGGTCCTCGACTTCGGCCTGGTGGCGGTGTGGCTCGTCGCCGGCAGCCGACACGATCGTCGCTCGGGTCTGCTGGGCGGGTTCTACCTGCTCGTCGCGAGCGCCTACGCCGGCGCGATCCTCAGGGTTGGCCTCGCCCGTGCGACGATCCCCGGCAAGCCCGTCCTCACCCTGCTTGCCTCGGTGCCGCTCGAGGCCTTCCTGCCCGCAATGTTGTGGGGCTTCCTTGAGGACTTTCCCCGCGTCACGCTCTACCGGGCGGGTGCATCGCTGCCACGCCGCCTCGCCCGGCTGAGCGCGGTGGCGGGCGCGCTGCTCCTCGCCGCGAACCTTGCGCTCGGGTGGGACTGGGGGCTCGCCCCGGGAGCACGGCAGTTCCTCGCACACTTCGCACGCAACGCCCCCGTCAGCCTGTTCTGGGCGATTCTGTTCACGCTCATCGTGCCCGGCATCCCGTTCATGATCTGGAAGGCACGCACGGCGGACCAGATCGAGCGGCGCAGGGTGAGGCTGTTTGTCTTCGGATTCGCGCTGGGGGCGGGGCCTATCTTCGTGCAGGTCCTGCTCGAGAACTTGGTCCCGGGCATCTACAGCGTCATGAGCCAACCCCACGCGAGGCAGATTGCCGCGGTCATCCTGTTCCCGGCCCTGCTCACGGTGCCGATCACCACGGCCTACTCCGTTCGAGTTCATCGCGCGCTCGACGTCCGGCTCGTCATCCGCCGTGCCATGCAGTACATCCTTGCGAGGTACACGCTCGCCGCAGTGGCGGCGCTGCCGTTCGTGGTCTTCGTCGCGTACGTGTACGCGCAACGCGAGCGCAGAATCGAGGATCTGCTTCAGGGGAGCGCCGCGATTGGGGCTCTCTTCCTCAGCCTGCTCGGATTGTTGATCCTCCGCGCGCGGCGGCCGGCACTTGAGGCGCTCGACCGCCGCTTCTTCCGCGAGCAGCACGACGCGCATCGCGTCCTCTCGGACCTTGCCGAGAGCATGCGAGGAGCGGAGACGCCGCGGCAGATCGCGGAGCGGCTCGCGGTCGAGATTGACAGGGCGCTGCACCTGGAAGCGGTGGCGGTCATGCTCGTTGACCCGGCCGGCAGGCTGGCCGTGGCGCACGGCCACGCGCGCGGTCTCCCCGCGGACTCGGTGCTGGGCGGGCGCGTGTTCGAGCACGCCGATCCCGTTGAGATCGATTGGGCGCATCCCGGCCCACACTTGCGCGGACTCCCTACCGAAGACAGGGATTGGCTCGTCGACGGCGCATTCCGGCTGCTGGTTCCCATGGCGAGCTCGAACGCACGCCCGCTTGGGCTCATCGGACTTTCGGACAAGCGAAGCGAGCTTCCGTTCTCAGGGGAGGATCGAATGCTGCTCAAGTCGATTGCTCTGTCCGTCGGGCTGGTGCTCGAGACGCGATCGGCGCGAAGCGAGCAGGGCGGGATGCGGAGCCCGCAGCCCGAGTGGGCGGGCTCCATCGGTCCCGAAGCGACCGAGTGCGCGAAGTGCGGTGTCCTCGAGCCCGCGCCGCGCACGGTCTGCTCGCGATGTGGAGGCGACATGGTCGCGTCGCCGGTCCCGATCCTGCTCGCGGACAAGTTCCGGCTCGAACGCCGCGTGGGAGCCGGCGGCATGGGCGTGGTCTATCGTGCGAGGGACCTGTCGCTGCATCGCACGGTCGCGGTCAAGACTCTCCCGCGCCCGGAGCCGCACGAGGCCGCCTCGCTCCGGCGCGAGGCGCGCGCCATGGCGAAGGTGTCCCATCCGAACCTCGCGCTGATCTTCGGAGTCGAAAGCTGGCGTGGTGTACCCATCCTAATTCTCGAATACATGGAGGGTGGCACACTGGCCAGCATACTTCCCGCGCGGCGCTACGAGGTCCACGAAGCGGTGGAGCTGGGAATCGTGCTGTGCGGCGCCCTCGCGCATCTGCATACGAACGGTATTGTCCATCGGGACATCAAGCCGAGCAATCTCGGCTTCACCGACGTCGGAGTGCCCAAGATACTGGACTTCGGGATCGCGAGGATGATGGGCGCTGCCCGCACGGACCGTGCCAGTCGCCTCTCAGCCCTGCCGTATTCGTTGCGCACTTCGGACCCGACCCGCTCCGGGCGCGCGTTCGGCGACTCCTCGATTCCCGACGAGGATGCCGGTGCTGGCACGCTCATCTACATGAGCCCGGAAGCGCTCGCGGGAGAGCCGGTCCACCCGAGCTTTGACGTGTGGAGTCTCACGCTCGTGATCTACGAAGCGGTCGCCGGAGGCCATCCATTCGCCGCCGCGCGGGTTCATTGGGGGCAGATTCCGAGGGTGCCGGACCTCCGCGAGTCTTGGCCGGCTTGTCCTGTATCCGTCGCGGCGTTCTTCGAACGCGCTCTCTCGATCGAACGTGCACGCCGTCCGTCGAGCGCTTCCGACTTGCGGCGGCGCCTGGAGGAGCTGCGAACCTCGCCTGGCGGTCCGGGGTGAGGAACGAAGCCATCACAAGCCGTCCGCCCGCGTCGGCGCCCATCGGACCCATCGCTCGAGCCTGCGCTATACTCCTCCGCCCATGGCCCTCACTCCGCACACACGGCTGGGCATCTACGAGATCGTCTCACCGCTCGGCGCGGGTGGCATGGGCGAGGTGTATCGCGCCCGCGACACGCGGCTCGAGCGCGAGGTCGCCATCAAGGCGCTGCCGCAGGCGTTTGCGCGCGACCCGGAGCGGCTCGCGCGCTTCGACCGTGAGGCGAAGCTCCTCGCCTCGTTGAACCACCCGAACATCGCGAGCATCTACGGCCTCGAGGACGTGGACGGGGTTCCCTACCTCGTGCTCGAGCTGGTGAGCGGGGAGTCCCTGTCCCAGCGCCTCGGGCGCGGCGCGATGTCGCTGCGCGACGCGCTCGACGTGGCGGGCCAGGTGGCGTCCGCGATCGAGGCGGCGCACGACCGCGGCATCGTCCACCGCGACCTCAAGCCGGGCAACGTCATGCTGACGCCCGCGGGGCAGGTGAAGGTGCTCGACTTCGGGCTCGCCAAGTCCGGCGAGGCCGATTCCTCCCCAGGCTCGGCGCTGTCGCTGTCTCCGACCATCGCCGTCGCCGCGACCGGCGTCGGCGTGCTGCTCGGGACCGCCGCCTACATGAGCCCCGAGCAGGCGCGCGGCAAGCCGGTCGACCGGCGCACCGACGTGTGGTCGTTCGGGTGCGTCCTCTACGAGTGCCTCACGGCGCGGCAGGCGTTCGCCGGAGAGACCACCTCGGACCTGATCGCGCGCATCCTCGAGCGCGAGCCGGACTGGAGCGCACTCCCCGTCACCGCGCCGGCCCGCGTGCGCGACCTGCTCAAGCGCTGCCTGCAGAAGGACGCTGTCGACCGTCCGCGTGATATCGGCGACCTCCGGCTGGAGCTGGCGGCGATCGCGGCCGAAACCGTGTCCCACAGCGGGGTCACGACGGCGAGCGCGGCAGGGGCCGTGCGCCCCTCGCTCGCGGTGCTCTACTTCGAGAACAGTACGAAGGATCCCGAGAGCGAGTACTTCTGCGCCGGCATCACCGAGGACATCCTCACCGACCTCTCGAAGATCAAGGGGCTCCGGGTCGCGTCGCGAAACGCGGTGGCCCGCTACCGCGGGGCATCGCCCGAGCTCGCGAAGGTCGCCTCCGAGCTGGGCGTGGGCGCCGTGCTCGAGGGCAGCGTGCGCCGCGCCGGCGACCGCGTGCGCATCTCGGCGCAGCTCGTGAACGCCGCGGACGGGTTTCACCTGTGGGCCGAGCGCTACGACCGGACGCTCCAGGACGTCTTCGCCGTTCAGGAGGAGATCGCCAGCTCGATCGCCGAGGCGCTGCGCGTGGCCCTGTCCCCGAGCGAGAGCGACCAGCTCGTCCAGGACCGTCCGAAGGACGCCCGCGCCTACGACCTGTACCTGAAGGGCCGACAGCACTACGGCAGGTATTCCGCGAAGTCGCTGCGCGAAGCCCTCGAACTCTTCCGGCAGGCGACGCAGATCGATCCCGACTACGCGCTCGCGTGGGCCGGCATGGCGGACTGCTACGCGCAGATGAACCAGTGGGGTGGCGCGGAGCCCGGCTGGGACCTCACCCGGCTCGGGCTCGAGGCCGCGCGGCGGGCCAGCACGCTCAACTCGAAGCTGCCGGAAGCGTACAAGGCCGAGGGGCTGGTGCTGCGCTTCGCGGGGGACTTCGCGGGGGCGGTCGCGGCGCTCAAGAAGGCGGTGCAGGTGAATCCGCGCTTCACGCCGGCGATCACCAACCTGTGCGTGGACGCATTCGGGCAGTGCGACGTGGCGGGCGCCGAGCGCTACGTCCGTCGCGTGATCGAGATCGACCCGCAGGACGGGTTCGCGCAAGGTTGGCTGGCGGTGATCCTCAAGCTCACGAGCCGCGGCGACGAGGCCCTGGCCACGCTGCGGAGGTTGCGCCAGCTCTCGGACGAGGAGTTCTACCTGAGCTGGGTTTATGGCATGACCGCATCGGTCCACCTCGACCGCCACGACGACACGGCCGCCGACCAGGTCGCGCGCGAGGGCCTCGCGGCAGGCGCAGACGCCGACAACATGCAGGCCGTGTTCGCCATGGTCGCGGCGCGCGCCGGTCGGGTCGAGGAGGCTCGCCGGCTCGCGACCGAGCTGGAGCGCTCGGCCAAGGTGGGCGGGCTGATGCTGAACGTCGTCGCGGGGGCCTGCCTGCGCCTGGGGCTGCGGGACATGGCGCTGCGATTCATGGAGCGGCCGCTGGTCCGCGATCTCGCGGTGTGCCTGGCGCGGCTCGACCCCGAGACCCACCCGCTGCTGGACCTGCCGCCGCTCGCCCCGCGCCGCTGGGACGGCGCACTGATGTGGCCGCTCGAGGCCCCGATGATCGACGCGACACGGCACGCGCTGTTCCGCGAGGTGCGCATCGAGTCGGGGCTGCCGCAGGGGAGTGACGTGCGGGGGAGGTAGCGGATGCGCGCCCCATCCACCAGGTTGGTCGTCGTCTGCGTGGTCTGCGTGGGCGTCCTCGTGCTAGCCGCGGCCGGTTTGTACCTCCGCCACCGGCTGTCGGGACCGCTCGTCCTCGATGCGCCCGCGCCGCGCGTCGTTCCCGACTCGGTCGAAACGGAGCCGCCGGCCAGGGCGTCCACCATCGACGTGCTGGTGACCTACAACCTCGGCACCGCGGTGGACTCGCTCGAGGCCGCGGTGCCTCGGACGTTCGGCGACATCGCGCACAAGCTGCCGATCACCGGCATCCGGCATGCGAACTTCGCGTATGCACTCCGACGTTCGCCGTTCCGCGTGCGGGTCAGCGGCCAGACGCTTTCGCTCTCGGCCGACGTCGAGTACCAGGGCAGGGTGTGGTACCGCCCGCCCATCGGATCCGAGCTGAGCGCGGGCTGCCCCGCGGAAGGCGAGCCGGCGCCCCGGGCGATGGCGACGCTCGCCTGCACGGCGGAGCTCACCCCGCGCTGGGAACTCCGCACCGAGACCCGCGTGCTCCGCCTCGAATCGCTGAGCCAGGAGGCCCGCGACCGCTGCCTCCTCACCCCGCTGCGCATCGACGTCACCGACCTGGTGATGGAGGAGACGCGGAGCAGGCTCGAAGAGAATCTGCAGCAATTCGATCGCGAGGTGACCCGCTGGCCCGTGCGGGCGAGGTTCGTCGAGGCGTGGGAGGAACTCCAGCTTCCCATCCCGATCGCGGATGGGATCTACCTCACGACCAATCCCTACGCCGCCGAGCTGGGTTCGGTCGGCGCCGTGGGCGACACCGTCATGGCGCGGCTCCGTCTGCTCGCATCGCCGCGCGTGGTCGACTCGGCGCCCACCGCGCCGGGCCATCCGCTGCCTGCGCTCGAGCGCGCGGGCGACGTCGGGAGCGGCGCCCACGTCGTCGTCGAGGGATCGTTCACCTATCCGGTCGCCAGCGCGCTGCTCCACCGCGCGCTCGTGGGCATGAGCTTCGAGCACGAGGGACATCGCATCGAGATCCGGGACGTGCGGCTCGCCGGCATCGGCGGCGGGCGCGTCGCCCTCGGCGTCACCCTCGCCGGCCAGGCGCGGGGCCAGGTCTACTTCACCGGCACGCCACGCCTTGATACGGTCCGGCACGAGATCAGCGTTCCCGACCTCGAGTTCGACGTGGGCACCGCGCAGATGCTCGTGAGCAGCTACGCGTGGCTCCGGGGGGTGGACCTCCGCGACTACCTCCGCGAACGCGCGCGGTTGCCGGAGTCGCAGTCGATGGGGACGCTTCGGAGCCTCGCCGAGAGCGCGATCCACCGCACACTCGCCCCGGGCGTGACGCTGAGCGCCCGGATCCACGACGCCCACGCGACCAGCGTGCGCACGACCTCACACGAGATCCGGCTGCGGGCCGAAGCCGATGCCGAGTTCAAGCTCGCGATCGACCGCGCGCCCGCGCTGCCGCGGCTGGCGGAGGGTGGGGGCAGGTAGGACATCGGGGGGACGCGATCGGCCGGGGCCCGGAAGACGGACCCGGCCTGACCACTGCCTACCTGTCCCCAGAAAAAGTCGGAGGGAAGCCCCACGATCGCTGGCTCCCCTCCTCGATATCGCGCGGGGTGAGAGTCCATACCCCGCGCGTGCCACCGGAGCCTGAAGCAGGGGCCGCACCTGCGTCGACTCGCGGCAACAACCCTATTCGAAGAACGACGACGCGGCTCCAGCGATGTCCGCTCGGTTCCGCTGATGGCCTTCGCTCCAGAGGGTCGCTGACCCTCAGGCTGGAGCCGCGCCTTGGTTCTTGATCGGCCTGTCCACGGCACTCGCTCTGCAATCGTCGTGCCGCCCGCCCTTCGGCCACGCATCGACGAAAGTACTAGGACTTGGGTGGAGTCGAGCCGTCGGTCGAACCCGGTCCCGGCGATTTCGGCATTGCCGATTCCACATTCGACGCTGCGTCGGCAGCCTCCGAGGCCGTGCGCGCTTCGATGCCGCCGGCCACGGTGCTGCCCGACGCCCGGTAGACGCTCAGGTGCGTGTAGAGCGTCTTGAGCCCGATGCCGAGCGCGTGCGCGGTGCGGCGCTTGTCCCCGCCGAACTCCTCCAGCGTCGCCAGGATGAGTCGTCGCTCGACCTCCGCGAGCGGCGTCCCCACGCGTATCGCCAGCTCGGCGCCCGTCGCCGGCGCCGGGTCTCTCCCCACGCCCGGGCCTGCGGCGCCCGAGGCGCCCTCCGCGGCCGACGCGACCTGTGCGGCGCGGGGCTCCGCGCCCCGGAGCCCGCCCCCTGGCAGCAGTTCGCCCCCGATGGCTTCGTCCGCCATGATCGCCGCGCGTTCGACGGCGTTCTTGAGCTCGCGGACGTTCCCCGGCCAGCGGTAGGCCCGCAGGCGGTCCCGCGCGCCGGCGGACCAGCGCTTGTCGGTGCCCTCTCGCGTATTCACCGCGCCGAGGAAGTGCTCGGCCAGGAGCTCGACATCGTCGCCGCGCTCGCGCAGGGGCGGCAGGCCGATGGGGAAGACGTTGAGGCGGTAGAAGAGATCCCCCCGCAGCACGCCCTCCTCGACCAGCTTCGCCGGGTCCCGGTTGGTCGCGGCGATCACGCGCACGTCCACGGGAACGGCTTCGGAGCCACCCACGCGCAGGATCCTTCCCGTCTCGAGCACGCGCAGCAGGCGACCCTGCAGCTCCGGGGCCATGTCGCTGATCTCGTCCAGGAACAGCGTTCCGCCATCCGATTCCTCGAAGTACCCGCGGCGACCGCTGTCGGCGCCGGTGAAACTGCCCTTCTCGTGCCCGAACAGCTCGCTCTCGATCAACGTCTTCGCGATCGCGCCGCAGTTGACCGCGAGGAACGGCCCCTCGCGCCGCCGGCTCAGAAGGTGGATCGTCTCCGCGGCCAGCTCCTTGCCCGTTCCGCTCTCCCCCGCCAGCAGTACGCCGGCCTGCGTGGGCGCGACCCGCGCGATGAGGTCGTAGACCCGTTGCATGGCCGGCGAACGGCCGACCAGCCGGCCGAAGCGGCCCAGTTCGCGCAGTTCCTCGCGCAGGCCGCGGACCTCCGCCTTGTACCCGCGCGTGCGGAACACCGCGGCGAGGGTGCTGCCGAGCCGCGCGTGGTCGAGTGGCTTCGTGAGGTAGTCGAGCGCGCCCTCGCGCAGCGCCTGTACCGCGGAATCCACGGTGGCGTTCCCGGTGATCACGATCAGCTCCGAGGTCGCTGCGATCCGCTCGTCACGCAGGAGCTCGATGCCGCTCCCGTCCGGCAGGCCGAGATCCACGAGGATCACGTCGGCCGCCGCTTCCTCGAGGAGCGCGCGGGCCTCCGCGAGGGAGGCCGCCGCACGCACGCTGCAGCCGGCACGGGCCACGAGCAGGGCGAGACTCTCGCGGAACCCGCGGTCGTCATCGACGACGAGCGCGGAAAACCGGCTCGCCGCGGCCCGCGAGCCCACGGATTCCTGCATGACCGTGGCCAGCCGCCTCATTTCCGCGTCCTCCCGGTCGGCAGCGTGAAGCCGAAGCGCGCGCCGTGGCTGCCGTCGCTCTCGGCCCAGATCCGGCCGTGTTCCCGGCGGATGATGCGGGCGACGATCGCGAGCCCGAGCCCGGAGCCCTCCACGTCCCGCGCCGAGGAGAGCCTGCGAAACGGTTCGAACAGCGTGTCGCCCAGCGAGGGATCGAACCCGATGCCGTTGTCGGTCACCGTGTACACGTTCTCGCCGTATCCCGCCACGCCCGCGATCACGACGCGCCGCGCGGGCCGGCCCCGGGTGTACTTGATCGCGTTGCTCAGGAGATTGCGAAACACGCAGCGCAGCAACTCGGGGCTGCCCCGGCCGGCAGGGAGCGGCTGGACCTCGAACTCGAGGTCGCCCACGTCCTCTCCGGCCACGACGAACTCGGCATAGACCTCGCGGGCGAGCGCCGTCATGTCGAGGTTCGATGGCTCACCCTGCTCGCGTCCCACCCAGGCGTACTGAGTCAGCTGGTCGAGCAGTCGGGCCGCGGATTCCGCACTCGTGCGGATCTGCCGCACCAGGCGCACGCCCTCCGGGTCGAGATGGTGCCCGAAGCCCTGCGCGAGCAGCGCCGAGAAGTTGAGCACGGCCCCGAGCGGAGAGCGCAGGTCGTGCGTGAGCGAGTGGCTGAGCGCCTCCAGCTCGCTCATGGCCTCGCGCAGCTCCTCCGTGGCGGCGCGCACCGCCTCCTCGCCCCGCCGGCGCTCCGAGACGACGGCCGCCAGCGCCAGCGTGGTCACGGCCGCGACTCCCATGAACACCTGGTGGACCACGAGCGCTTCGTTGAGCGCACGCGGGTCCGTCGGTGCGGAGCTCGCGAGCGTGCCCCACACCGCGATCGCGCCGATTTCGAACAGCGCCGAGGCGGCGACCCGCTGGTCGAAGCGGAACGCCGCCCAGGCGAGCAACGGCATGAACAGGAACTTCAGGGGGTGCCCCGCCGCTGCCGCGAGGGAGGAATCCCCGAACACCCACACGCCCAGCACCAGCAGTGCGATCAGCAGTCCCGCCACCTCGATCGCCTGTGCCCGCGACCAGCGCGGGCGCGGTTGGCCGAGCCAGAGGATGAGAAGTGGCGCGACGACGAGCGCGCCACCCAGGTCGCCGAGCCACCAGGTGAGCCAGATGGGGCCGAAGTCGCTCCAGCGCGCGAACCCGCCCAGCGACAGGCTCGTGACGCCGATGGCCGCGCTCATCGCGGGGCTCACCATGCCGGCGAGGAGGGCGAAGCGGAACGTGTCGGGCAGGCGATCGAACGCGAGCCGGCCGTTCGCGAACCGGCTCACGAGCGCGGCGCCGGCCAGCGCCTCGAGCGTGTTGCCCGTCGCGATCCCGAGGGAGGTGAGGAGCGAGCCGGCGGTGGTGGCGTTGACGACGAAGGCGCCCACGAAGATGCCGGGCCAGACGCCGTATCCGAGCAGCAGGATCGCCGCGAGCGAGATCCCCGTCGGCGCCCAGACGGCGGAGGCGCTCGGGTGGAGGAACCCGAGCATGAGCCCGAGCTTTCCCGCCAGGATGTAACCGCCGGCGAGGAGCGCCTGCAAAAGGAGCAGACGGCGCGCCTGCATGCGCCGCAAGCGGGCCTTGAACGCCGCGAGCGCGCCGGGTTCCGCCCTCGCGGTCACGGGCGGATGAGCCTCGGCGACCCGGCGGGCGATGGCCGGCGTGGACGAGTCGGTCATGGGGTGCTGACCCGGCAGCCCGGGTCACGCGGCTCGGCCATGGGAGCCTCCCAGATGCCTGATGTAGCATCGGCAACGCTAACCGGGGGCCGCGGACAGGGTCAATCACAATGCGAGGCGCGCCGCGCTTCCGACCCCTGTTCCGGATCCCGGCAGTCCCCGTCCGCGTCCGGCGGGCGGGCTCACGCTCTCCTCGACCCGGAGGCTCGCCCTTGGCCCCGAGCAAGCCCACCGCGGGGCGGATCGCCGACGCGACCACGCGCCCCATGAGTTCGCGCGGCATGCGCCTCGAACCCGGCCACCAGCTGCTCGCGCCCGGTCAGATCGTCGCGAGCCCGGAATCGCGGCTTCGCTTCGAGGTCGAGCGCCTGCTCGGGGTCGGCGGCTTCGGCCAGGTCTATCGCGCGCGCCGGCTCTCCCACTCCTCGACCGTCGACGGCACGGTGTGCATCAAGATCAGCGCCCGCATCGACGGCTGGCTGCGCGAGGCCTACTTCGGCCAGCTCCTCGCCGGGCATCCGCGGGCGATCCGCGTGTTCGACGCGTTCCCGCTCTTCCAGCCCGACGGCGAGGTGCTCTACTGCCTCGCGCTCGAGTACGCGCGGCACGGGGACCTGAGCGCGTACCTGCAGCGCACGCACAAGGGCTGGCCGGAGCGCACCGCCCGGCGCGAGATCGCCAGCATCCTCGAGGTGCTCGGGAAACTGCATCGCGGCCAGCTGCTTCACCGCGACCTCACGCCGGTGAACGTGTTCGTGTGCGACGGGCCGCAGTTGAAGCTCGGGGACTTCGGCATCGTCCGCCAGCAGAGCGACCGGCGTGGCATCGCGGCGGGCACGATGAGCGCGATGACCGCGCCGAGCGAAATCCTCGCCGGAGCCGTCCCCAAGTGGCAGGCGCGTGACGACGTCTACCAGGTGGGACAGCTCCTCGCCATGCTCCTGAAGGGCGACGCGCGGTCCCGGATCCGCCCACCGGACGTGCGGCACTTCGACTGCGGCGACCACCTGAAGGAGATCATCTATCGCTGTATCGGCGAGCGGCGGAAGCGCTACGAGAGCGCGGACGAGATGATCGAGGCACTCCGCAACCCGCCCGCGCCGCTCAAGGTCGGAGTGATCCGGAGCCTGAAGGGCGTCCACCTCGCGTTCACCGGCATCCTCACCCGGAAGCGGAGCGACGCCGCCCGCGCCGCCCGCCGCGCCGGCGCGATCGTCCACGGTGCGCCGTCCGCGAGGACGACGGTGGTCGTCCGCGGGCGGCCGAACGTGCTCCAGGCCGCCGGTCGCGACGCGGGACGGAAGCTGATGGAGATCAAGCGCCTGCGCGAGAAGGGGCACCGGATCACGCTCCTGAACGAGAAGCAGTTCTGGCGCCTGACGGGAGCCGCCCGCTAGCAGTACGCCGCAGGCGCTCGCAGAGCCGAGGGTGATGGAGCCCCTCGGCGCCGGCCCCATGACAAAGTCATGGCAGGCGTCACAAGCCCTGAAACTCGCGTTCGCTCCTCAAGGCCGGCGCGTGCGGGCCGATAACCGCCGCACGGGTCCCGGACCGCGCGGCAGCCTTGCGGTGCGGAGCGGCCCGGAGACGGACATGGGACCCGGTCGTTGCAGCGAGGGCGGCAGGCGCCACGGGACGGCGAGAGCACCGCATTCCCTCAGGAACTCTCTGTGCGCGACATCACCAGGCCCCGACTCCCGCATCGCGGGGGCGGGTCGAGCCGGAAGGCTGAAGGGAGAAAGCATGGCGTACGAAGCCGAGGTCAGCCGCAACAACCCGAGCGCGTTCCTGTTCCTCGTCGACATGTCGGGTTCCATGACGGATCCGTACGCGAACGGCAAGCGCAAGGCCGACGGCGTCGCGGACGCCATCAACAAGCTGCTCACGAACCTGTCGATCAAGTGCACGAAGTCCGAGGGCGTGCGGGACTACTACGACGTGGGCGTCATCAGCTACGGCAAGCAGGTCACGCCCGCGCTCGGAGGCGAGCTGACCGGCCTGTCGCTGGCGCCGATCAGCGCCGTCGCGAACCACCCGGCGCGCGTCGAGGAGCGGACCCGCCAGGAGGACGACGGCACCGGTGCGATGACCGAGACGAAGGTCAAGTTCCCGGTGTGGTTCGATCCCAAGGCCGCGGGCTCCACGCCCATGTGCAAGGCGTTCCAGGCCGCGCGTGAGGCGCTCGAGCCGTGGGTCGCCGCGCACCCGTACAGTTTCCCGCCGATCGTGATCAACATCACGGACGGTGAGTCCACCGACGGTGATCCGTCGGCCGAGGCGCAGAGCCTGCGCGCCCTGGAGACGCAGGACGGCAACGCGCTCCTCTTCAACTGCCACATCTCCGGAGCGGCCGGCGAGAGCGTGCTGTTCGCGGATTCCAACGAGGGCCTGCCGGACGAATTCGCGAAGCTCCTGTTCGGCATGTCGAGCCCGCTGCCGGAGCAGATCCGCGACAGCGCGGCGCGCGAAGGGTTCCAGGTCACGGACCACACCCGCGGGTTCGCATTCAACGCGGATCTCGTGGAGCTGATCCGGTTCCTCGACATCGGGACCCGTCCCAGCAACCTGCGGTAAGGCGATGCAGACCTCGGCCACGGCGTGGTGGGCGCCCAAGTCCGGGCACGCCGCGAACGAGTACGAAGATGCGTTCGCGGTGGAGCCCGCCTCGCTGCGGTTCGCCGTGGCCGACGGGGCCAGCGAGACGTCGTTTGCGAAGCAGTGGGCGGAGCTCCTGGTCGGGCGCTTCGTGAACGAGCCACCCACCGCGGCGGAGCTGCGCGAGTGGGTGGCGCCGATGCAGGACGTCTGGGTCGGCGAGCACCAGGGGAAGGCGCAGGCCTGGTACGCGGAGGCGAAGGCGCGCGACGGCGCGTTCTCGTCGCTGCTCGGCGTCGCGATCGAGGAGAACCGCTGGCGGGCGCTGGCGGTGGGCGACACCTGCCTGTTCGTCGTCCGCGCCGGGCGGCTCGAGCGGGCGTTCCCGCTCGCGCGCGCGGAGGAGTTCCACAACAGCCCGCTGCTCCTCTCGAGCGTGGCCCGCTCCAACTCGAAGGTCTGGGACGACGTTCGCTCGGACGAGGGTGAGCTGCGCGAACGCGACCAGCTCCTGCTCATGACCGACGCGCTGGCGCACTGGTTCCTGGTCGAAGCCGAGATGGGACGCCGGCCGTGGGCGGCGCTCGCACGCGCGACGACTCCGGAGTCGTTCGGGGCATTCATCGACTGCCTGCGGGGCGGCGGAGCGCTCCGGAACGACGACGTCACCCTGGTGCGCGTCGAGGTGGCGGCATGAACTGGCCGACGATGTCCGACTATCAGGAGGCGATCCAGAATCCCGCGAACTGCTTCTCCGACCCGACGCTCAAGAACGGCACCGCCGCGCTGAACGCGCTCGGCCTGCCGCAGCCCGTCACCGGCGGCTTCTGCAGCGTCTACCAGGTCACGAGCGGCAAGACGCGCTGGGCGGTGCGCTGCTTCCTGCACAACATCAAGGACCTGCGCGAGCGCTACTCCAAGATCAGCGGTTACCTGCGCTGGCACCGCGTCAAGCAGATGGTGGGATTCGAGTACGTGCCGGACGGCATTCTCGTGCGCGGCACGTGGCACCCCGTGCTCAAGATGGAGTGGGTGGACGGCGAGACGCTGAACATGTACGTCGGACGCCACGTGGACGACCCGCAGGCGCTCCGGAGACTCGCCGATCGCTGGGCCGAGGTGATCGACGGGCTCGAGAAGGCGCACATCGGCCACTGCGACCTCCAGCACGGGAACGTGCTGGTGGACAAGTCCGGGGCGATCCGGCTGATCGACTACGACGGCATGTACGTGCCGCCGCTGCGCGGTCACGGGAGCCACGAGAAGGGCCACCCCGCCTACCAGCACCCGCAGCGGGAGGGGAAGGACTTCGACGAGAGCGTCGACCGCTTCTCGGCGCTCGTCATCCACACGTCGCTGCTCGCGCTCGCGGAAGCGCCGGAGCTGTGGAAGCGCTACTTCGACGACGACAACCTGATCTTCCGCCGGGCGGACTTCCAGAGCCCGGACTCGGCGCCGGTGTTCCAGGACCTGGAGAAGCTGGGCGGCACGGTCGCGGACCTGGGGGCGCTTCTGCGCGAGGCGTGCAAGCGCCGGCTCTCGGACTCGCCGCGACTGCGCGACGTGCGTCTCGGCAAGGTCCGGGGCCCGAAGCGCGCGGGCGCGCCCGCGCCCGCCGCCTCCGCGGCCGCGCCCGTCACGAACGGGAACGGGAGCGGGAAGAAGCAGAACCGTCC
>CAYSWZ010000005.1:0-15660 GCA_964434945.1 uncultured bacterium | reverse complement strand
TCTGGGAGCCGGGCAGGAACGCCTCGACCCCGTAGAGGTCCACGACCACACCGCCCTTGATCTTCCGGATCAGCCGGCCTTCGACCACCTGGCCGGAATCGTGGGCTTCCTTGACGCGATCCCAGACACGCACGAAGTCGGCGCGCTGTTTCGACAGGACGACCAGGCCGTCCTGGTTCTCCATCTTCTCGAGGAACACCTCGAGGACGTCCCCGACCTTGATGCTCGAGGGATCGGAGAACTCGGACAGCGAGATGATGCCTTCGCTCTTGAATCCCACGTCCACCAGGACGTCCTTGTCGTCGATGGACAGGACCGTGCCACGCACGATCTCGCCTTCGCCGATGGAACGCATGGACTCTTCGTAGGCGCCGAACAGCTGCTGGCGCTGTTCGAGCGTGAGTTCCTCCTCGTCATCGTAGTTGAGCGGGACGAGTGGCAGCGGGGGTACCCGTTTGTTGAGGACGGGGTTCGGGGTTTGCTCCTGGACTTCCGACATGCAGCGTGAACCTCCTGAGGTATGGAATATGCGGTGCGGCTAGGCCGCCCCGCGTGCAACCGAGTTCAGCTGTCCGGCCTTGAGCGCCGCGATCTCGCGCATCACACCGTTGCCCACGCCCTGGTAGAGCGCGCGCCCCGGTTCGAGTTCGGCGTCCGGACCGGCCAGTTCCCGCCAGGTCCGCGGCGGGCCGAACCACACCCGCACGCGCCCCAGGCGAAACAGCCACTTCGCTGGTTGATTGCTGCCCGAGATGTACACCGGGACGACACGCGCGTCGGTCGCGACCGCGAGCATTCCGACGCCCGGACGGGCCTCGTGCAACTCGCCATCGCGCCTGCGGGTCCCCTCGGGGAACATGATGAGCGCCTGCTCCGCACGGAGGACGTCCCTGGCCCTCGCGAGGCCGCTCAGGTCCGCGACGCCACGCCGAATCGGAATGGCGTTGAAGCTGCGGATGAGCGGGCCCAGGACCGGCGTCCGGAACAGCTCCTCCTTGGCGAGGAAGTGCAGTTCGCGAACGGCGGCGGTACCGACGAGCGGCGGGTCCCAGAACGAAATGTGGTTCGAAGCCACGATCACGGCGCCGGTGGGCGGAACGTGCTCGCGACCGCGGACCTCCCAGCCGCTCAGGGCACCCACGAAACCCCCGAGCAGGAAGCGGCACGCACTATAGTGCAGACTCACGGGGTCTCCAAATGACCCGCCGGACGAGCTTCGTCGCCTAGCGTATCGGCCTCCGGGCCGCCGCCGGACAGCGCGGATGCGCCCGGACGACGGCGAGCGCCGCGGCCACCTGCTGCTCGACGTCCATGCCGCTCGTGTCCACCACGGTCGCGTCCGGGGCCGGCTTGAGCGGGCTGTCCGCCCGCGAGCGATCGCGTTCGTCCCGGGCCAGCATCTCCGCGCGCACGGCGTCGAGGCGCGCGGTGATGCCGCGCAGCACCATCTCCGTGAACCGCCGCTGTGCGCGCGTGTCGAGGTCGGCGTCGAGGTAGAGCTTCACCTCCGCGTCCGGGAACACCACGGTGCCGAGGTCGCGGCCCTCGCCCACGAGCGGCTCGCGCTCCCGCAATGCGCGCTGCCACTCGACCAGCACGCGGCGCACCCCGGGAAACGTCGCGATGCGCGAGGCGGCCTCGCTCACCTCGGGCGTCCGGATCGCGTCGGTGACGTCGACGCCGTCGAGGAGGAGGTGCGGGTGCGCGGGGTCCCCGGAGAACTCGATGCGCGTCCCACGGGCGAGGTTCGCCGCCGAGCCGTCGTCCAGCTCCATCTCGAGCCGGAGCGCCTTCAACGCGAGCGCCCGGTAGTAGGCCCCGGTGTCGAGGTAGCGCCAGCCCATGTGCTGGGCGATCGCGCGCGCGGTGGTGCTCTTCCCGGCCGCGGCGGGGCCGTCAATCGTGACGACGAAGCTCACGCGCCCCCTCCCGCCGCCGGCTCGGGCGTGACCGCGCCGCCCAGCGCGGCGAGCGTGTCGAAAAACGCCGGATACGACGTCTGGACGCTGGCGAGGTCGTCGAACCAGAGCGGCTCGCGCGTGCGGCAGCCGAGCGCCGCGAACGCCATCGCGATCCGATGGTCGTGCCGGGTGGCGATGCGCGCGCCACCGCGCGGCCGGCCGCCGGTGATCGCGAGGCCGTCGGGCGACTGCTCGACGGCGATGCCGACCGCCGCGAGCCCGGCCGCGATGCTGGCGATCCGGTCGCTCTCCTTCACGCGCAATTCGTGCGCCCCCGCGAGGCGGGACGTCCCGCGCGCGGCGGCCGCCACCACCGCCCAGGCGGGCGCCTCGTCCACCATGCGCGGCAGCCAGGCCGCGGGCACGTCGAACGCCGTGAGCGTCGCGGGACCCGTCACCCGGACGTCGCCAGAGGGCTCGCCGGCCTCGAGCCGCTCGTGCTCGATCGCGACCTCCACCCCCATCGCCCGCAGGACGTCGAGGAAGCCGGTGCGCGTGGGGTTCAAGTTGACGCCCGTGGCGGTGACGCTCGCACCCGGTTCCGCGGCGGCGGCGGCGAAGAGAAACGCGGCGGCCGAGAAGTCCCCCGGCACGCGGACCTCGGTGGCGCGGAGCGGCTGACCGCCCCGCACCGCCACCGTGCGCCCGCCGTTCGCGTGCTCCTCTCGCTCCAGCACGACTCCAAACGCGGGCAGCAGCCGCTCGGTGTGGTCGCGCGCCGGCCCGGGCAGCGTCACCCGCGTCGCACCGGTCGCCGCGAGACCGGCGAGGAGGACGCACGTCGCGACCTGGGCGCTCGCCATGGGCACCGCATACTCGATGCCGTGGAGCCTGCCACCCTCGACCGTGAGCGGCGGGGTGCACTCCGCCCCCTGCCCCTTGACCGTGGCGCCCATGCGCGCGAGCGGCTCGGCGATCCGGCGCATCGGGCGCCGCGAGAGCGAGGCGTCGCCCGTCAACGTGACCGTGAACGCCCGCGCGGCCAGGATGCCGGCGAGGAGCCGGAGCGAGGTGCCCGAGTTGCCGCAGTCGAGTTGCGCCGCCGGATCACGCAGCACTCCACCCGCACCGTGAACGAGCCAGCCCTCGGCGTCGCGCACCACCCGGGCGCCGAGCATCGCAGCCGCGGCTGCGGACCGGGCGCAATCCTCGCCCGGGTTCGCGCCCGGGATGCGCGTCGTGCCTTCCGCGAGCAGTCCGAACAGCAGCGCACGGTGGGTGATGGACTTGTCGCCCGGTGGCGCGAACCGCCCCGCGAGCGGACGCCCGTGACCGACCCCGACCCGGGGCGCCGCCACCACGCGACGGCTCAGCCCCGTGCCCGCCCCGCGCTCCGCTTCGCGACCTTCTTCGCCGGACGCCTGGCCGCGCCCGCGCGCGCGCCGCTCGGCGCGGCCGAGGTCTTCTTCGAGGAGAGCGCGCGCGGTGAGGCCCGGCGCAACACGACGGTCTTGCCGGCCACGGCCCCGGTGGCGGCCACGGCGCGGGACGACTTCCCGGTGCGCGACGACCGCGGCCCGCCGGCAGCCGCCGCGAGCGCCGCGCGCAGCGCCTGGAGGTTCCGCCAGGTGACGAATTCCTCGATCCGCTCACGCAGCCCGGGAGGCAGGGCGGTGAACATGCAGGCCAGCTCGTAAGGCGTCTCCGCGTTCTCGCCGCCGCGCTGGTCACAGCGGACGACGATCGCATCGCACTTCACCAGCTCCTGTCCCACCGCGGTGGCGCCGGGTGTGCGTGGCAGCACGATCGTGAGCTGCACCTTGGAGAGCGGGGCGAGGTAGTGCGAGACGTGGCAGTAGACGCCGCTCGCGGAGATGTTCTGGCTTTCGGTGACGATGCGCCCCGCGCCGGTGGCACCGGCTTCGACCCGCATGGACAGGCGCGCGTCGGCGCGCTCGCTTCCGCGGCGCTCGCGACCGCGCCGGCGATCCGGCCTCGAACTCCCCTTCTTCATCGCCATCCCTGCCTCCCGTGTGAGCGGCGGCCTCGCCGCGATTCCCCCTCGTCGAGCGCAAGATCACATTCGCGCGCGGGCACATCCACCCGCGCGATGGTGACCGAGACCGGGTCGCCGAGCGTGAACCGGCGGCGCGTCCTCCGGCCCACCAGTCTCACGCCCGCGGCATCCAGGTCGAACCGGTCGTCGTGCTGGTCCGCGACCGCCACGAAGCCGTCCACGGGCGGATCGTCCAGCTCGACGAACAGCCCCCGGGGTACGAGTCCCGAGATACTACCCGAAGCCCGGTCCCCGAGTCTCCCCGCCAGCAGCCGCAAGCCCTTGACCTTCGTGCCCTCGCGCTCGGCGTCCGTCGCGTCCTGCTCGCGGGCGCTGCACTCCGTGGCGAGCAGCGAGTTCTCGTGCGGGTCCCACGCCGCGTCCTTCGCCTTCAGCACCCACTCGCGGACGCGCCGGTGATTGTGGAGGTCCGGGTAGCGCCGGATCGGGGAGGTGAAGTGGAGGTACTCGTGGGTGGCGAGGCCGAAGTGCCCGAGGTCGCGCTCGAGGTAGCGCGCGCGCGTGAGCGAGCGCAGCACCAGGCGGTGGACGATGCGCCGTTTCGCCGGGTCGAGCGGCACGGCGAGCAGCGCCTGGAGCGCCTTGTGCGGATCGCCGGCGTGGCCGAGCCGCGGCAATGCCAGCACGCGCAGCACCTCGTCCAGCTCGGCGAGCTTGCGGATCACGGGCGGTTCGTGCACGCGCCACAGCACGCCGCTCCGGCGCACCGAGGCGGCATCGCCCACGCAGCGGTTCGCGAGCAGCATGAACTCCTCGATGAGCTCGTGACTCTCGAGGTGCGGACGGCGGAGCATCGCCAGCGTCCGGCCGTGCTCGTCCACGACCGCCTTCACCTCCGCGGACTCGAGCGCCAGCGCGCCGACCGCGAACCGGCGCGCACGCAGCGCCCGCGCGAGACGCATGAGGGTCTCCACGACCGGCTGGAGCTCGCCCGCGAGCGGCTGCACACCGTCGAGCGCCTGCTGCACCTGCTCGTAGGAGAGGCTCGCGCGGCTCCGGATCACGCACGCGGCGAACCGGTACTCGTGCAGCGTGCCGCGCTCGTCGAGCGTGACGAACACCGAGAGCGCCAGCCGGTCGACCCCGTCGCGCAGCGAGCACAGGTCGGCCGAGAGCTGCTCCGGCAGCATCGGCACGACCCCGCCCGGCAGGTAACAGCTCGTGCCGCGCAGGCGCGCCTCGTCGTCGAGCGCGGAGCCCGGTCGCACGTACCACGAGACGTCGGCGATGTGGATGCCGATTTCGTGGCGGCCCGCGCCCAGGGCCTTCACGGCGATCGCATCGTCGTGGTCGCGAGCGTCCTCCGGGTCGATGGTGACCACGAGGTCGGCCCGCCGGTCCTCGCGCCCCTTCAGCTCGCGCGCATCGGGCTCGTGGAACGCCTTGGCCTCGGCCAGTGCCGCGCGCGGAAACCCGATCCGCAGGCGGAACTGCGAGGCCACGGCGGCATCGTCCCATTCCGGGCGATCGTCGGCGCCGAGCACCTCCACCAGGTGCGCCGCGCCCTCCCACGGCACTTCGGCGACGACCCAGTCCCCGTCCTCGGGGGCGTGCTGGCCCTTCCAGTGCAGCTCACGCACGCCGGGGCCGCGTTTCGCGGGATCGAAGCTCCAACGGCCGCGCGCGAAGTGCGCGCGGCCGAGGAGTCTGCGAATGGCATCGGGGTCCCGTGCGGGACGGCTAGCGGACGCGCTTCTTATGACGGTTCTTCCGCAGACGCTTCTTGCGCTTGTGCGTCGCGATCTTCTTGCGCTTCCGCTTCTTCCCCGAACCCATCCGGACTCCTTTCGCGTGAGGCGGTCGTGCGGGCGGTCAGGCGACCGAGCCGCTGGTCGTTACGGCCGCGGTCTCGAGGACCTGGGCCTTGAGTTCCTTGCTGGGCTTGAACACCGGCACCAGCTTCGCCGGCACCTGCACCTCGGTCCCGCTGCGGGGATTACGCGCACGGCGGGCGCGGCGCTCGCGCACCTTGAACGTGCCGAACCCGCGGATCTCGAGGTGCTTGCCTTCGCTCAGCGCGCGACAGACCGCGTCCAACATGCCGTCGATGATCACCGCCGTGTGATTCCGTGAGACCCCCGTCGTCGCGGCGATCTCTTCCACCAGGTCCGCCTTGGTCATCTTGCGTCCTCCCGGTTGATCGTTCCCTGATGATCGTCCGTGCGATCCAGTCCTGCGATCCCGTGCACTGTCGTTGAGCCTGGTTCCTCGCTTATGAACTCCTCCGGCACGCGCAATCGTCCGAGCCGCAGGGCCCGGGTGCGGAGCGAGTGCCGGCAATGGATGTTCCGACGACGGCGAACGTGCTGAGCTGTCGCTCGGACCGGGCCGCCCCGCATGCGGGACAGACCGGCGCCGGGGAATCCCAGCGCGGCAGGAGCGACTCCCAGGCGTGGCGGCACGCCGCACAACGGTATTCGAACAACGGCAATCGGCGACTCCTCTCGAGGACCCCGGCCAGCCCGCTCGTATGGGCCGCGTAAACATAAGCGTCCGGGCGATTTCCCTCAAGGCCGACGACGAGGGCTGTCCGGGGCGGGTCCGTCCACCGTGTCCACGACACCCACGATCACCGTCCGGACCGGCCCGCGCGGCATCCCGAGGACCTGTGCCGCCGTGTTCCCCTCGTCCGCCACCAGCACGCGGTCCCCGACGCCGGCGCTCACGGTGTCCACGGCGATCACCGCGGGCGGCGTGGGCCGGCCCGGCGTGGGCTCGGGGGCGACGAGGAGGAGTTTCCGGCCCGCCAGGTGCGGGTGCTTGACGGTGGCGACCACCTCACCGGTCACGCGCGCGAGGAACACCTAGCGGGTCTCGGTTCCGGGCGCCAGGTGCACGTCGTCGATGAGCCCGACGATGGCCGCGTCGGCCGGGTTCTCGGGATTCGAGAGCGCCACGGCGGCCTCCCGTCCCCGCACGACGAACACCCGCTGCCCCGGGGCGGCCGAGACGAGGTCGATGGCGGTGAACGGCCGCCCGCCCGCGGGCGCTCCGGCCGGGTCGGTGGTCTCGAGGAGCAGCAGCCGCTGCCCGCGCCAACTCGGCACCTTCTCGGTGCAGACCACGGTGCCGAGAACGCGTGCGAACAGCATCAGACGATGCGTGCGCGCAGGCGCACGTCCATGCGCGGGATCACCACGGCGCGCGCGAGCAGGCCCCGCTTCTGGGCATCGGCGCGCCCGCCGTCGATCGCGGCCTGCACGTCCGACACCGATCCGGACAGCACCACGACCCCCTTGCCGCCGATTCCGTTCGCGAGGCGCACGTCGCGGAGCACGATCCCCGCCACCTTCGCCGCCACGTCCGCGGCGACGATCGCCGAGGCGGCGGTGAGCGTCTCGAGCACGCCGACCGCGTCGTCGTCGCTCGCGGAAACGACGCCCCGGAGCGCCGGCAGCACGCCCGCGTGCAGCTGCGGAATGAACAGCTGGTCCAGCAGTGCGTCGCCCGCGATCGCGACGCCACGGCGGTGCGCGGCGCGCACCTCGGCCACGTCGCCGCCCACCACGATCCAGAAGCGCCCGGGCGAGAGAATGCTCGCGTCGAGCACCTCGACCTCGGCCTCCTTGACCATGGCATCGGCCGTGACCATGCCCTGCGCGATGCTGCTCGTCTCGACCGCGGCGATGGCGACCGGGCTCATACGATGCGGAACCGGTCCACCAGCGTGCAGCGTCGCACCCGCGTGAAGCTCCGCGCCGTGGTCATGCCCTCGCCCGTCGGGCTCGCAATGGTGAAGCTGGTGGGACCCTCGCCGTTCCAGCCCAGGCCGCAGGCGTTGGCCCCGTTCTTCACGAAGATCGAGCAGTCGCACGCGCGCGCCATCCGGTGCAGCTTGTCGATGTTGCGCGAGTGCATGGAGGCGGTGTGCCGGTAGCCGTGCTCGACCTCGACCGCGAAATCGATCGCGTCGTCCACATTGCGTACGCGCACGATCGGAAGAACGGGCATCATGAGCTCCGTCCACAGAAACGCGTGATCGGCGTCCACCTCGCACAGCGCCAGGCGCTTGTCGGGAGCGCACGGGATGCCGGCGTCGCGCAGGATCACCGCCACGTCCTTGCCCACGTACTTGCGGTTGATGTAGCCGTGCTTCCGCGGGCCCTTGTCCGTCTCGAGGATCAGTTTCTTCAGCTGCTCGGTCTGGTGCGCGGCCAGCACCACGGCGCCGGAACGCGACATGTTCTCCTTCAGCCGGTCCGCGACGATGGAGACGCAGATGATCTCCTTCTCGTCGGTGCAGATGATGTTGTTGTCGAGCGAGGCGCCCATGACCAGGTCGCGCGCGGCCTTCTCGAGATCGGCGGTCTCGTCGACGACGGAGGGCGGATTCCCCGGCCCGGCGGTGATCGCCTTCTTCCCGGCGTCGAGCGCCTCCTTCACCACCCCGGGCCCGCCGGTGACCACGTTCAGGCGGATTCCCGGATAGCGTAAGAGCGCCTTCGCCACCTCGAGTGTCGGCTCGGCGATCGAGTGGAACAGCGGCTCGCGGGCCCCCGCCCTGCGGGCGGCGCGGTTCATGAGGTCGATGGTGAGCGACGAGACCTTCCGCGCGTTCGGGTGCGGGCAGAACACGCAGGTATTGCCCCCGGCGATCATGGAGATGCCGTTGTTGATGATGGTCTCGCTCGGGTTCGTCACCGGCGTGATGACCGCGATGACGCCGTACGGCGCGCGCTCGAGCAGCGTCAGCCCGTGGTCGCCGGTCCACGCGATGGGCTCGAGATCCTCGATTCCCGGCGTCTTCTCCGCCACGAGCCGGTTCTTGAGGAGCTTGTCGTCCACGCGACCGAGCCCGGTCTCCTCCACCGCCAGCCGCGACATCGCCTCGAGCCCCGCAAGCAGCGCATCGCGGATCGAAGCGATGACCCGGTCGCGCACCTCGAGCGGCGTCTCCCGCCAGCTCGCGAACGCGCTGCGAGCCCCGGCGACCGCGTCGTCCAGCGAGGCGTGGATCCCGAGCGGTCGCGCCGAGGCGGGGTCGGCGGGATCGCGTTCCAGGCGCTCGAGGACCTCGGCGACGATGGCGCCGATGCGCGTCGGATCGAGGCTCACGTCCGGCTCACCGCTCGAGCTCCGCGTACTTCAGGTAGACATCCTCGCCGGCCACTTCGACGATGTCCACGATGCCGCAGATCACGTGGTCCACCGGGCGGTCCTTCGTGACCTCGGTCAGGCGCGCCGAGGATCCCGCGGCGATCAACACCAGCTCGCCCGTGCCGGCGCCGACCGCGTCCACGGCGACGACCTGGTTGCCGGCCGGCTGGAACGCGGCGTCCACCTCGCGGGCGAGCAGCAGCTTCAGGCCGGAGAGCCCGGCGTCCTTGCGCGTGCTCACCACGGTGCCCAGCACCTTGGCGAGGATCATGACTACTTCTTGCCGGCGGTCTCGGGACGGCGGATCGGCAACGCGTCCTCGAGCTGGCCGTGCGGCCGCGGGATGACGTGCACCGACACCACTTCGCCGACCTTCGCGGCTGCCGCGGCACCCGCCTCGGTCGCGGCGCGCACGGCCGCGACGTCGCCACGCACCACCGTGGTCACGTAGCCGCCGCCGATTTTTTCATAGTGAACCAACGTCACGCGTGCGGCCTTGACCATGGCATCGGACGCCTCGACCATGGCCACGAAGCCGCGCGTCTCGATGAGCCCCAGAGCTTCTTCGTTCATCGCAACCTCCAGCGAAGATGGTGAGACGTTCCGGACGCCGCGAGGCGGCGCACGGGTCAGTCGTGTCGCGCCGCTTCGCGGCGCTGGAGCAGTACCTGTTCGATCTCGGGTGAAGGCGCCGGGATGACGTGCCCGCGCATGAGCTCCCCGATCGCGCCGGCGGCGGCGGAACCGGCGGCCACGGCGGCCTCGACCTCGGCGAGCTCGCCGCGGACCAGGATCGTGACCAGCGCCCCGCGCGTGACCTCGTACCGCGCGATCGTCACCCGGGCGGCCTTGGTCATCGCATCCGCGGCCTCGACCGCCGCGATGAACCCATGCGTCTCGACCAGCCCCAGCGAGCGTCCCGTCGGACGGGGGTCCATGCACCTCCATTCGCGTCAGTGCCCATCCTGCGCACCAGGGCGCAGGCAGCCTGCGGAAGCTAACCCCGGGTGCGGCGCGGGTCAACGCTGGCGCACGCGGAGCGGGGCCCCGGTGGCGCACTCCGGGAGGCCGTCCCGCGTGAGCGCGGCGGGCGGTCGGCCGCGCCGGCCCCGCCGCTCCCGGATCGGACACCCCGAAAACACCGCCGCCCCCACGCGGGGGCGTGAGGGCGGGGCGGGGCTCGAGCTTGCTTCCTACGACACGTCATGGGCCCCGGTGTGCGGACGCGCGAGTCGAGCGCGATGGCTATGGCGCCGCAAGTTCCAGGGCCCTACAGAAAGCTCCCCGTACCAACCGTGTGCATGTCCATAGGACTCCTTCGCTCGCGATAGGGGGATCAGCCCACAGACTGCCAAGCACGAGGAGGACAGGGAGCACAACATTCCGTTGTGGCCGCAGCCGCCCGCCGTGCTGCGCGTTCGGCCGCAGGTGCACTCCCTGTCAACGCAATCGCGGTGCCAACGGCCCGACGCGCCGGTCTCCCCCCGCATCTCGCTGCGAACGCGTGTCCCGGGTGCGCAAAATGGGCTTCTCGCGCAATGGGCTCCGAAGCCCGCGTTGCGTCCGGCACGCGCCGGCATTGCGCGGATGGGGCGGTTTTCCCGTCCGTGCCGAGAAATCGGGTGATTTGGCGCTGGCCCATCGCTCGCTCGAGCCGAAGCTCATGCGAAGTGACACGCCACCCAGTGGCCGGGCGCGATCTCGCGGAGCGCCGGATCCTCCGCCGAGCAGCGGGCCAACTCGTGGCGCTCGGCCGTGAGCGGGCAGCGCGGATGGAACCGGCACCCCGAGGGGGGGCGCGCGGGGCTCGGGACGTCACCCGCGAGGACGATCCGCTCCCGGCGGCGGTCGGGGTCCGGGACGGGCACCGCCGAGAGGAGCGAGCGCGTGTACGGATGGCGAGGATCACGGTAGAGCGTCTCGCGGTCGGCCACCTCGACGATCCGCCCCAGGTACATGACCGCGACCCGCGTGCTGATGTGCTCGACCACCGAGAGGTCGTGCGCCACGAACAGGTAGGTGAGCCCGAGCTCGCGCTGGAGGTCGCCGAGGAGGTTCACGATCTGCGCCTGGATCGAGACGTCGAGCGCCGATACCGGTTCGTCCAGGACGAGGAGCCGGGGTTTGACGGCGAGCGCCCGCGCGATGCCGATCCGCTGGCGCTGGCCGCCGGAGAACTCGTGCGGGTAGCGGCGTGCGTGATCGGGCGAGAGACCCACGAGCGTCAGCAACTCCGCCACGCGCTCGCGCGCCGCCGAACCACGGGCGAGACCGTGGATCGCGAGCGGCTCCGCCAGCATGCTGCCGATCGTGAGGCGCGGGTTCAGGCTCGAGTAGGGATCCTGGAACACGATCTGCATCTCGCGGCGCAGGCTCCGGAGCTCGGCCTTCGGCATGCCGAAGACCTCGCGGCCCGCGAACGTCACCCGTCCCGAGGTGGGCTCGATGAGCCGCAGCAGGCAGCGCCCGGTCGTCGTCTTCCCGCAGCCGCTCTCGCCCACCAGGCCCAGCGTCTCCCCCGCGAACAACTCGAACGACACACCGTCCACGGCCCGCACCTGGCCGACGACGCGGCTGAACAGTCCCTTTCGAATGGGAAAGTGCTTCCGGAGGTCGCGGACCACCAGCAGCGGCTCAGCCACGCGGTGCGCCCTCCCCCGCCACCGGGTCCACCGCTCCCGATGCGATCTCCTCGGCGCGGAAGCAGCGGGCGAGGTGCCCCCCGCCCACCTCCCGCAGCGCCGGCATCTCGACCCGGCAGCGCTCCACGGCGATCGGGCAGCGCGGGTGGAAACGGCAGCCGGACGGGAACCGCACCGGGTTCGGCACGTTGCCCGGGATGACGCGCAGCCGGTCGCGCTCCGTGCCCAGCCGGGGCAGCGACGCCAGCAGGCCGGCCGTGTACGGGTGGCGCGTCGCGCGGAACGCCTCGCGCACCCCGCAGTACTCGACCACCTGGCCGGCGTACATGACGGCGACGCGGTCGGCGGTCTCCGCCACCACGCCGAGATCGTGGGTGATGAGCAGGACCGCCATGCCGAGCTCGCGGCGCAGGCGCTTCAGGAGCTCGAGGATCTGCGCCTGGATCGTGACGTCGAGCGCGGTGGTGGGCTCGTCGGCGATCAGCAGCGCGGGCTTGCACGCGAGCGCCATCGCGATCATGACGCGCTGGCGCATGCCCCCCGACATCTGGTGCGGGTACTCGTCCACGCGCTGCTCCGGGGACGGGATGTTCACCATCCGCAGCAGCTCGATGGTACGGGCGCGTGCGGCGGCGCGATCGAGCTTCTCGTGGAGCACCAGCACTTCGAGGATCTGCTCGCCGCAGGTGTAGACCGGGTTCAGGCTGGTCATCGGCTCCTGGAAGATCATCGAGATCTCCTTGCCGCGGATGGCGCGCATCTCGGCCTCGGACAGCGACAGCAGGTCGCGGCCGCGAAACGGGATGCTGCCGCCCACGATGCGCCCGGGCGGAGTGGCCACCAGCCGGAGGATGCTGAGCGCCGTGACGCTCTTGCCGCTCCCCGACTCGCCGACCACGGCCAGCGTCTCGCCCGCGTGCACCGGGTAGGACACGCCGTCCACCGCACGCACCACCCCGTCGTCGGTGAAGAAGTGCGTCTGCAGGTCGCGCACCTCGAGCAGGATCTCGCTCATCGGCGCCCTCCGGCTGCGGCCGTGGCCGGCTTCGCGCTCCGGCGACCGGTGCGCATGTCCCGCCCCCCCGGCGTCATGTCTTCCCTCCCTGCGTCCGTCGCGGGTCGAGCGCGTCGCGCAATCCATCCCCGAAGAAGTTGAATGCCATGACGGTCAGGAAGATCGCTCCCCCGGGCGCGAGCAGCATCCACGGAAAGGACGTCAGCACGCGCAGGCTGCGCGCGGCGTTCAGCATGTTGCCCCAGCTCGCCGCCGGCGGCTGGACGCCGACGCCGAGGAAGCTCAGGAACACCTCCCCGAGGATGAATCCCGGCACCGCCACGGTCGCCGCCACGATCGTGAACGACATCGTGTTCGGCAGGATGTGGCGCACGATGATCCGCAGGCTCGACGCGCCGAGAGCCTCCGCGGCCAGCACGTATTCCGACTGCCGGAGCGACAGCACCATGCCCCGGATCACGCGCGCGAGGCCCGCCCAGCCGATGAACGCCAGGATCGCGACGATGGCGAGGTAGGTCTGCTGGCTCGGCAGATCGAGCGGGAACACGCCGCGCAGCGCCACGATCAGGTAGAGGCCGGGGATGCTGAGGAGCAGCTCCGAGCTGCGCATGATGCAGACGTCGACCCAGCCGCCGAAGTAGCCGCTCACCCCCCCGAGCAGGAGCCCGAGCGTGAACGAGATGAGGATGCCCACCAGGCCCACCGTGAGCGAGACCTGCGAGCCGAACAGGAGCCGCGTCCACACGTCGCGCCCGGTGTCGTCGGCGCCCATGAGGAAGATGCGCCCGGGCGCCTCGACGCCGTAGAGGTGGCGGTCGCTGGGCAGCACGCCGAGGAGCCGGTAGCGCGCACCCTTGACGAACAGCCGGACGGGATAGCGCTGGGAGACCTCCGTCACGTACGTCTGGTCGGCACCCGGGCGGCTTCCGTAGACGAACGGCTGCGCGTGCCAGCGGCCGTCCGCGTCACGAAAGTGAAGCGGCGTCGGCGGATGGAAGAAGCGCTCGCGGTCGATGTCGCTCTCGGCGTAGGGCGCGAGGAACGGCGCCAGCACCGCCATGCCATAGAGAAGCACGAGCAGAACGCCACCCGCGATCGCGAGCGGGCTCCGCTTGAGCTGGCGCCAGAACAGCCAGGCGGGCGAACGCACCGGGAGCAGCGCGGATTCCGGCGAACCCGCTTCCGGCCGCGGCGCCGCGGGCTCAATCATGGCGGATGCGCGGGTCGGCGATCACCAGCAGCACGTCGGCCACGAGGTTGCCCGCGATCAGCACAGCGGAGGCCATCAGCACCGAGCCCATCACCAGGTACTGGTCCTGGGTCTGGAGCGCTTCGAGCGTGAGGCTCCCGAGCCCCGGCCAGGAGAAGATAGTCTCGGCCACGAACGAGCCCGACACCAGCGCCCCGAGCGTGAAGCCAAACAGCGTGATCAACGGGTTGAGCGCGTTCCGAAGGGCGTGTCGCGTGATCACCGTACGCTCCGGCAGGCCCTTCGCCCGCGCCGTGGTCACGTAATCCAATTGCAGCTGATCCAGCAAGTTCGCCCGCATCTGGCGCATGCGGCCGGCGAGCGGGATCAGGCCCACGACCAGCGCCGGAAGCACCAGGTGACGGAGCAGGTCGCCCAGCTTCTGGAACGGCGTGAAGTAGTCGAAGTCGAGACTGCGCATGCCGCCGATCGGGAACCAGCCGGTGCTCGCGGCGAGCCACAGGAACAGGAGGCCCGACAACACCTCGGGCACCGAGAGGCTCAGAAACGCGAAGAACGACAGCGAGCGATCCTCCCAGCCGTACTGCCGCACCGCCGCCAGGACGCCGAGCGGGATGGCCAGTCCCCAGGTCACCACCGCCGCCGCGGACGCGAGCAGCAGCGTGTTCGCGAGGCCGCTCCGCAACACGGTGAACACGGGAAGGTGCCGCGAGAACGACTCGCCGAAGTCCAGGTGCAGGAAGATGTTCTTGAGATACAGCAGGTACTGGACCCACCACGGCTGGTCGAGCCCGAACCGGTGCCGCATCGCCTCCAGCGCCGCCGCGGACACCTGGGGATTGTCCGCCATGGTGGCGAGGAAGTCCCCGGGCGCCAGCTGCAGCAGCACGAACGTCAGGCCCGAGATCCCGAGCAGGAGTGGGATCGTCTGCAGCAGGCGCCGGAGGAGGAAGGTCCGCATCCGGCCCGGATCAGCTCGCCTTGCGTGGGTGTTTCTGGAAGATGCGGTCGGCGTTCCACAGGATGCGATGTGGCATCGGGCTCGGATGGATGTTGCCGAACAGGTTACTCACGGGCAGCCGCATGAGCAGTGTCGGCAGCCACACCACCAGATCCTCGTCGTTCAACGTCTGGGACATGTCGTGGTAGGCCGCCTTCCGTGCGGCCAGATCGGTGGTGCCGACATTGCGCTGGAACATCGCGTCGATCTTGCCCTCGGCCGGTGTGTCCGGCTTGCCCTCGGGCTGCTTCACGTCCCAGTAGTGCGTGAGGCCGGTCGACTTCCAGAAGTTCGCTCCCATGCCGGGGTCGGACGGCACCGCCGAGCCCAGGCCGAGCAGGCAGGCCTCGTACTGGTGGTCGCTGCGAATCTTGCTCACGAGCGTGTTGAAGTCGAGGCCGCTCGGGATCAGCTTGATGCCCACCTTGCTCAGGTCATCCTGAATGAGCGTGGCCATGGACGCGCGCAGCTTGTTGTCGCCGTTAAAAATTACCGTGAACGACACCGGGTGGCCTGCGGCATCCTCGCGGATGCCGTCGCCGTTCCGGTCCTTCAAGCCGATCTTGTCGAGCAGCGCCCGGGCCTGATCCGGGTCGTGATCCGGCGCGGTGATCGTCGAGTCGTACCAGCGCGCGTTCCCCTGGGTCAGGAGCGACCAGCACTTGACGCCGTAGCCGTAGTACGGGCCCTTGATGATGGCGTCACGGTCGATCGCCAT
>CAYSWZ010000004.1:0-15852 GCA_964434945.1 uncultured bacterium | reverse complement strand
CGGCACTCGTCTCGTCGCGCGCGTCTTCACCGACGACTTCGGTCAATACACGTTCCACAACCTGTCGCCCGGCAAGTACATGGTCCAGGCCCGGCTGCTCGGCTACCGGCCGGCGGTGGCCGACGCGGTGATCGAGTCGGGATCGCGCGAGCTGAACCGTACGTTTCACCTTGCGGCCGTTCCCATCACCGTGGCGCCGGTGTCCGTGAGCGCGAGCGGTGTCGCGGTGAACACGCGAACCGGCAACCAGGTCTTCCAGCAGGACCAGTTCCACGGCGGCCCGACCCAGACCACGTCGCAGATCCTCCAGCAGTCCATCGCCGGAGCGGCTCGCGCACCCACGGGCGAGGTGCACATCCGCGGCCAGCACGCGGAATACACGTACTACGTGGACGGCATCCCGGTGCCACCGGGAATTTCCGGCAGCTTGAACGAGCTGTTCAGCCCGTCCATCGCCAACCAGATCGAGTTCCAGACCGGCGGCTGGGATGCCGAGTATGGCAACAAGAACGCCGCCATCGTGGCCGTCGGGACGCGCATCCCGTCGGGGCCGTTGCGCGCGGAGGGTTCGGCGTTCGCCGGTTCCTTCGCGACGCATGGCGAGAATGTGAACCTCAGCTCGCGGCGCGGACAACTCGGGTTCGTGCTGTCGGGCACGCACGAGGTCACCGACATGCGCCAGGAGCCGGTGGTGCTCGATCCCGCGTCGAACGAGGTGAAGAACTTCCACAACCACGGCGAGGACGTGGCGCTGTTCGGCAAGGTGCAGTACTCGCCCGGCTCCTCCGACGTGGTGAACCTGGACGCCTCCTGGTCGCAGACAAAGTTCCAGGTCCCCTACGATTCCACCGGCGGCGTGGTCGCGGACGACAACCAGAAGGACGCCAACGTGTTCGTGAACGCGAGCTGGCGGAGACGGCTGCAGTCGGGGCGCTACAGCGGCTCCGAGTTCTTCGCGGGCGCGTTCCACCGTTCGGGAACGCTGGACTACGAACCCAACCTCAACGACGCGCCGCAATTCATCTTCTATCCCGACACGCTCACACCCTACAACCTGACCGAGCACCGCAACTTCCGGGTCGAGGGCCTCAAGCTGGATGGCGAACTGCGGTTCAGTGAAGCCGTGCGGATCAAGGCCGGCACGCTCGCCACGGTCACGAGCGGGCACGAGGACTTCTCGACGCTGGACGCCACGGGAACGGCGGGGCCGGCGTCCAACTCGGACCTGAACGGCAGCGACGTCGGCGTGTACGCGCAGACGGAGCTCGCGCCCACGGAGGCGGTCGAAGTGCGCGCCGGGCTGCGCTACGACACGCACGATGCTCCAAACGCGCCCCGCCAGGACCAGGTGAGCCCGCGCATACGGCTCAACCTGTACCCGACTCCGGCCACGACCGCCTGGCTCTACTACGGACGGTTGTTCATGCCGACCAGCATCGAGAACCTGCGGGACATCACCAGCGTCGCGCAGGCGGGCGTGGTGACGGAGCCGACGCTGCCGGAGCGCGACGATTTCTACGAGCTCGGCCTGCTCCACCGCTTCCCGGTCGGCGTGGTCGGGAAGCTGTCCGCGTACTACAAGAAGAGCGACCCGGGCGTGGACGACAACACGGTGCCGGGCTCCTCGATCGTCACCGAGGTGAACATCGCGCACGTGAGGACCACCGGCATCGAGGGAGTACTCGAGGTGCAGCCGCGTGGCCCCCTGAGCGGATACCTGAACCTTGCGGTATGCCATGCGTACGGGTACGGCGACATCACCGGCGGGTTCTTCCCCAGCAGCCCGCCGACCGGCAGCTTCGACCTGGACCACGACCAGCGTTGGTCCGCGGTCGCGAGCGCGACCTGGGCGCAGCGCGGATTCTTCGCCAGCGCCACCGTCACGTACGGCAGCGGCCTCACGAACGGCGCCGAGCCGGATGCTTCGTACTCGACGGCGCTGTTCGCGCTCAACAAGTCCATCAAGGTGGATCCCAGCACGATCGTTGCGGCGAGCGCCGGATATTCGTTCAATCTCGGCAAGACGGTCGTGCGGCCCGAAATCTTCGCGGACAACCTGTTCGACAATCGTTACCTGCTGAAGGGAGCGTTCTTCAGCGGCGAGTCCGTGGGCCGGCCCCGGAGCGTGCAGGTCCGCCTGAAAGTGAGCCTCTGAGAGCCGGGGAGGCTGGATCACATGCACAGCCGGCCATGGAACGCTCTGCGCCTCGGTGGTGCGCGAGTCGTCGTGGTTGCATGCCTGGTCTCGAGCGGTCTCCTCCTCGCCCATTCGACGACTGCGCGAACGGCGAGCGGGGCCCGTGCGCCGGATGATTCGACCGCGGAGCAGGCGGGCCCGGATACCACGCGCGTCTACCCCCTCCCGCCGATCGAGGTGATCGGCTCGTACGAGGACTCGCTCGCACTGCGGTCAGCCGCGTCGCAGGGCGTGGTGACGCCGAAGCAGATCGCGCTCCGGCCGCTGCTCCGGGCGGGCGATATCCTGGAGAGCATCCCGGGCGTGCTGATCAGCCAGCACAGCGGCGAGGGGAAGGCGAACCAGTACTACCTGCGCGGCTTCAACCTCGACCACGGCACCGACTTCGCGACGGCGGTCGACGGGGTGCCGGTGAACATGCCGACGCATGCACACGGCCAGGGCTATACCGACCTCAACTTCGTCATTCCCGAACTGGTGAGCGGCGTTCAGTACCGGAAGGGCACCTACTCGGTGGAGGACGGGGACTTCTCGAGCGCGGGCTCGGCTCACATCTCCTATTGGAACGCGCTGGCGAGCCCGCTCGTCTCGCTCACCGCGGGAGAGGAGGGCTATCGCCGGGTTCTTCTCGGCGCTTCACCGCGGCTGCCCTCCGGCTCCATGCTGGGCTCCCTCGAGTGGATCCGGAACGATGGCCCCTGGTTGCACCCGGACGACTACCGGAAGGTGAACGGCGTCCTCCGCTACGACAACGAAGGGCCGGAGAGGCGGTGGAGCGTCACCGCCATGGGTTACGACGGTCGATGGAACTCGACCGATCAGGTCCCCGAGCGGGCCGTGGCCTCCGGCGAGGTGTCCCGGTTCGGCGCGATCGACCCGACGGACGGCGGGACGTCGTATCGCTACAGCCTGTCGACGGCATTCCAGGACGGCGCGCCGCAAGCCGTCAACGTTGCGAGCGCCTACGTGATCGCGTACCGGCTGGACCTGTTCTCCAACTTCACCTACTTCCTGAGAGACACGCTCAACGGTGACCAGATCGAACAGGCCGACGAACGGGTCGTGACGGGGCTTCATCTCTCACACGTGGACATCAGCGGGCCGCGCAATCGCGAGGTGCAGCGGATGATCGGTGTCGACGTCCGCAACGACAATATCGCGCTGGCGGGGCTCTATGATACGGAGGCGCGGCGGCGGCTCGCCCTGATTCGCGAGGACCATGTCATCGAGCAGAGCGCGTCGCCGTTCGTACAGGGCGACGCGCAGCTGCTGTCGACCCTGCGGACGGTTTTCGGGGTCCGGGCGGATCTCTATCGATTCAGCGTCGCCTCGAGTTACCAGCCGTTTTCGGGTTCGAACTACGAGGGGATCGTCTCTCCCAAAGCCTCCCTCATCCTCGGGCCGTGGGGTGGCTTCGACTTCTACCTGAACGGCGGCTACGGCTTCCATTCGGACGATGCGCGCGGGGCGCGATTCAGCTCCAGCAGCGGCTCGCAGGGCGTCCAGGAGGCACCCGACCACATTCCGGTGCCGGGCGGGCCGCCGATCCAGCTCAGTGCGCTGCTCGTTCGCACGAAAGGTGCGGAGCTGGGCGCGCGCCTCGGGGGCGGATCCCGCGGGTCGGTCACCGCGACGCTCTGGGGCCTCGACATGGACTCGGAGCACGTCTTCCTGGGCGATGAGGGGTTGACAGCGCCGAGCCGTCCGAGCCGACGGACCGGCATCGAGTTGTCGGGCGAGGCTCGCCCCACGGGCCGAGTGCGCATGGACGCGGACGTGGCGTACTCACGCGCGCGCTTCACGGACCCCGATTCTGCGGGCGATCACATCCCCGGCGCGGTGGAAGGCGTCGTCTCGGCCGGTGTCGAGTACGAGCAGCCGCGCGGCGGTTTCGGAGAGCTGCGACTCCGGTACTTCGGGCCACGACCGCTGATCGAGGACAACACGGTGCGCTCCCACGCATCGACGATCTTGAACACGCAACTCGGCTATCGCCTGCGCGGCCGCTGGGCCGTCGCCATCGAGGTGTTCAATCTCCTCGATCGCGAGGTGAGCGACGTGGATTATTACTATACGTCTCGCCTTCGCGGGGAGCCGCTGCAAGGAATCGCGGACGTGCACACCCATCCCCAGGGACCGCGAAGCCTTCGTCTCGTCCTGTCGACCTCTCCGCTCCCGTAGGTGCGGAGCCCGCCCCTCGCCCCAGCCCATTGCCCTCAGCGCGTCGGGTCCTGCGTCGGCCGCCCCAATTCCTCGCCCAGCCGCGCCACGAACTCGCGCAGGAACGCGGTGCGCCGTTCCGCCTCGCGCCGGCCGGCCTCGGTGCGCATGGTCGAGGAGAGCGTGAACAGCTTTGAGAACAAGTGATCCACCGACCAGCGGACGTCGTCGAGCGGCCGGGCCTCGGCCCACGGGTCGTCCGGGTGGAACCAGGCGCTTCCCATGCGCGCGCCGGTGGCGATGCAGCGCAGGAGCCCGATCGCGCCGAGCGCCTCGAGCCGGTCGGCATCCTGGAGTGCGCACCCGAGCGGCGTCGTGGGCGCCGCGCCGCGAGAGAAACTGTGGTCGCGGATCGCGTCCGCGATGCGCGCCACCGCTTCCGGCGGGAAGCCCCGCGCGCTCAGGCGCTCACGCGCCAGCGCCGCGCTCCGCTCGCTCGCGAGCGCGCGTTCGGGCGAGTCCTTGGGCGGGTTGAACGTGTCGTGGAGGAGCGCGGCCGCCACGGCTTCGCGCGGATCCACCGCCTCGCCCCCGAGCGCCAGCGTCCAGCGCGCGACGCGCAGGGCGTGCGCGAGATCGTGCGTCGTGTCCGCCTCGGGCTGCCGGGCCATGCGCTCGCGCTCCTCCACGAGCAGCGTGGCGAGCGCGGGGTCCGTCGCGAGCAACGTTTCGAGCGGGATCATGGCGTGGCGCGCGATGCCCGGCTCGACATCGGCGCTAGTAGGAGATCCGCAGCGAGGTGTTCAGGTTGTCGACGTGCGGTCCGCCGATGTTGTCCCCGGTGCGCAGCCACTCCACGGCGACCTCGGCGTTCTGCCGGACGCCGTAGCCCAGCCCGAGCGCCTCCTGCTGATGGTCTGCTTCGCGCGTGTAGACGGTTCGCGTCGTGTAGTCGTGCTCACCGTACGCCGTCAACCTCCAGCGCTGCGCGGTATCGAGCGGCAGGTGCGCCTCGACGAGGAACGTCTGCCGGCGCTGGTGCAGCCCGGCCGAGGGCCGGTCGTCGAAGCGGTCGAACGTGTATGCCGGCAGGAGGTCGAGGCGTCCGTGCTTGAGCACCGCGCTCGCCTCCGCCTGGAGATGCTGCATCCAGGCGAGATACGCCAGGTCGTACGAGTCCTGGCGATCGAACAGCATCCGCGCTCCCACGCGCTGCCCTCCGATGTCCCGGATCAGCCAGACGTAAGGATCCTCGAGGCGTCCGATCGCCCGCCCGGCCGCCGTGGTGAAGTGCCGGGTCCGCCAGCTCTCGAGGACACCGGCGCCGTAGGTCCAGTTCCGCGCGCTGCCGTTCAGTTCGAGCCCGCGCGCGGGCAGGTTCTCGACCGGCAGCGCAGCGCCGAGCCGGTCCGGGTGTTCCTCGTCCAGGTACAGGCCCCGCACGCGGCAGTCGCCGAGTTTCAGGTTGAGGGCGCCGTTCGGCGCGAGGCTCTCGTACTGCACGAATGAGTTGTCGGAGACGAGCACACCGTCGTGCGTGGGCAGCCGGCTCTCGACATGAAACGTCGCGCGATCGAAGAGCTCTCCCGCGGCGTGGAGGTCGACGAAGCCGTAACGCGTCTCGCTCGCGTGGTCCCGGTCGGGAATCCGGCCGGCCGCGGCGCTGTCGATGCTCCCGAACCCCCGCCCGAGGTCGGCCACCGCCGAAAGCGCGAGCAACCGGACCGGCCTGCGCTCCGGCGCCTCCTCCTCCGGCCGGCGATAGCCCGCCTGCAGGAATCGCATGCCCTCCCGGTTCAGCTCCGAGAACGAGCGGTGACATTGTGCGCACGGCACCGCGTACGTCGTGGAGAACGACGGCAACCCCGAGACGCGGCCGGGCGTGAGCGCGGCCACGAGCGTCGCGAGCAGCGGGCCCGCCGCGAGGGCGAGCCGAACGGGGCGCAGGTTCATTTCGTCACACCGGGCATGTCACCCTCGGCGCGCTGCCGCCTACAGCCGTTCGACGAATTCACCGGTACGTGTGTCCACCTTCACCCGGTCGCCCTCTTCGATGTAGGGCGGAACCTTGATCTCGAGCCCGGTCTCGAGCACCGCGGGCTTCGAAGTGTTCTGCACCGCGGCACCCTTGATGTTGGGCGTGGTCTCGGTGACCTTCAACTCCACGAACATGGGCGGGTCGATGCCCACGACGCGGCCCTCGAAGTACTCGGCCGTGATCATCATGCCCTCGGTGAGGTATCCGGCGTTCTCGCCCAGCACGTCGCCCGAAAGCTCGACCATTTCGTACGACTCCGTGTTCATGAAATGATAAGCGTCGCCGGCCTTGTAGCTGAATTGAAGTTTGTGCTCGTCGAGCACGGCGCGCTCGAGCTTGTCGTCGGTGCTGAAGCGCACTTCCTGGTTGGAACCGTTCTCGATGTTCACGAGCTTGGCCTGCACGAATCCGCGCAGGTTGCCCGGCGTACGGTGCATCACCGTGGCCACGCGGTGCGGCTTCCCGTTGTAGAGCACGAGCGTGCCGACCTTGAGCTGGGTGGATGAGAGCACGGCGGACTCCTGAGGTTGCGGGGTGTGGACCGCGCGCTGCGCGGACCCGCCCGCGAGGCGGCCCGGGGAAGGGCCAAATTCGAGGCGCCCGAGGTCGCGGGTCGATCCTGGAGGAATGCGGGCCGTGATTGTGCCGCATGCCCCCACGCGCGTCCAATTCTCGCTCGTGCCCGGCCGGGGCGGCGCCGATACCTCCCCTGCGCGCCCCCCGGGCCGCGGATCGGCGGCGGTGCCGCCGTCGCGCGCCACGCGTCCATCGCGCGCCGTGACCCGGGGTCGCTCCCCCCGCCGACGTGTCTCCCCACGGAGGTTCAGATGTGCCGCAGTTTCGCCGCCCTGCTCCTCGCGGGGTGCCTGCTCTCGATGGCGTCGGCATCGTTCGCCGCCGGCGCTCCGGAGCGGATGTCGAGCAACGCCGGCAACGTGAGCGTCACGCGCTGGGGGGACGAGAACCCGGTGAAGGAGATCGCCAAGTCGGTGTGCTGGGGCGCGGCCGCCGGCGCGGTGCTCGGCGGCGCGGTCATGCTCGCGGAATCCAGCACCAACCCGGAGCCACTTCGCTGGGGCGTCGTGATCGGCGCGTTCGGCGGACTCGGCGCCGGCGTCTACTTCGTGGCCCTCCGCCCGCAGCCGACGAGCCTGCTCGAGTTGCGGGACGGCAGGCTGCTGCCGGGTGCGGCCCCGCTGGCCGCGCTCGAGCCGGTGCCGGGCGGGGCGCGATTGGTCGCGGTGAGCCTGCACTTCTGAGCGCTCGTCCCGGCGGCCGCGGGGCGTCCGGAACCGGCGTTCGCCGACGTGGTCGCACGCGCGCGCACCTTCACCACCCGGTCTTCGCCACCGCCGCGCGCAACTCCTCCGCGCTCCGCGCCGTGCCCGAGCGCATCACCCACCGGATCTTCCGCAGGTTGGCGATGTCCTTCGTCGGATCGCCGGCCACGATGAGGAGGTCGGCCGCCTTCCCCTTCTCGATCGTGCCCAGCTGGTCGATGCGCCCCATGGCGCGGGCCGCGTCCCGGGTGCTCGCCCGCAGCACCTCCGAGGGCTTCATGCCCGCGCGCTGCATGGCCTCCATCTCGGCGTGAATGGCCGGACCGTGGAGCGTGAGCGGATTGCCCGCATCCGTGCCGGTCACGATGGTGATGCCACTGCGCTGCACGGTCGCCAGGTTGCTCGCCATGGTCTGGTGCGTCACCGCGATCGCGGAGTCCCGTGACGGCGGCGTGGCGCCCATCACGCGGCGCGCCTCCGCGGCGGTCGACGCCACGCGCGCGCGGGTGAGCGAGTCCACCGCCCCGAAGGGGTCGTCGGGCTCGGGCGAGCGCCCCGAGCGCGCGGCCGCCGAGAGCGCGGCGTAGCCGTCGATCACGGTGAGCGTCGGGCAGTAGAACACACCGGCCTTCTTCGCGAGCGCCAGGAACTCCGCATCGAGCGGCCGGTCCTGCACGCTGTGAACGAGCAGGTGCGCGCCGGCTCGGAGCGCCACCTTCGCCTCCTTCAAGCCGGTCGCGTGCACGATCAACGGCAGGCCCTGGCGCCGCGCCTCATCGCCCACGACCATGACGTTCTTCGTCATGGCGTCGAAGTCGCTCCCCGGGCGGACGATGAACCACACCTTCACGGCGCTCGCGCCGATCGACTTCAGGTAGCGGACGCCCTCCACCGCCGCGGTGCTGTCGCGCAGGTACACGATCTGCCGCTCGCCGGGCAGGTTGAGCCAGTGATCCACGGTGGACAGCAGCGGTCCCGCAGCGGACATGTGCGGCGACTCGGTGTTCGCCTCGGCCGCGTGTGCGAGCTCGACCGTCCATGGATAGCCGCCCACGTCGAACACGGTCGTCACCCCGCTCGCGAGGTACGCCCGCTGGAACACTTCCGGGTGTTCGCGCAGCCGTTTCTCGGTCAACTCGTAGGGATAGAGCGCGCGCAGGTCGAGCGCGTCCGGGCGTCCATCCACCCAGCCGGTCTGCGAGAAGTGGACGTGCGTGTCGATCAGCCCCGGGACGACGAAGCTCCCGCGCGCATCGATCGTGTCGATGCCCGCCGGCAGCGCCACCCGTCCGCGCGGTCCCGCGGCCTCGATCTTCCCGTCACGCACGAGGATCACCGCGTCCGTCACCGGCGGCCCGCCGGTGCCGTCGAGGAGCGTGCCGCCCACGACCGCGCGCGGCGGCGCCGGCACGCCGGGCACGTTCGCGAACGCCGTCGTCATGGCGATCTTCCAGCCCGCCGGTGTGCTCGTGAAGAGCCGCTCGGAGATGCCCGACTGCTCCGTCGCGCCGTAGCGAACCCGGTAGCGATAGGTGCCGTAGACGAGCCCGGGCCGCACCGGCGTCAGCCGCAGGTCCAACCCCTCGAACAGGTCCGGCCAGCCGCTGCCCGCGGACTTCGCCAGCGGCTCGTAGCCGAGCGCGAACCCCTGCGCGCCGGTCACGACCAGCGATGGCGACTCCAGGTAGCACGCGAGGTAAGCCGTACGGTCGCGATGGCGGATCGCGTCGAGATTGGCCTCGAACACCCGGCGCGCGGCGGCGAGATCGCCCGCGTCGGCGGCGGCCGGTGGCGCGGCGTGCGCCGCGGGCAGCGACAGACCCGCGAGCAGCAGCACACAGGCACGCAGGCCGGCGCGCTGGAACCCGCTCACGCTCCCTCCCTCCCTGCGCTCGGCGCGCGTCAGTCGCGGCGCAACAGCACCAGCGTGACGTCGTCGGCCCGGTGCTCGCCGGCGGCGAACGCATCGATGCGCGCGATCACCCGGTCCGCGGCACGGGCGAGATCGTTCTCCGCCTCGGCCTCGCGCAACGACTCCGCCACGCGCTCGAACTCGAAGAACTCCGTCCCGTGCTGCGCCTCGGGGATGCCGTCGCTGAAGAGCGCCAGCAGCTCGCCCGGCTCGAGGACGGTCTCGCCCTCGGTCCAGGGAAAGTCCGGCAGCATGCCGAGCGGGATCCCGGTTGCGGCGAGCGTGCGCAGCTTGCCCGCCCGGAGGACGTGGGGTTCGGGGTGCCCGGCGTTCACGTAGTGAAAGCTCCCGGTCGCCGGGTCGAGCCAGCCCACGAAGCCGGTCACGAAGCTGCGCGCATCCGTGCTCCGGAACATGATCGCGTTCAGGCGCCGGACGAGATGCAGCGGACTCGTGCAGTCGTCGTAGAGCACGCGCGCCGACGACAGCGTGCTGGACATGAGCAGCGCGGCCCCCATGCCCTTCCCCGAGACGTCGCCCACCAGCACCACGAACTTCCCGTCCTCGCGCCGGTAGAAGTCGTAGAGGTCGCCGCCCACCTCGTGGCAGGTCTCGATCCGGGCATGCACCTTCCAGCCCGGGACCTCGGGGGGCTCGGGCAGCAGGTTCTGCTGGATGCGCGTGGCGGTAGCCAGCTCCTGCGCGAGCCGGAGCCGCATCTGCTCCGCCACCAGCAGCCGGGCGTTCGTGATCTTGACCGCCGCCATGTTGCCGAGCAGCGTGAGCAGCTCCAGCTCGGGCTGGCCGTAGGTGACGCCCGGGTTCGTGCTGTCGACGTAGAGAATGCCCAGCACCTTCTCGTTGTCGAACAGCGGCACCGCCATGGCGGAGTGGATCGCCTGCGCGATGATGCTCTGCTGCGCGAGGAAGCGCGGGTCGTTCGCGGCGTCGCGGGTGATGACGGCGGTGTTCTCGGCGAGCACCGTGCGGGTGATGGTCTGCGACAGGGCGAGCGGCTCGTTGGCGCGTCCGCCGCGTGTCCGCGCCGCCATCTGCTGCAGCTCGCCGGTGCGCGGGTCGCGCAGCAGGATCACGAGTCTTCGCGCCGGCACCGCCTTGTCCACGAACTCGAGCAGCGACTCGCACGTTTCCGGGAGCGGCCGTGGCAGCACGAGCAGCTGGCCGGCCTCCGCGAGCAGGTGCAGCAGGCGGTCACTGCCCGCGCCGGTCGCGGTGGGCCGCTGGAGCACGTCGCTCACCTTGAGCGAGAGCGAGGAGCCGACGTGCTCGGACGTGCTGAAGCGCGTGCGGTCGGTGTCGCCCGCCGCGGAGACCTGGAGCAGCACGTGCCCGATCTCCAGCCGGTCGCCGGCGCCCACCACGAGCGGCGATGTGGCCTCGCGACCGTTCACGCGGGTGCCGTTCCGGCTGCCGAGGTCGCGCACGAACCAGCGTTCGCCGTCGAGCGTCAGCTCCGCGTGCTCCTTGGACACAGTGGCGTCCAGGAGTTGCACGGCATTCCCCGAGGCGCGGCCGATGCGCACGGGCGGGGTCTGGAGCGGCCAATGGCGCGGCTCGCCGTTGAGGCTGGTGGACAATTGCAGGGTCATGGAGGGCACAGCGTAAGCGCGCGGGGCGCCCCCGCGCCAGCCCCGGCGCGGGTCCCGGCGCGGTCCGCACCCGGCCCCAGCGCGGAAGCACCCCGGCTGAACGCCCGGCCGGGGCCGGCGCCAACGGCTGCGTTCCAACCCCGGCACGCCGGCGCTTGTCTCATTCCTCCGTAACGCCACCTGCATCACGCCGTCGGCACCGCCGGCAGGAGGAGCACTTGTCACCATCCACGTTCTCGCCCGTCGTGCACCGCGCGCTGCTCGCGGTCGCCCTTTTCACGTTCGCCTCGTGGGTGCTCATCGTGGGCGCCCTCCTCGTCTGGACCCCGGGGCGTGGCATGGCCGCGGGCGCGCTGTCCCGCATGGCGAGAGCGGCGAGCGCCGCACCCGACGCCGCACCGCTCGCCGCCGCCGCGATCTCGGACCTCGCGCTGCCGTGCGCGACCGGCAGTTCCTACTACGTCGAGGCCGAACCCGATTCGCAGGGCTTCTCGTGGGGACTCCTCGGGGGTGACGGCGACGTGTGGATCGACGACAGCTTCGGCGAGCGGCGGAGCTTCAACGGGCGGTCCGGGGCCCCGCTCTTCTGGTTCCGCGACCACGGCAGCGAGTTCATGGTGACCGATCCCGCCATCGTGGCGGAAGTCCGCCAGGCGGCGGCGCCCCTGCGCGAGGCGAGCCGGGAGCTGGGCGCGGTCGGCCGCGAGATGGGCCGCAACGGGGCGCGCGTGGGCCGTCTCGGCGGCCGGCTGGGCGCGATGAGCGCCCGCATGGCCATGATCGAGGCCCGCATGGCACGGGACGATGTCTCGAGCGCGGACCGCGACGAGCTGGAGGCCAGGCTGCGCGAGCTGCGGAGCGAGATGGCGGAGCTGCGGGCCGAGATGGAGCGGGAGCGGTTCGCGCACGACGATGCACAGGAGGCGCTGTCCCACCGCATGTCGGAACTGTCGGCGCACCACCGCGAGGTGTTGCGGAGCGTCCGCGAGAAGGTGCGTGCCATCGCCGCACGCGCGCAGCGCGAAGGGAAGGCGGAGCGACCGCACGCGAACGCGTGAGGCGCACTGGGGAGCGCGTCTGAACCGGCGCTCCGCCTCGTCACGACACGGCGGGTGAGGGCGAGCGCCGTCATCCGCCGACACCCTTCCCCTCGCCCGCGACGCACGGGGAGCCTCGGCTCCCGCCTCCGGTTCGCCCGTCGTGCAGAATGCACGATTGTTCCGGGCTCGAGCGTGAGCGTACCGCGCTCCCGGAGAATTCTCGCGAGCATTCGCGGATTGGGGCTTGGGTCCGCCCGTGCGCGGTGTCATGCTCAAGGCCTCTCCGGAGACACGCATGCTCCCCCCACGGGACAACCGGCGGCCGTGGAACGTGATCCCGTTCCCCGCGGCCGCGATCCGTCATCCCCCCGCGATTCCCGCGCCCCCGGCCCCGCCGCGCGGCGGCTTCTGGCCCGCACTCGCTCTGGGCGTACTCGGGATCGTGCTCGTGCTCGCGCTCGGGGTGCTGGGCACCGCGTGGTGGACGGTGCACCGGATCTCGGCTCGCATCGCGCGCGTGCCGGACGTGTTCACCATGCCCGAGGCGAGGCGGCCGCCGCGCGCCGCGAGCGCCGGACGGAGCGTCAACATCCTCGTCGCCGGCCTCGACGGCGAAGCCCGCACCGGGGCGGAGCATCACGCACGCAGCGACGCGATCATGGTGCTCCACCTCGACGCCGACCGGCGGAAGGCGTGGGTCGTGTCCATCCCCCGCGACTCGTGGGTGGAGATCCCGGGGCACCCGGAGAACAAGGTCAATGCCGCGTACTCGCTCGGCGGCCCCGCACTCTTCGTCCAGACCATCGAGGGTCTCACCGGCCTGCGCATGGACCACCTGGTGGTGCTCGACTGGACCGCGCTCCGGCGGCTGACCGACGCCGTCGGCGGCGTGCCGGTGAGCATCCTGTCCCCCGCGGAGAACCGTGGCGATTCGACGGCCAGCGAGGTGGCGCTCGCGCTCTCCGGCGACATGGCGCTCCCCTACCTGAGCGAACGCAAGCACCTGCCGGCCGGTGACCTCGATCGCGTGAAACGCCAGCAGCATTTCCTGCGCGCGTTCGTGCGCCAGGCGCTCGAACGCAACACGCTCGCAAACCCGGGCGCGCTGCGCGCACTCGCCGCCGCCGTGGGCGACGCGATCCGCGTGGACAACCGGCTCACGGCGCAGGAGATCCTGGCGCTCGCCGCCTCCACGTGTCACCTGCACGCGGAGGACTTCACGTTCCTCACCGCGCCGAGTGCCGGCCCCGAGATGCACGGCGAGGCCGACGCGCTGGCGGTCGACCGGACGAACGGCGCCGCATTGTGGCAGGCCCTGGCCACGGATCGCGTCGCGGAGTTCGTGGCGGACCACCCGGAGCTGGTGACCGCCGAGCACGTGCGCTGAGCGCTCGCCCGCCGCGCGATTCCCGGGCACGGTCCGCTCCAGTATGATGTGAAGATGGACCGTGACCTGTGGACCCGCGTGGACGACTACCTGAGCCGGACGCTCGTGCCGGAGGACGCCGCGCTCGCCGCGGCGCTCGCCGCGAGCGACGCCGCCGGGTTACCCGCGATCCAGGTGACGCCCAACCAGGGCCGCTTCCTCCAATTGCTCGCACGCTCGCTCGGGGCGCGCGCCATCCTCGAACTCGGGACGCTCGGCGGCTACAGCACGTTGTGGCTCGCCCGTGGACTCGCGCCCGGCGGCCGGCTGGTGACGCTCGAGTTCGAGCCGCGTCACGCGCAGGTGGCGCAGGCCTCGTTCATGCGTGCCGGGCTCGCGGGTGAGATCTCGATCCGCGTCGGCGCCGCCCTCGACACCCTGCCGAAACTCGTGGCGGAGGGCGCCGGGCCGTTCGATCTCGTCTTCATCGACGCCGACAAGCCGAACCTGCCCGACTACTTCAAGTGGTCGCTGCGGTTGAGCCGACCCGGCACGGTGATCGTCGTGGACAACGTGGTCCGCGACGGCGAGGTGGCGGACGCGGCGAGCGCCGACCCGAGCGTGCAGGGCGTGCGCCGCATGAACGCGCTCATCGCCGCCGAGCCGCGCGTGAGCGCGACCGCGCTCCAGACCGTCGGGAGCAAGGGCTACGACGGGTTCGCGTTCGTGCTCGTCGAGCGCTAGCCGGCCTGCGGAAGCGACGCGACCGCACGCGGCGTGCCGTGCGCCGGAGACGCGTGGCGGGGCGGTCGGCTACTTCGCGCCGGTGTGTCCGAATCCGCCCGCGCCGCGCGCGGTGCCGGAGAGCTGGTCCACCTCGACCCACGCCACGCGGGGTGCGCGCTGCAGCACCAACTGCGCGATCCGCATGCCGCGTTCGATCGTGAACGGCTCGGCCCCGAGATTCTGGACGATGACGCGCACCTCGCCGCGGTAGTCCGAGTCGATCGTGGCCGGGCTGTTGGGAAGCGTGATGCCGTGTTGGGCCGCCAGGCCCGAGCGCGGCCGCACCTGCATCTCGAATCCTTCCGGCACCTCGAGCGCGATCCCGGTGGGCACCATCGCGATCGCACCCGGTGCGAGCGCGACCGGTATGTCGACCGCCGCGCGGACGTCCATGCCGGCCGCGCCCGGAGTCTCGTAGGCGGGCAGGGGCAGTCCATCCGCGTGCGGGAGGCGGCGGATGCGAACGGCGATCTCGGCGGAGGGCGTCATGGCCGCAGAGCGTAACGGATTCGCGTGCCGGCTTCCTGCGGGGAGGCGCGTTCGGAGCGGGGTCAGTTCCGCCGTTCGAACAGGAGCGTGCCGTGCGCGCCCGCGTGCTCGTAGGAGAGGGCGAGCTGTCCCACGAGGAAGCCGAATCCGCGAACCTCGCAGAATGCCCGCAGGAACCGCGATTCGACGGCCATCACCGAGTCGGGACACGCCCTGCGCGTACCCGCGGCCGGCCCCACCGTGAGATCGCCGGGCCGGTGGCCGGGCGTCACGCCCGCGCTGTAGCCATTGCATCCCGAGGTACCGGAGAAGCGGCCGCTCGCGTAGACGAGCGTCACCTCCGGCGTCGCGGGTGCGGGCTCGTTCAGGTCCCACCTGCGCAGCACCCACTCCGTCCCCTCCAGCACCGCGGGCGTGAGCCGGCCGGAGATCTTCGCCGGACCTTCGCGGAGTCCGGTGTCGGCCAGCGTCCACCTGCGCGTCGCCAGCTCACCGGGGCAGCACATCGCGTCACGAGGGCCGAACTCCACCACATCGAGCACGAGTTGCCCGTGTTCGATCCGCATGTCGCGCACCGCGACGCGGTCTCCGACCGGTGCCGTGACGGTGCGCAGCACCCCGGACTCGCGCCGACCGAGCACCGCGACGTACCCGCCCACGCCACTTCCGCCCGTGGCGGCACCCAGGAACACGGCCGCCTCGGGCACGTCGTCCCCGTCCAGGTCGCCCGTGAGATCCGTCCGCCCGGCGATCCGCACGCTCGGGCGCATCGCGCTGCCCGGCGTGAACGGCTTCCCCTGCCAGCGGCCGTCGACGAGCGTCACCGGTCCACCCGCCTCGGCGATGCCGAGGTAGGTCGCGCTTGCGACCTCGGCGGGTGAGGGCGCGCTCGCCAGAACGGCTCGCGCCGTGTTCGTCAAATCCGGCTCGTGGCCTGGGGCGCAACCGGCGGCGGGCAGCAACAGCATCAGCAG
>CAYSWZ010000003.1:0-7035 GCA_964434945.1 uncultured bacterium | reverse complement strand
GGCGACCGCCCCACTCAAGATCGTCCGCGACCCCAGGGTGTACCTGGTCGGCCGGCAGGTGACCGACGACCAGGCACTGTCGGCGTTCATGGCCGACGAGGGCGTGAGCTGGCGGACCGACACCGAGGTCGGCGCCGAGCGCCTCGCCGAGGTGGCCGGCCGTGTCTGCTACATGAGCTACGGCAAGGGGCGGAAGACCAACAAGGAGTTCATCGGTCACCTGCTCGACGTGGGCCACGGCAGCGTGCTCGAACACGGCGTGTGGAGCTTCGTCGTGACCGGGGTGTCGCGCTCGTTCACGCACGAGTTGATTCGGCACCGGCATTTCTCCTACTCGCAGCTCTCCCAGCGCTACGTGGACGAGAGCGATTCCCCCTACGTCGAGCCCGACGTGATCGCCACCGACCCCGACCTGCATCGCGTCTGGAGCGAGGCCGTGAACGCCGCGCGCCACGCGTACGACGAACTGGTGAAGGGGCTGGAGGCGCGCTTCACGGACATGACGGACAAGACGCTGCGCCGGAAGATGGCGCGGCAGGCGGCGCGCTCGGTGCTTCCGAATGCCACCGAGACCAAGATCTTCTTCACGGGTAACGCCCGCGCGCTGCGACATTTCATCGAGCTGCGCGGCAGCGAGCACGCCGAGGTCGAGATCCGGAAGGTCGCGGTCGCGGTGCTGAAGATCATGCAGACGGAGGCCCCGAACCTGTTCGGGGACTACACGCTCGAGCCGCTCGCGGACGGCACGTTCGCCACCCGGACGCCGCACGTGAAGGTGTGATGCCCGCGGGCAACGACGCCTCGGTGGTGCGGCGGCCGGTCACGCGAGTGACCGGCCGTTCGCGCGAGACGCGCGACGACGCGCTCGCCGTGGAGCGGCCGCTGGAGATGCGCGTGGACGGCCGCTCGCTGGCGGTGACGCTGCGAACGCCCGGGCACGATCGCGAGCTGGCGCTCGGCTTCATGGCGAGCGAGGGGATCCTCGCCTCCGCAGCGGCGGTGACCTCGGTGCGCGAGACGCCGGCCGACTGCAGCGACGCGCCCGACGTGCTCGACGTGACCCTCGCGGCCGGCACCGTGCTCGACTGGAGCAAGCTCGAGCGTCACTTCGTGGCGTCCGCCGCATGCGGTCTGTGCGGGCGCGCGCACCTGGACGCGCTCCGCGCCGGCCTCGTGCCGGTGGCCGCGGGCCCGCCCATCGCGGTGGCGGCATTGCTGGCGCTGCCCGCGCGCGTGCGCGGCGACCAGGCCGCGTTCACGGAAACGGGCGGACTGCACGCCGCGGTGTGGTGCGACGCGCAGCTCGAGCCGCGCGTGCTGCGCGAGGACGTGGGCCGCCACAACGCCGTGGACAAGGTGTGCGGCTGGCTCTTCGAGCTCGGCCGGCGCCCCGTGGGCGAGGGCCTGGTGTGGGTGAGCGGGCGCGCCGGCGCGGAACTCGTGCTCAAGGCCGCACGCGCGGGGATCCCGGCGATGGCCGCGGTCGGCGCGCCGTCGTCGCTGGCGGTGGAGCTCGCGGAGGCCGCCGGGATGACGCTGGTCGGGTTCCTGCGCGAAGGGCGGATGAACGTGTACGCGGGGGAGGGGCGGCTCGCCGGCTGACCCGGGGATTGCCGCGGAACGCGCCCTTACTTCACTCCCTTCGGCACCGCCGGCACCGTGCGCAGATACGCCCAGATCGCCTTCAGTTCGGCATCATTCATGTTCTGGAACAGCGGCCAGGGCATTTGCTTCGAGAGCACTCTGCCGTCCGGGCGCCTGCCCTCGCGGAGCGCACGAATGAAGTCGGCTTCGCTCCAGGCCTTGAGACCCGTCGAGTCGGGCGTGAGGTTCGCCACGATCGGCATGTCGGGATCACCCTGCAGCTTGCCGCCCGAGAGTTTCGGGTTGTGGCAGCCGCGGCAGTTCTGCGCGAGGTAGTCGCCGAACTCCACGCTGACTTCCTCCTTCGGCGGTTCGACACGGTGCGGCTTCGTGTGATCGATCGAGAACGCGATCAACGCTGTCGGATCGAGCGCCAGGACGAACGTGAACACGGGGCCGAGCCTCACCGGGGCGATGAGGCGGTTCACCTCCGGGCGGCTCCGGATGTAGGCGATGACGTCGGACAGATCGTGATCCGCCATGCCGGTGAACTCGATCGACGGCATCGATGAACTCTGGCCGGTGTGCCGGATGCCGTGCCGCACCGCGAGGTCCCAGTCGTGCGCCGAGAATCCGCTCGTCACGCCGCCGCTGCCCAACGTCAGGTTCGGCGCGGCCCAGTAGCCCACCATGGGGGCATCGATGACGACGCCGCCACCGAGATCGGCGCGGTGGCAGCCGATGCAGCCGAGGCGGCTCTTCAGCAGCCGCTCACCGTGCCGCACCGCCCGATCGTTCGCCGCGGCGGTGAGATCGACCCCGGCGAGAGGGCTCTTCACGGGCGCGCCGGCCGCGATCCGCTCCCGCCGCAGGTCCGCGAGCGCGGTCGAGTCGAGTGGGAAAGGGATCGGGAACTCGGCGTCATGTGCGGTCCACTTCTTCTCGTACTTGGACTTTGCCGTCACGGACGCCCAAAGGTAGCCGGCGACTCCCAGGACCACCACGAACACGATCCATCCGGCGAGAACCTTCAACACCTTCATGCGGCCACCCCCGAGTGTGTCCCTGCGTGAATCGCGATCCCTCAGTGCCCTGCCTTCCGGCTCGGGACCACGTTCCACAGCGTGCCGATCAGCACCGCGCCCAGCAGCGCGAACGGGATCGGCGCCCAGTGCCAAGCCTCCCAGCCCCAGCGCTTGGTGATGAGCGGGACTCCGGGCCCGACGAGGAACGCGGTCAGGTACTGCATGCCGTCGAACAGGCCGGCGGCGGTGGCCGTCGCCTTCTTGCCGCCGAAGTCCATGGACGCAGCGCCGCCGATCATGCCGTGCGCGCCGTTGACGCAGAACGACAGCACCACGAGCCAGATCGCGGCGAGCATCGGGCCCATGTGCAGGTGGTCCGCGATTCCCGAGGCCGCGAGCGCGAGCGCCATGCCGATGAACCCGAATGCGATCACCGGGGCGCGGCGACCGCCGAACGTCTTGTCGGACGCGATCCCGAACGCGAAGCCGCCGGCGATCCCGGAGAGCGCGATGCCCCAGGTGGCCACGATGTAAGGCGCAAACGTGGCGAACTGCTCCGGGTTCGCGCCGTGATATTGCTCGAAGTACCGGGGCCACCACGCGTCGAGGTGGCTCCTGCGCACGAACCCGATCATCATCGAGCACAGCGCGATGGTCCACGTGGCCCGCGAGGCGAAGATCTTGGACAGCACGAAACCCAGTGTCGCCGGTCCCTCGCCGCCGTCCGACGCGTCCCCGGTCTCGAACTCCCCGAAACCTGCCTCGACGGGGGAGTCCTTGACGAATCCGAGGTTGATGAAGAAGAACAACCCCACGCACGCCGCCGGGATCCAGAACGCGTACTGCCACGGGAACGCCAGGAGGATGAGCGGCACGCCCTGGAACGCGAGCAGCAGACCGAGCCGGATGAGCGCGCCGAACACGCCGGAGAACGTCCCGCGCTCGCGGACGTGGAACCAGTGCGCGTTGATCTTGACGATGGACAAGGCTCCAAACGCCTGGAAGTACCCGTTGATTCCCCAGACGATCGCCATGAGCGTGAGCAGGGTGCCGGGGGCGAGGCCGGGACGCAGCACGGCGGGCGTGACCAGGTGCTTGCCGGCCTTCACCCCTTCCCAGACGGCCGGGGTCACCACGCCGAGGCTCGCCAGTCCGAACAGCACGTTCATGAGCACGACGCCCACGGCGCCGAACAGGAACGCCTTCTTGCCGCCCACCCGGTCCGCGATCGGGCCGTTCAGGATGACGGAGAATGCGTAGACGATCGGCATCATGGTCTCGAACACGCCGAGCTGCGTGTTCTGCCAGCCGAGGATGTTGGCGATCTTCGGCGACACCACGGTCCAGTTGTAACGCGTCGTGTAGAAGAACGCGTACAACAGGCCGACCGCGAGCCAGTTGAACGTCCGCCGGGTCCTGAACTCCGGCGAGAGCTGCGGATAGACGACCGGGTTCACGGCCTTCTGGCTGGCATCCATCGAGCGGCCTCCGGAGGATCGGGGCGCGGCGGGTCGTCGCGGAAGTGCGAAGCTTGTAACCCGCGCGGGAGGACCGGGTCAAGCGTGCGTGTCGAGCACGCTCCGGGCGTCAGGCCCCGAGCCGCTCCTTCAACTGTCGCGCGCGCGAGCGCGACACCGGGACCTCCGTCCGGGCGGCGTCGTCGAGCTGGAGCCGCCACGTGCCGGCGAATCCGGGCCGCAGCGCCGCGGCGTGGTCGAGATTGGCGATCGCGGAACGGTGGACGCGCACGAATCGCGATGGCTCGAGTCTCTTCTCCAGCTCGTCGAGCGTGAAGTTGACGTAGTGGCGGTCGCTGGCGGTGGCGGCGAAGACGAGCTTGTCCTCGGCGCCGAACCACAGCACCTCGTCGGACTTGAGGATGAGCTGCTTCTGCCCGATCCGGACCGTCAGGCGTTCGAGGCGCTCGGGCGCTTCGGTTCGCGGCGCCGCGACCGCGGCGAGAAGCTGCTGGAGTTGCCGCGCGACGTCCTCCGGCCGGGCGAGGGCCGCGCGCGCGTGCTCGATCGCGGCCGCCAGCCGCTCCGGCCGGAACGGCTTCAGCAGGTAGTCGACGGCGTGCGCTTCGAAGGCCCGCACGGCGTACTGATCGAACGCGGTCACGAACACGATGGCGGGGCGGTGGCGCACGTGCCGGAGGAGCGCGAATCCATCCTCCCCGGGCATCTGCACGTCCAGCATCACCAGGTCGGGCGTGAGCGAGTCCACGAGCGGAGTGGCCTCGGGCACGGAGCCCGCCTCGCCCACCACCTCCACGCCCTTGAGCTCGCCGAGCATGCGCTTCAAGCGCATCCGAGCGAGCGGCTCGTCGTCCACCACGAGCACCCGAAGCGAAGTGCTCATCCGCGCGCCCCCGCCACGGCCGAGGGCACGTCGCATGCGGCCGCCGCCGCGGGCACACCCGCCAGCGGCACGCTCGTGACCGGCGCGATCGGCAGCGTCACACGCACGCGCGTGCCGGAGCCGGGAGCGGATTCGAGTGCGAACGCGTGGCCCGCGCCGCCGAGCCGCAGGCGCTCGCGCACGGACTCGAGGCCGACGCCGTTCCCGCTCGGGCGCACGCCGGGGGCGAACCCCGGTCCGTCATCGGAGATCTCCGCGGTGAGCGTCTCGCCCGACGGGTCGCGCTGCACGCGCAGCGACACCGTGCCGCCTTCTGCGCGCGGCGCCACCGCGTAGCGCACCGCGTTCTCGATGAGCGGCTGGAACAGGAGCCCGGGAACCGGAACGTCGTCGAGCCCGGGCTCGATGTCCTCCACCACGCGCAGCCGGTCGCCGAACCGGACCCGCTCGATGGCGAGCCACGAGCGCAGGAACTCCAGTTCGTCGGCGAGCCGCGTGTGCTCGCGGCTGCTCGCGGTGAGCGCGTGGCGGAACACGTCGGCGAGCCGGGTGACCACGTCCTCGGCGGCGGCGGGATTCTCGCTGATGAGCGCCGCAATCGTGTTGAGCGTGTTGAAGAGGAAGTGCGGGTTCACCTGGGCGCGGAGCGCCCGCAGCTCGGCGCGCGCCAGTTCCGCCTGCATGCGCTCGAGCGCGACAGCCCGGCTCACGGCCTGCCGGTAGAACACGCGCGCGTAGATGATGCCACCCACGAGCAGCGAGAACGCCACCGCGAACATGCCGGAGATGAGCCAGGCGCGTGGCGAACCGAGGAACCCGCGCACGAGGAATTGGTCCACGAGGATCGCGGCCACGTACGAGGCGCCCACCGCGACCGTCATGTAGACCGCGGCGTCGAGCAGCCACGGGTCGCCGCCGGTTCCCGCACGGCGCCGGAGCCGCGGCACCACCACCCCCTCGGCGAGGAGCGTCGCGGCACGGATCACGACCGCGAACACCAGCGACACGACATAGGCGGAGCCGTAGGCCGCCCAGCCGCCGCCGTAGAGCGTGCCGAAGAACAACGCGAACGGGATCGCCCACAGGAGCGGCGCCAGCACGAGCGAGACGATCAGCCGCGAGCGGCGGGGGGCGGGGACCGGTGGCAGCGTGCTCACGCGGCTATTTCAACGCATCGCCGCGGCAGTGGCCACGGCGCAGCCGACGAACGGTCGGAAGCGGGGGATGAGTGGTCGCGAAGGGGTCCGGGCCGCCGATGCTTCACGGGGCGAGGCGCTCGCGACGCCAGCCTCCGGCGCGGTGCGAGTAGAGGAGTCGATCGTGCATCCGGCTCGGGCGCCCCTGCCAGAACTCGATCCGCCGCGGGGCGAGGCGGAAGCCGCCCCAGTGGGGCGGGCGCGGGACAGGGCCCGCCGCGAAGCGCGCGGTGACACGCGCGAGCCGCGCATCGAGAGCCTCGCGTGAAGCAACCGCGCGGCTCTGCGGCGACGCCCATGCACCGAGCTGTGCGTCTCGCGGCCGGAGCGCGAAGTAGGCGTCGGCTTCGCGCGCGTCGACCGGTGCGACGCGGCCCTCGATGCGCACCTGTCGGGAGGACTCGGGCCACCACAGGACGAGCGCTGCATCCGGGCGGCGGGCCAGCTCGCGGCCCTTGGCGCTCGCGTGGTTGGTGTAGAACGTGAACCCGTGCGGTCCCGCTTCCTTCAGCAGCACCATGCGTGCCCGCGGCCGGCCACGGGAATCCACCGTGGCGAGCGTCATGGCGGTGGGTTCGAGATGCCGGCTCGCGAGCGCGTCGGCCAGCCAGCGCCGGAAAAGCGCCAGCGGCTCGGCCGGTGCACGACTCTCCAGCAACGACCGTCCACGGTATTCGCGCCGCACGCGAGCGAGGGGCATGCCCGCGAGAGTACCGGACCCCGCGGGTGCTCGCACACCGAAGGCATGCGCCGCCGAGCGGGTATGGTGCCGGCGAACCCATTCGGGCGCCGTGCCGACTCGCGGCGGGAAGGGGGGTTTCGATGCGGCGGCGTCGAGAGGCCCGCGGAGCCAGGATGGCGAGAGCGGG
>CAYSWZ010000002.1:0-9766 GCA_964434945.1 uncultured bacterium | reverse complement strand
CCCGACTACCTCGACACCATCCCCACGCGCGAGCACCGCTACCGGCTCTTCTGCCTGTTGCCCGTGCTGTGGGCGCGCGCGTCGCTGCGCGTGGCGTTCGCGCGGCAGGACTTCCACGCCGCGCCCGGCCGGCCACGCCTGTCGCGCGCATCCGTCCTCGGCGAGGGCCTGCGTGGCCTGCTCGTGCACGCGCACCACGGCGCAACCCGCCAGGCGCTCGGGACGTCGCGCGCCGACTGAAGTCCGCCCCTACCCCGGCGCCTCGGGTTCGGGCACGCTCGCGCGCTCGGCGGCTTCACGGGCCTCGCGCGCCGCGATCTCGCGCAGGCGCATGCTCACCCACAGCGCGCCGCCGAGGAGCACGACCGCGCACGCGCTGGTGGCGACGGGTGCGCCGAAACGCTGCGCCACCGCGCCGGCGAACAAGGCTCCAAACGGCGAGGTCCCGACGAAGAACAGCGTGTAGAGGCTCATCACCCGCCCGCGGTAGCGGTCGGCGACGGTGAGCTGGATGAGCGTGTTCGTGCTCGACACGTAGAGGATGAGGCCGAAGCCCGCGAGCGCCGCGCACGCCGCCATGCCCGGAAACCACCGCGACCACGCGAACCCCGCGAGTCCCGCTCCACCGAGGCTCAGGCCGAGCAGCAGGTTCCGGCGGAGAGCCCAGCGCTCGCGTGTCACGGCCATCCGCAGAGCCGCCACCAGCGAGCCCGCTCCGAACGCGGAGAAGAGCCAGCCGTACGTGCGCGCCCCGGCGTGCAGCACGTCGCGCGCGTAGACCGGCAGCAGCACGTTGTACTGGAACCCGATGCCCGCGCAGACGGCGAGCAGCACCAGCAACTGGCGGATCGTGGGCGTGGACCACGCGTAGGCGAGGCCCTCACGCATCGTCGAGGTTGCCGTTCCCGCAACGGGTGCGCCGCCCGCGCCGCCGACGGCCGCGTGCGGCTGCCGTCCGCCGTGGATCAGGCTCAGGCTCACGATCACCGCGAGGAACGACAGCGCATTCAGCCAGAAGCAGCCGGCTTCTCCGAGCGTCGCGACGAGCACGCCGGCCACCGCGGGCCCCAGGATGCGCGCGGCGTTGAACGCCGCCGAGTTGAGCGCGATGCCGTTCGGCAGGTCCTCGCGCCCGGTCATGTCGATGATGAACGTCTGGCGTGCCGGCAGGTCGAAGGTGTTGAGGATGCCGTACACCACGGCCAGCGCCAGCACCATCCATGGCTTCACCACGCCGGTGCTCACCACCAGCGCCAGGGCCACCGCCTGTGCCAGGAAGAGCGACTGGGTCCACAGGAGCAGCGTGCGGCGCGGGCTCCGGTCGGCGATCACGCCCGCCCACAGCGCCAGCGGCAGCACCGGGGCGAACTGGGCGAAAGACAGGAGCCCGAGCATGAACGCGGAACTCGTCAACCGGTGCATGAGCCAGCCCTGCGCCACGGACTGCATCCAGGTACCGATCAGCGAGATCAGCTGGCCAGTGAAGAACAGCCGGAAGTCGCGATGGCGGAGGGCGCGGAAGGCCTCGGCGAGCGACGGCCTGGGCATGGCGGAGGACGGAGCGGGCATGGGTCCGGCAAAATATCACGCGGCGGGCGGCGGCACGTCCGCGGCAGTGCGGCGAGCGCGGTGCCCGAATCGTGCGAGCCGCGTGTATGCTGCCGGCTCTGCCGGAACATTCCGGTCGGGAACCCACGGAGGCCGACATGCCGGAACCGAAAACCAGACCGACGGGTGCGAGCGTGCCCGCATTCCTCGCCGGGATCACCCCGCCTGAACGCCGCGCCGACTGCAAGGCTCTGAGCGGGATGATGAAGAAAATCGCCGGAGCGCCGGCGAAGATGTGGGGCACCGCCATCGTGGGCTTCGGCAGCTACGTGCTCCGGTATGCGGACGGGCGCGAGATGGACTGGCCGCTCCTCGCCTATTCGCCGCGGAAGCAGAGCCTCACGCTCTATGTCGCGGGCCTCCGCAACGAGGGCGCACTGTTGAAGAAACTCGGGAAGCACAAGGTCTCCGGCGGCTGCCTGCACCTGCAGAGCCTCGCGGACGTGGACACGGCGGTGCTGACGACGCTGCTCGAACACTCCGCGGCCACCACGCGCAAGAAGCACGGCGGCTGAGCCCTGCGGCTGCGTGTGGGCTCCGGAACGGCTAGCCTGCCCGCTCCATGAGCACGCCTCTCGACTTCCCCGCCGGCTTCCTGTGGGGCGCCGCCACCAGCGCGCACCAGGTCGAGGGCGGGAACACGCGCAACGACTGGTGGCGCTTCGAGCAACTGCCCGGCGTCATCGCCGGCGGTCGCGGCAGCGGCGCGGCGTGCCGGCACTGGGAGTTCTTCGACTCGGACTTCGCACGGGCCGCGGCGGACGGCCACGGCGCCCACCGGTTGTCGTTCGAATGGAGCCGGCTCGAGACCTCGCCCGGCCAGTTCGATCCCGGGGCCGTCGCGCACTATCACGCCGTGCTCGCCTCGCTCCGGCGCCACGCGCTCACGCCCATCGTGACGCTCCACCACTTCACGAACCCGCTCTGGATCGCCGACGCCGGCGGCTGGGAATCGCGCGCCACGGTCGACCGGTTCGAGTCGTTCGTCCGCTTCTGCGCACGGGAGTTCGGCTCCGAGGTCGACTGGTGGTGCACGGTGAACGAGCCGGAGGTGTTCGCGTTCCGCGGCTGGAGCGAAGGCATCTGGCCGCCGGCCGTGCGCGACAACTCGCGCGCGCTCGCGGTGATCGCGAATGTCCTGGAGGCCCACGGCCGCGCGTACCACGTGCTGCACTCGGAGGACCGCTCGGATGCCGACGGCGACGGCGTCGCCGCGCGCGTCGGCTTCGCCAAGCATCGCATCCAACTGGAGCCGCTGCGCGCCTGGAACCCGCTCGACCAGCTGCAGTCGGCGCTCGAGGACCGCGTGTTCAACGTGGCGGTCGAGCGCGCGGCCATCCACGGCGAGATCGACCTGTGGATCCCGGGCGCGCGCGCCGTCAAGCGCTCGCTCCCGGAGCTCAGGCACACGCTCGACTGGTACGGGCTCAACTACTACACGCGCTGGATGGTGCGCTCGCTCTCGCCGGTGCCGCACGTGGCGAAGCCGGGCGCGCCACGGAACGACCTCGGCTGGGAGCTTTGGCCGGGAGGATTCGAGCAGGCACTCGTCGCGGCCGGTCGATTCGGGATCCCGGTGCTCGTGACCGAGAACGGTGTTGCAGATTCACGCGACGCACTGCGCCCGGCCGCGCTCGTGGCGTTCGTCGAAGTCATGCATGCGGCGATCGCGCGCGGGGTGAACGTGCTCGGTTACATGCACTGGTCGCTGCTCGATAACTTCGAGTGGTCCGACGGCTACGACGGCCGCTTCGGGCTCTACGCGGTGGACTTCGACGACTCCGAGCGTCCGCGCACCCGCCGCGCGAGCGCGGAGGTGTTCGCGCGGATCGCACGCGCGAACGCCCTGACCGGCGAAGCGCGTGCGGCGGCGGTTGCCGGAGCCGGTGCCCGCCGCTAGAATGCCGCGCCGCGCTCACCCGAGGAGGCCCCGATGTGCCCGTTCTGCAAGGACAAGCCCTGCAAGGTCAACGAGCGCCCGGACGGCAGGCTCGTGTGCGAGTGCGGGAAGCACTCGTGGCCGAATGCCGCCGTCTACGCCGAGTCGCTCCGCCGCGTGAACCTCACCGTGGTGAGGGCCGTGCACCACTGGACGCAGAGTTTCTAGGTTCCGCACGCCGGCGCCGGGGTTGCCGGAGGATTCAGGCGGGTGGCTACGCCGCCTTCGTCTGGGCCAGCGCCTTCAGCTCCTTCGGCACATCGTCCAGGTCCACGAGCTCGGCGCACACGCCCCACACGCCCTTCTGGCGCGCGTAGCGCACACCCTCGTCGAGCGGAACCAGCCCGCCCGCTCGCAGCTCGCTCGCGATCACCTTCGCGGGGCTCGACTTGATCTCGGCGAGCACGCGCTCGGCGTTGGGCAGCATGCCCACACCGCGCGGGTTCACGGGGCCCATCACGAAGTCGGGCATCACGGCCCACGGCCCGAGCCGCGACAGCAGGTGTCCGAGGTTGCGCGTCTCGAATCCGACCAGTCCGAACTTGGCGCGCCCGAACTTGATCACGCGCTCGAAGAACCGCGCCTGGTTCGCGGCCAGCGCCAGGTCGGTGACCGCCGCCGGCACCAGCACGCCGCGCCAGGACTTGGCGCTGAACGTGGCGCACTCCCGTTCCATGCGCGGCAGCACGCGCGAAGCGAGGTCGGCCGCGAGGCTCAGCGGCAGCAGGCTCATCGCCGCGGCCCCGGCGCGTGACGCCGCCCACGAGCTGGCTTCGTCGAGCGACTCGAGTGCGAGCGCCGGTTCCCAGCGCAGGTCATCCGAGACGGGCGTGTGCGGCGTGCGGACGATGAGCGGCAGGTCCTTGTTCAACTCCGCCAGCGCCAGGCGCACGTCGTTCGTGGGCGGCACGATCAGCGCCTCCGCGCCGACGCCCACCGCCTTCACCAGCGCCACGGCCAGCGACTCGGGCTCCTTGAAGCGTGACGCCACCTCGAGGTGGCGGTCGCGCGTGGCCCGCACCGGCTGGCCGAGCGAGGCCACGCCGAGCAGCAGTTTCGGCATCTCGGGCAGGAACCGCTTCACGTCGCCACCTCGCGCTCGACGCCGTCGGCCTGGATGCTCTGGCGGACGGCGTCCACGGTGCGCGCCACGCCCGCGGCGCGCGACACCGAGAGCGCGTCCGCGACCGACATGTCGCCGGCCACGAGCTTGAGGAAGCCCTCCACCACCGCAGCGTGATCACCGCTGTCGAAGCGCGCCGAGCCGAGCTCGCTCGCCGCGACGACACGGCCCTGCAGCGACGCCATGTCCATCTCGAGGGCGTCGTCGGAGACGATGATCCGGCCTTCGGCGCCGGCGCATTCGATGACCATGGCGGCGCTCGGGTAGTCCGGGACGCTCCACGACGCCTCGACCTTCGCGGTGAGCGCGCTCACGAAGCGCGCGTCGAGCTGCACCTCGTCGATCCACGGGCCGTAGAGCCGCGTGCCCTTCGCCTGCACCGCGGCGATGGGCCCGAATGCCGCCTCCAGCAACAGGAGGAGGTCCGCCAGGAGAAAATCGAGCACGTCGCGGCCGGGGTCGGCGAGCGGCGAGAACACGCGCGAGACCGACGCCGAGGCGCGCACGTGCGAGACGCGTTCGGCCGTGAGCGCGCCGGTGCGGCGGGCGCGCGCGAACAACGGGTGGAACAGCATGCGGGCCCCGGCGGCCACCGGCCGCTCGCTGCCGGCGAGGTGCGCCTGGATGCGGGTCGCGGCATCCCCCGGCATGGCGTGCAAGCCATTCACCAAGACAGCGAGCCCGGCTCTGACCGCGGCCTCGACGAGCGCCACGGATTCCTCGGGTGGCGCGCACACGATGATCGAGTCGCACGCGCGCTTCTCGAGCCAGCGCGTCAGCGTCGCCTCGGAGGGCACCACGAAGCCCACGCCGCGCGCGAACCGGCGCAACTCGTTCCGGGGCTCGATGAAGCCCGCGAGATCGACATCCGGATGCATGGCGATCGCGCAGGCGTGGTCGAGTCCGGCGCGTCCGAGTCCGGCGACAAGCACGCGCTCACGCGGCGCGGGCACCGGCTCGCGCTGCGGTTCGGCTTCGGATTTGGCTGCGGACGAACGTGCCATCGGGCGGCTTCCTTGTCGCTCGGGACGGACCATAAGCTACCGGCCTGGCGGCTTCCCGGCAACTGGGGCGGCGACGGAGCCGTGATTCCGGGCTGCGCCGCGGTTCCGTCTCATGCGCTCATCTTGAACTGGATCCGCACGTCCTCGCGGTCGGCATCGGTGACCTTGAACAGCTCGGCGTGCGTCAACTGCATGCCCTGCGCCACCCAGGAGTCGGGAATCTGCTCGATCCGGGTGTTGAACAGGGTCACCACGTCATTGTAGAACTCGCGGCGGTCCGCGATCTGGTTCTCGAGTTCGCTGATGCGCTGCTGGAGCGCACGAAAGCCCTGGTCGGCCTTCAGGTCGGGGTAGTTCTCCGCCACCGCCATGAAGCTGCCGAGCGCGCGGCCGATCTGGCTCTCCGCCTCGGCGCGCTGCGGAACGGTGGTCGCCCGGGCCACCGCGCCGCGGGCGTCCGACAGCTTGTCGAACACGGCGCGCTCGTGCTGCATGTACGCCTCGCACGTGCTCACCAGCTTCGGCAGCTCGTCGTGGCGCTGCTTCAGGAGCACGTCCACGTTCGCCCACGAGCGCCCGATGTTGTTCTTCAGTTCCACGAGGCCGTTGTAGAGCGACAGGAAGTAGCCCACTGAGCCCACGACCGTGAATCCGATCACGGCCGTCCACAGGATCTCCGCCGGATGCATCGTGTCCTCCGTCCTTGGAGCCGCCACGAGGCGGCGACCATCAATGCGGCAGGGGCAGACTGCCGCTCTTCGCCAGCTCGATCAGGCACCACAACCCGAACAGCGCGAGCACCGGGCCGCCCACCAGGCCGCCGAACGCCTTGAGCCCGTACTCCATGCTCATGGTCTTCTCGCTGCGCTCGCTGATGATGAACGTGGGGTCGTTGCTGCCGCGCCGGATCACCGCGCAGCACTGGCCGTCGAGCGTGCGGACGTGCGTCGCGCCGACGGCATCGGTGCCGGTGGCCTCGAGCGCCTCGTCGTCCATGGAGACGGTGACCGCGTGCGGCTTGGGGTTCGCGCGCCCGAGCACGAACACGGCGCAGCCGTCGTCCACGATCCGCTCACGAAAGCGCATCGCGCCCATGCTCCAGACGTGGCGCATGCCGAGCTGGCGGCCCGCCATGAAGCTCGAGTAGGGCTCCGGCACGCCCAGGCCGGGCGTCTCCTCCTGCACCAGGTCGCCCGCGCGCACGTCGGCGCCCTGCGGGTAGACCATCGCGGTTCCGGTGCCGTCCTCGAGATAGAAGGGATTCCCGGATTGTTCCTTGTAGACCGTGTTCCAGTTCTTCAAACCCTTGTTGGACTCGCGGAGGGTCTGGAGCTCCACCTCCCACCACGCGCACGCGCGGTTGCTGAACGGCGCGGTCACGCGGCTGCGCGACTGCACCTTGCCCTCGACCTCGACCAGGCCCATCGCGAGCGAGCGGAGTTTGGCGGTCGGGGTGTCCGCGATGAGCCGCTGGATGCGCATGGCACGGAAGCCGTTCACGAACGCATACGTGCCGAAGCCCACGGCAGCGGCGGACCCGAGTGGCCAGAACAACGACATGGTCAGAACCTCCCCGCGATGAGCGGCACGGCGGCCCGCGCCAGGTAGATGATCCCGGCGAGCGTGAGGAGGGGTCCGATGAGCAGCAGCGAGAGCCGCCACGCCGGCGGCACGAGCGCGTCGATCGCGGGCGGCTCGTGCGTCACGAGCACGCGCTCGAGCGGCTCCTCCGCCTCGATCCACAGGCCCGGGTGCGCACCGCCCGGATCCGCCGCATCGCCAGCGCCGGACGGCGAATAGTCGAACGCGGGTCCGTCGGTGCCGGTCGCGGCCAGTTCGACCGACTCGACCATCGCCACGGTCGCCGCACCGCGTGCGACGCCGGTCACGAAGACCTCCGAGCCGACCTCCAGTGCGCGTTCGACGATACGGAGCGGGACCCTGCGATTGATGAGCCAGCGCACCTCGACCGAGCGGTCAAGCAACTCCGCGAGCCGCTCTTGCAGCTGCTCGGTCGGGAGCACCTTGCGCTCGGCGGTCACCGCGCCCTGCCAGCGCACCTGCTCCGGGATGACGCGCGCGGTCACGCCGCCGCTCGTGAGCCGGAACGGTCGCAGCTCGTGAACGGAGCCACCGACGCGCGTGCCTTCCCCGCTCACTTCCAGCGTGTAGCCGGCGCATGGCCTGCCCGAGAGCGGCGCGAACAGCGGCCCTTCGAGCGACACCCTGCCGCGGACGAGCACGAGCCCTGCGCTGTCCGCCCCGAGCGGACGCTGGGTCAGGAACGCCAACGCGCCGCGCAGGCGGAATGCGCGCAGCCCGGACGCGAACAGCGGCGCCCCGGCCACGACACAACCTGCGGCGGTCAGCAACCAGAGCGCGCGCACGGGAATGTGGGCGAGGAATTCCATCGTGCCGGCGTTATCGGCGGCGGGGCGGGGTGGCCTTAGTGACTTTGGGGGCGCGGTGGGCGGCACCTGAGCTCTTTGTCCGGCCGCCCCGCCGGGTTCGAATCTCGCCACCGGTACCCGAGTAGCGGTGCTACGCATGGTTGGAGTGGCCTGTGCCTTTGAATCGCACTTGTCGACCTGATCGGAAGCGCCTTCGGCGACTCAACCGGGACTCGCGCAGAACACGAACCTGCTTGGCCACGCCGCGAGCTTCATGACTTGTTTCGGAGGGTTGGCCTCGGCCTCGATGGGGTACCGCACGGAGCCCAACTCCATCAGATGGCAAGCCGGGCTCAGGGTCACGGGGTTCTGACATCGCAATGTCGTGTCCCGTATATTGCGGGGCATGGTCAAGCCTCGAGGAAAGTCGCGTCCGAGTGTTCCTGAGCGCTCACGATCAGGGGATCGCGGCGGGCCGGTCAGGTCACCCAGCTGGACCGGGCACGCCTCCGGACTCGCGATCGCGCTCGTCCTCCTCGCGGCGGCGTGGGCGCACGCCGCGCTCATCCGTTATCCATTCTTCGCGGACGACTACCTGTTCCTGGACCAGACTCGAGGCCGCTCCCTCCTGAGCGCCTGGATGGTCCGCGACCCGCTGCAGAACTACTGGAGGCCTCTGAGCCGCCAGGTCTACTTCTGGCTCGTGACCGCTTTGGGAGAGTCACCGCTCGTCGCCCACCTCTTGAACCTGTTGTTGTTCCTGGCGATCCTGGTTCTGTTGTTCGTGCTGGTGCTTCGTCTCGTAGATGCGCGCACGGCGGTGACCACGGCCGCGCTCGTGGCACTGCATGAAGTCGCCGATGTACCGGTGCTGTGGGCCTCGGGCAGCCAGGATCTGCTCGCGGTCGCGGGGGCGCTCGGGGCCATGTGCCTCGCTGCATTCGGGCGGGTCGGATGGGCCGTCGTGCCGTTCGTATGCGGCCTACTCTCCAAGGAGACCGTCGTCGTCACGCCGATGATCACGCTGTGGATGCTGCGTCAGGACGATGAGCCCCTGCTTCGCAGTCTCCACCGCATCGCGCCGCTAGTGATCGCGACGCTGGTTTGGCTGCCGCTCTGGGCGCTCATGATGCGCGGCGGCCAGCACCAGGGGCTTGCCTTCGGCCTAAGCTCCCTGCCCGCCGCGATCACACATCTGCCGCAGGTATTTCTTGGCATCGAGTGGGGCGAGGGCTCCCCGCTATCGCTGCCGCGCGTCCTGCCACCCCTGATCCCGCTGCTGCTCCTGATCGTCGCGATCCTCGTCGGCAGCAAACGCAAGCCCAACTCCTCCGAGTCTGCCCTCCGGACCCGCAGAGGCGCGAGCATCGGATTCGCTTGGGCGCTCATGGCTGCCATCCCGGTCAGCATTGTCGTGCACATCTGGTCCTCGTACTTCTACCTATTCGCGGTCTGTGGTCTCAGCTTGGCGGTCGCGTCGCTGCTCCAGCGATTCCCGACTCCCGCTTCCGTGATCGTCGTCGTGCTGGTCGCGTGGGGCTCCGAGAATGCGAGGCAGACCGAATCGTTCGCAAGCGCCCCCAGCGCCTGGGGCACCCAGTCGCACCTGAGCCGCTTTTACTTCGATCGCTCGATGCGGTGGATCGCACGCTACCTCGAGGACCTGCGCCGGCAGCGCCCAACGCTGCCGAGCCACAGCACG
>CAYSWZ010000001.1:0-12857 GCA_964434945.1 uncultured bacterium | reverse complement strand
CCGGGCTCGGCGCAGCGCAGCATGCAGTAGGTGGGCGCGAAGCCGCAGATGCGCGTCGCGTCGTCGCCCTCGGCGATCGCTTCGAACCAGCGGTCGGCGTCCCCGGTGGCCGCGGCGGCGATGACGCGCTCGTCGGTCGCGCGGACCTCGGCCGCGGCCTCGGCGTCGAGCCGGGGGTCGCCGAACCGCGGACCCACGTGCGAGAAGTCGACGCCGGAGACGTACAGCGTCCGCCCGCCGAAGTTCGCCTCGGCCTCCCTCACCGCGCCGACCAGCAGCTCGATCAACGGCTCCTCACGCGGTGTTCGACGATCATCCAGGAGCCGATGGAACCCGCCGCACAGGATCGGCGCGATCTTGAAGCGGCGGTTCCCGAGCCGGCGCTGGAGGTAGAGAACCTGGAACTCGATCGAGTGCTCGTCGCGGTGGACGAGTTCGCGACGGTATGCGGGCTCGCCCAACCGCGACGCCACGAAATCCACGAACTCGGTGTCGCACGGAACCTGGCCCAGTGGTGTCTCGAATTTCTTGCGAGTCACGGCCAGCAGGTCGTCGCCGAGATTGTGCCCGGTTCCGAACACCACGACCCGAAGCGGCGCCTCCACCTCCGCCCCGAGCTCCACGTAGGCGCGCGCGATCACGTGCCCTTCGCGACGCGGGTCCAGGTGCGGGGCCAGCAGCGCGCGGGGAACCGCGCCCGGCGCCGCCGCGGGTTCGCCCGCATCGCTCCGCAGCCGCTCCGCACGAGCGAACTGCCCGTCCAGAAAATTCTCGAGCGGCTCGCGTTCGGCGGGATAGCACACGCCGTCGAACGCCGCCGGGCGCACCTCGAGGGGATGCCACTCGGCCTGCACCCGGGCGAGCGCGGCCTCGAAGCGCGGCGACTGCAGCAGCAGCATCTCGTCCAGCTTGCCGATGAACTCGCGCACCATGTTGCCCACGCGCAGATCCTTGCTCTCCTGCATCACCAGCGCCTGGATGTCGTTCAGCGACGTGGTGCCGTCCAGCAGCTGGAGGATGGCGATGGTTTCGAACCCCAGCACCGGCTGACCGGGCGTGACGCCGAGCGGGTCGGTGATCACCAGCAGCTCGCGCTCACCATCGCGAACCGGGGTGATCTGGACCGGGCGCAGCCGCGGGTACTCGGGGAGATCCTCCGCGGTCTCGACCCGGCTGCCCGGTGGCAGGATGATGCGCGGCTTCTCCGTGGGTGCCGTTTCCGCACCGGGAATGATGATGCGGGACGGCTTGGCCGGCGGCTCGTTCGGATCGATGACCATCGCGATTCCTCGGCAGGACGCAGCGGGAGAGGCGCGGCAGGGCGCGTGGGGGCGGGACCCGCGGAGGATACCGGCGGGCTCGGGCCGGCTCAAATCCGCGCGGCCACGCGAAGCGCTTCCGCGCGCGGGATCCCAGCGTGCATTCTGACCGGACTTGCCTCAAGATGCGGCCGCGATGACGACGACCGTGATGGGCAAACTGCTCGAGTCGTACCTCACCGACCTCGAGGGCGAGAAGGGCTTCTGGCGCGGGAACCGCGATGAAGTCCCGGTGTTCGTGTTCAGCGACGACGAGCACGACCGCATGCGGCTCATGGCGCCCATCGGAGTGGTCGAGGAGCTCGACCCCGATCTCCTGCACGTGCTGCTGCAGGCCAACTACGATCGCGCGCTCGATGCCCGGTACGCGATGCGGAACAAGGAGCTGTGGGCCGTGGTCGTGCATCCGCTCGCCACGCTCGCGACCGACGACCTGCCGAGCATGTTCGACCAGGTCGTGAAGCTGGTGAAGAACACGGGCTCGACGTTTGCCTCCACCGAGCTCGTCTTCCGGTCGTTCCCCGACGACGTGGTCCTCGAACCCGCCGACGAGGACGACGAGGAGGACGACGACGACCATCACGATCGCGACGACGATGACGTCCGCGATGACGGTGAAGACGAGGACGAAGACGACGAGCGCGGCACCGACGCCGGCGGCCCAAGAGGGCGATGAATCCGGCGATCGGCAGCATCTCCGCGGTCTCGATCGACGTGCGCGTGGACCGCGAGACGGTGCTGCCCGGCCGCGTGTGGTGCGCCGAGCGCCCGCGCGCACTGCTCGCTCTCGTCCACGGGCTGGGCGAGCACAGCGGGCGCTACTCGGCACTCGCCTCCGATCTCGTGCGCGCGCGCTTCACCTGCGTGGCGCTCGACCTGCCCGGACATGGCGAGACGTCCGGCCCGCGCGGTGACATTCCGTCCTGGCCCAAGTTGCGCGACCAGATCGTGCCGGCGATGTTCACCGCATCCCGGGGACTGCCGGACCAGCCACCCGAGCTGCCGTGCGTCCTGTTCGGCCACAGCATGGGCGGGGTCATCGCGCTCGACTACGCGCTCGCGCACCCCCGGACGCTGACCGCGCTCGTGCTCTCCGCCCCGGCACTGCGGACCGCCATGCCGCCGTGGTGGAAGCTGGCGCTCGCGAACGTGGCGCGCGTGGCGACGCCCGCGAGCGGGTTCCCGAACGCGCTGGACACCGACGGGCTTTCCCGCGATGCCGAGGTCGTGCGCGCCTACCGCACCGATCCGCTGGTGCACGACCGCATCAGCCCGCGCACCTACTTTGCGTTCAACGAGGCCGCGCAGCGCTGTCGTCGCGACATCCGCGGGCTGCAGGTGCCCACGCTCATGTTCCAGGGCATGGCGGACCGGCTGGTGGATCCGAAGGGCGCGCTCGAGGCCGCGGCCACGGCGCCCCACGGCATGCTGCGCTTCATCACATTGACCGATGCCTTCCACGAGTCGCTGAACGACACCGGCCGTGAAGCCGTCATCCGCGACATCGTCTCGTGGCTCGACGCGGCGGTCGTGGTGTGAGCCGGGCGGGATGACCCCCGACGGAAACCCGGCGCCGCTCGGCACGCTCGCCTCGGTGCGCGCCGGCCGGCCGCAGGTGCACCGGCGGCCGGACTGGGACCAGGTGCGCACCCACGAGTGGCGGACGGCGTTCTGGAAGGACGAGCTGCCCGGGCCGGTGCGCATCCGTACGCTCGGGCTCGAGGGCGACGAACAGGCCGACAAGCGCCATCACGGCGGGCCTCACATGGCGGTGCTCATGTACGCCGAGGCGCACTACGAGCACTGGCGCACGCTGGACGGGCTCGCCGCGATGGGCCCCGGCGGCTTCGGCGAGAATCTCACGCTGCGCGGGGTGGACGAACGCGGCGTGTGCGTGGGCGACGTGCTCGAGGTGGGGGACGCGCTGCTGGAGGTCGCGTCACCCCGCGGGCCGTGCGCCGACATCTCGCGGCGCTGGAACGCCGAGTGGCTGCTGAAGCGCGTGGTCGAGCTGCGGCGCACCGGCTGGTACCTGCGCGTGCTGCGCGAGGGCGCGGTGAGCTGCGGCGACGCGGTGCGGCTCGTGCGGCGCCCGCACCCCGCCTGGAGCGTCGACCGGCTGACCGCGCTGCGCACGCTGACGCCCCGGGCGCCGGCCGAGCTCGACGAAGCGGCGTCGCTGGCGGCGCTCGCTCCGGAGTGGCGCGCGCTCTATGCGAGGCTCGAGAGCCGCGACTAGAGATCCGTCACCGGGCTCGCGTGCCCAGCAGCGTGTCCACGGCGCTCCGCCAGCGCGCCCACTCGGCGGCCCGCCAGTGGGCATCGTGGCCCGGCAGGAACTCGCGCTCCAGCGTCCGGACACCGGCGAGCTCGCGCGGCGAGCGCCACACGCCCGCGCCGAGCCCGGCGAGGAGCCCCGCGCCGAGCGCGGTGGTCTCGATGACGCGCGGCCTGCGCACCGGCAGGCCGAGCACATCGGCCTGGTATTGCATGAGCCAGTCGTTCGCGACCGCGCCGCCGTCGACTTGCAGTGCCTTCACGCGGGTGCCCGCGTCACGGGCCATCGCTTCCACGAGATCGCGGCTCTGGAATGCCATGGACTCGAGCGTGGCCCGCACGACGTGGGCCCGCGTGCTGCCGCGCGTCAACCCGAACAGCGCGCCGCGCACGTCCGACCGCCACCAGGGCGCCCCGAGCCCCGCGAACGCCGGCACGAGCACGACGCCGCCCGAGTCCGGCACGGAGGACGCGAGTACCTCGCTGTCGGCCGCGCGCGCGATCACGCCGAGCCCGTCGCGGAGCCATTGCACCGCGGCCCCGGCCACGAACACGCTGCCTTCGAGCGCGTAGGCGTGGCCGCCGTCGGCACTGCAGGCGAGCGTGGTGAGGAGCCCGGCGCGCGACGCGACCGGTCTCGCGCCCGTGTGCAGCAGCAGGAAGCAGCCGGTGCCGTACGTGTTCTTGCTCTGGCCCGCCTGGACGCAGCCCTGCCCGAACAGCGCCGCCTGCTGGTCGCCCGCCACACCCGCCACGGCGATGCCGTCGGGCAGGCCTCTCACGTGCTTCGTCCGTCCGAACGTTCCCGCGGAGCGCCGGACCTCCGGCAGCACCGACGCCGGCACGCCGAACGTGCGCAGCAACTCCGGCTCCCAACGCCGCGAGCGGAGCCCGAACAGCATCGTCCGCGAGGCGTTGGTGGGATCGGTCGCGTGCACCTCGCCACCGGTGAGGTTCCAGACCAGCCACGAGTCGATGGTCCCGAACGCGAGCCTCCGGCTTGCGAGCAGCCGCTGGACGCCGGGCCGGTGCGCGAGCAGCCATTCGAGCTTGGTCGCGGAGAAATAGGGGTCGCACACGAGGCCGGTGGCGAGGCGCAGGTGGGCTTCCCGCCCGCGCTTCCGGCGCAGTTCGTCGCAGCGCGGCGCCGTGCGGCGGTCCTGCCAGACGATCGCGCGCCCGAGCGGCTCGCCGGTTCGCCGGTCCCACAGCAGCGTCGTCTCGCGCTGGTTCGTCACGCCGATCGCGGCGAGCGCGCGGGGCTTGACGCGGGCCGCCTCGAGCGCACGGCGCGTCGCGGCATGCACGCTCGCGAGGATCTCGTTCGCATCGTGCTCGACCCAGCCGGGCTTCGGGAAGTGCTGCGGCAGCTCCGCGTAGCCGCGGCCGCGCACCAGCCCGCGCGAGTCGAGCACGAGCGCGGTGGAACCGGTCGTGCCCTGGTCCAGTGCGAGGATGTAGCGAGTCGGCATGAGGCGGGCTCCTTCATGTGCTACGGAGTCTCGGGCACCTGGGCCGCGGCGGTTCAGCCCGTCGCGAGTGCGCGGTCCAGCATCATCAGCTCGTCGCGGATGGCGGATTCGAAGCGTTCGATCTCGTCCCTCTCCCGCGCGGGGTCCCAGCCCAGCCGGCGCGCCAGCACCGGGGCCATGCTGCGTGCGGACGCGAGGCCGCGATCGTCCGCCAGCCAGCGCGTACTGCGGCGGCGCACGAGATCGTCGAGCGAGCGCGCCCACTCGTGCTCGATCGCGTGCTCGGCGAACGCCTCGTGCGACTCGTGGTCCGCGAACGGGACCGGCAGCGGGTCCGTGCCATCGTCCCTCGGTGCCACCTCACGCCGCAACCGCTGCGTCGCGACCTCCAGCAGCGCCTGGGCCATGACCCGGAACGTCGTGTACTTGCCGCCCGCGATGGTGAGCAACGCGCCGTCCTGGACGATGCGGTGTTCGCGCGAGGCCTCGCCCACGCGCTCCTCCGCGGAGACGAGCGGGCGGACGGCCGCATACACCGCGAGCGGGTGCATGTGCACCGAAACCGGCACCAGGCGATGGATCTCGGCCGCGAGGTAGCGGATCTCGTCCGCGCTGGGGCGGCGCTCCACATCGCTCGGCGGCGACGCCGTCTCGATCTCGGTGGTGCCGACGAGCGAGCGACCGGCGAACGGCACCACGAAGCACACGCGGCCGTCGGCGGCGAGCGTCACGAGCCCGTGCCCCTGCGTCAGCGCGGGGTAGACGAGGTGCGTGCCGCGCGAGGGCCGGAGGAGCCGCGGCGGATCACTCCGGCCCGGCTGCAGCATGCCGAGCACGGTGGCGCGGGTGCGGTCCGACCAGGCCCCCGTGGCGTTGACGATCAGGCGCGCGCGGCGCGTGAGCACCTCGCCGGTGTCGCGCCGCCGCAGCTCGGTCACCTGCCGGCCGGTCCCGGCCTCCGGGCGCGCGGCAACGAGTTCGGTGCGGGGGAGGATCTCCGCGCCGTGCGCCGCCGCATCGCGCGCGACCGCGATCGCGAGGCGCGCGTCGTCCATGACGAAGTCGGAGTAGATGCCCGCGCCGCGCAGCCCCCGGGTCTCGAGCCCGGGCTCGAGCGCGGCGGCCTGGCCGGCGTTCGCCATCACGTACGGGCTCGGCGCGGCGCGGCCGGCGAGGAGGTCGTAGAGCGCGAGCGCCGCGCGCAGCCGCAGCGGCCCCACGCGATCGCCGCGCCGGAGCGGGACCATGAAGCGCACCGGGCGCGACAGCGACGGCGCCATGCGCGACACGCTCATGCGCTCGGCGAGCGCCTCGCGCACGAGCGAGAAGCGGCCGTGCTCGAGATAGCGGAGCCCGCCGTGCAGCATGTGGCTGCTGCCGCTGCTGGCGCCGGAGGCGAGGTCGTCGCGTTCGACCAGCGTCACCGGCCAGTCCGCGCGCGCGGCGAGCCGTGCGATCGCGAGGCCGGTGACCCCTCCGCCGAGGACGACCAGGTCCCGGTCGAGGTCGGTCATCGGGACGGCCCGCCCGGGTGCTGTCGCCGCGTCGGACCTGCACCGCCGTGTGCTCGAGTCGTCATGGAACGCGGAACATAGCACGCGCTCGCAGCGCGTGAAGCTGCCGCGCGATCGCCCCCGCGGAGCGGGCTCAGCCCTTCTTCGTCGCCTTCGCCGAGTCCGCGCCCGCCGCTCCGGGCGGCTTCTGCTTCGGATGCTCGATCTGGTTCAGCTTCCAGTCCGGCTCGAGGAACATCGTCGGCCGCGTCAGCTTCTTCGCCTGGATCACGCGCCGGGCGGCGGGCGGGCCGTGCTTGGCGAGAAACGCGACCAGGCCGGGCGTCTGCGGGCCGCCGAAGTCCGCACGCTCGTCGAAAAAGCGATTGCTGGCGACGAGCGCTCCCGTGGCGGGGTCGGGCCGCAGGTACGCCGGGAGGGCGAGCGCCAGCCGCGCGGCGCGATCGAGTTGCGCCTCCAGCGAGTCGGCGCGGTAGACCCAGGGCAGGAGCGGACCCGTGCACAGCGCGCCCTTGCAGAGCGCGCACATGAGCCGCGGGTCCCCCGGCTTCTCACGCGCCATGGTGCCGTCCGCCGTGGGGTCGGTCGCGGTGTCGCCGTAGACGAAGCGGCGCTCGAAGCCGGTCAGCGAGTAGTCCTGCCCGTCGATCTTCGCGACCACCGCACCGAAGAACACCCCTTCCTCGTTGTTCACCTGCTTCGGCGAGTCGTAGCGCGTGAACTGCCTTCTCGGGACGAGGAGGTTGAGTGTCAACCGCTCGATGACGAGGAAGTTGTAGGCGTTGATCGCCCAGGACAATCGCTCGCGCGGCGTCATGTCCGCCGGCGCGACCGACAGCAGCCGGCTGTGGAGCGTGGTGAGCAGGTCGGAGCGGTGAAGCGTCCAGATCTTCTCGTCGACGTACAATTGCTCGTAGTCGAAACGCGAGTCCCAGGGCTGGCCCTTGGCCTGGACGACGTGCAGGTACTTCTGCAGCAGCGCCTGGTAGCCGGAGTAATCCGGCTCTGCCGCGCGGGCCGGACCGGGTGCGACCACGACCGCGGCCACGGCCGCGAGGACGTACACGAGTTCCCGGACGCGCCTGCTCCGGGAGGCTCTGGCCAGCATCATGTGCGAATTCGATCTCCGGGTCCGAAGCGTGCGCCGGCTGCGCACGGTGCGGGGGGAGTCTAGCGTCCACCTCGCGGCGCCGGCAACGCCGTTCGTGCGCGGCGCACGGATTTGGCGCGGTCCTGACGCGACGGTTACGCTGCCGGCTTCCGCCGCCGCGCGATCGCGGTCGGTCGGACCACCCCTCACCCGTCCGGAGTCCAGCATGAATCACCGCAGTCTCGGCAACAGCGGCCTCAAGGTCTCGGAGCTCTCGCTCGGCTCGTGGACGACGCTGGGAGGCTCCGTCACCTCCGGCGACTCCCCGGCGATCGTGCGCCGCGCGTTCGAACTCGGCATCAACCTGTTCGACACCGCGGACGTGTACGTGAAGGGCGGGGCCGAGTCGGCGCTCGGCGCCGCGATCCGCGACCTGCCGCGGGGCGAGATCGTCGTGGCCACCAAGTGCATGGGCCGGGTGTGGGAGGGACCGCTCGGTCGCGGGCTCTCGCGCAAGCACATCTTCGATGCGCTCGATGCGAGTCTCAAGCGCCTGCAGCTCGACTACGTGGATCTGTACCAGTTCCACGCGCCCGACGCCGACACTCCGATCGAGGAGTCGCTGCGCGCGTTCGAGGACCTCGTGCGCTCGGGCAAGGTGCGCCACGTCGGCTTCTCCAACTTCGACGAACAGCCGCCGCTCGCCGAGCGCGTGGTCGCGATCCAGAAGCGCGAACGCTACCTGCCCATGATCTCGTCGCAGCCGCGCTACAACCTCCTGGACCGTCACGTGGAGGACGGGCACGCGGCGTTCTGCCGCAAGCACGGCATCGGCATGATCGTGTACTCGCCGCTCTCCCAGGGCGTGCTCACCAACAAGTACGCGGGGGGCGCGCGCCCCGAGGGCAGTCGCGCCACCGGCACGTTCGCGCATTTCCTCGAGTCGCAGAAGGCGTTGACGCCGGAGAACGTGGCCGCGGTCGAGCGCCTCGGGGCGTGGTGTGCCGGCCGCGGGCTCGAGCCCGCGACGGTGGCGCTGGCATGGGTGCTGCGGAACCCGGCCGTCTCGAGCGCCATCGTCGGCGCCACGAGCGTCGCCCAGCTGGAGCAGAACGCGCGGGCGCTCGAGGTCAAGCTCTCGGAAGCGGATTGGCGCGAGGTCGAGAAGCTGACCGCGGTGAAGGCGTCGGCGAAGTCTTCGGCGAAGTCTTCGGCGAAGGGGAAGGCGAGGCCCGCGCCGAGGCGCGCGCCTGTCCGAAAGTCGGCGAACTCGCGCCGCGGCTGACGGGGCTGGCGCAGGGTTCGAGCGATCAGGTCGCTGTCCTGGGCCCGCTTACACCGGTCGGCTCGTGTTGAACGCGAACACCTGGCGCTGCCGGACTAGTGGTCCGGCGGCCCCGGGATCGCGATGTCCACGCGCTCGACCGGCACGCCTTCGGCGTCCAGCGGGCGTTCGAACGCCTTCTCCTTCCCGACCACGATCAACGCCATTTCGTCGGGCCGGATGCGCAGGCGCGTCGCCGCGAACGCGGTCGCAGGTGTCACCGCGGCCAACGCGCGCTGGTAGTCGGCGAGGTGATCCGGCGGATAGCCCAGCACCTGATAGTAGGCGGCGCGGAACAGGACGGCGGAGCGCTCCTCGAAGTTGAACACGAACTGGTTCTGCACCGACTCCTTGGCGGCCCGGAACTCGTCGTCGCCGAGCGGCGCACGCAGCATGCCGGCCAGGTCGGCGCGCAACAGCCCGAGCGCGGTGAGCGCCGAATCGTTCCGCGTCAGCGACCAGGCCAGGAAGATCCCCGGACGCAGGTACTCGGCGCCCGCCGCCGCACCGGTGGAGTAGGCGAGCCCGCGCTCGCTGCGGATGTGGCGGTTCAGGCGCGACTGCCAACCGCCGCCCAGCGCCTGCACCACCACGTCCATCGCGGCGTCGTCCGGATCGCTGACGCGATGGCCGAGGCCGGCGACCAGCAGCACGGACTGGGTCACGTCGTCCTTCGCCGCGAAATACAATCGGCGCTGCACGTGCTCCGTCACCGCGGGCATGCGCGGCGCCGGCGTGCCGCTGCGCTTCCAGTCCTTGAACGCCGCGGCGAGCCGCCGCTTCATGTCGGCGGTCTTGAAGTCGCCGTACACCGCGAGCACCATGCGCTCCGGCACGAACACCTCCGCGTGCAGCTTGCGACAGTCGCCGCGTGTGACCGCCTCGACCGTGGCGTGCTCGGGGATTCGGGCGAAGACGCTGCCCTTGCCGTAGACCGCCCGGCTCGCGATGCGCTCGGCGATCGGCAGCACCTCGTCGTTGCGGCTGGCGATCTCCTGGTGGACGCCGATCTTCGAGATCTGGAGCTTGTCCTCCGGGAAGACCGGCCGCGCGAGCACGTCCGCGAAGACGCGCACCACCTCGTCGGTGTTCTCGGTCAGGCAGCGAAATCCGCCCTCGCCGAGCTCGCCCGACAGCGACGTCGTCACCTCGGCGCCGATCGCCGCCAGCCGGTCGTCGAGCGCGTCGCCCGGGTGTGCGGCGCTGCCCCCGCTTCGCATCACCTCGCCGGTGATTTCCGCGAGTCCGACCAGGGAATCACCGACCAGCGCAGGGCTCGTGGGGAAGTACGCCGTGCCGCTGACGACCGGGAACGTGTGATCCTCGAGCAGGAACACCACCGCACCGTTCGGCAAGGTCGTCCGCTCGGGCTTGGCGACCCGAATCGCGGGCAGGGGCGGAGAGACCAGGCCGTGGGGATCGAACCGGGAAGGTTCCGCGCCGAACGCGGGCCCGGTGAGGATCGTGATCCCCAGGGCGGCGAGCGTGAGACGGCGGGCGGCGTCACTCATGTCGCGGTCCCCCCGCGCTGGAGTCGGGCGCCGCCGGGTTCACGATCATCGCGGTGGTGCGGTTCATGCGTGTGAACGCGGTGTGCATCGCGTCCGTGAGATCGGCGAGCGTGAGCGCCTGCACCCGCTCCTGCTCGCGGAAGAACGCGCGCCAGTCGCCGTGCAGCGTCTGCGCCATGGACAGTTCCCCGGCCAGCTCCGCATTGTGCTCCACGGCGGCGAGCTTCTGGGCGCGGACGCGGACCTTGTAGCCGTCGAGTTCGGCGACGGTGAACGGATGGCCCGACTGCGCATCCTCGATCACGCGATACACCTCGCGTTCGACCGAGTCGGGCGCGATGCCGGGCGCCGGCACCGAGAGCACGCCCCAGATGCCCGGGAATTTTTCGCCCGGGAAGCCCGTCGTGGTTTCCTCGTTGACCGAGATCTGCTTCTCCTTCACCAGCACCTTCTGCAGTCGCGCGTGGTCACCCCCCCCGAGCAGGTCGGCGAGCGCCAGGTAGACCGCGTAGCGTGGGTCGGTGGATCCCGGGATGTGCCAGCCCGAGAGGACGATCGGCTGGGCGCTGTCCTCGACGATCGCCCGGCGCTCGGCGCGCTGCTCGGGCTCGACGGTGTCGACGGTGGGCGGTGGCGGGCCCGCGGGGATGTCGGTGAAATACCGCTCGGCGACCGTGCGCAGCGCCGCGAGCGTGACGTCCCCGACCACCGCGATGGTCATGTTCGGCGCAACGTAGTGCACGCGGAAGAACGCCTCGCCGTCGGTGCGCGAGAACGACTCGAGGTCCGACGGGAACCCGATCGTGCCGAACCCGTACGGGTGCGCCACGAACGCGGTGTGCACGAACTCCTCGAGCAGGCGGCCGATCGGGGACGACTCCGTTCGCATCCGTCGCTCCTCGATCACCACCTCGCGCTCCTTGTAGAACTCGCGGAAGACCGGGTGCGCGAGCCGCCCGCCCTCCATCGCCGCCCACAGCTCGAGCCGGTTGGATGGAAGGGAGTAGGTGTACGCGGTCACGTCGCTGGAGGTGTAGGCGTTGATGTCCTTGGCCCCGGCGCGCTCGAGGATGCGCGAGAACTCCTCCGTCTCGACGGTCGCTCCCGCCGCCGCTTCGGCCGACGCGAACGCGGTGGCCAGGCTCCGCAGCCTCGTCGAGTCGGCGCGGAGGCCTTTGCGGCGTTCCGCAGCGAGCGCGGCGTACGCGCGCTCCTCCGCTTCGAGCAGCGGCTTCTCCGCGGCCGCATCCTTGGTGCCTACCCACGGCGTTCCCTTGAACGCCATGTGTTCCATCATGTGCGCGAGCCCGGTGGTGCCGACCTGGTTGTCCGCCGAGCCGGCGTTCACGACGGTCTGGAAGGAGAACACCGGCGCCTCGTGGCGCTCCACCAGCAGGAATCGCAGTCCGTTCGCGAGCGTGAACTCCTCGACCTGACGCTCCAGCTTCTCGAGCCCCGTGTGCGGCGCCGCTGGGCGCGCGGCGCGTGCCGCCGGCGGGGCGGGGGCGGCCCGAGCGGCGAGTACGATGGTCGCGAGCAACCCAGCGCTGATGAAGACCGCCTTGGGGGATGTCCGAAGCACGAATCCCTCCTGTCGGGGGTGCAGAGCCGGTGACTCTGCCACAGCGCGGCGGCGGACTGAAACGCCGGGAACCGGCTCCGCGCCCGCCCCCTCGCCGCGTCGGCGGCCGCGTGGCGATTGCAACGTCTTGCTCCCGGCCGCCGTAACAGGAGCGCCCCCGTCCCGTCGCCGTCCGGGCGCGGGCTTCGCCCGCTCGGTGGCACCTGGGGGGCAGTGGCGATGACGAACTCCGCGACCATCCGGCAGTGCTTCATCGGTCCGGAAGGGCCGCGCGCCGGCGTCCGGCTGGCGCTCTACGCCGCGCTCTTCCTCACGCTCTTCGCGCTCAACGACGTGCTGCGCGCGACACTGCTCAAGCGGCTCGACGGGTTCGTCCGCTTCGGGATCGTGGAGGTGCTCGCCGCCGTCGACCTCTGGCTCGCGGGCGCGGTGATGGCACGCCTCGAGCGGAGGCGCGTGCGGGACTACGGTCTGCCGTCACCGCGCGGCCACGGCGCGGAGACGCTGCGGGGGGCGGCGATCGGATTCCTGTGGGTGAGCCTGTCACTCGCGCTGATGGCCGCGGTGGGGGCCTATCGCGTGCGGCGTGCCGGCGGCGATGCCGGGGAGATCGCGGTCTCGGCTGGCGTCTACGCGCTGCTGTGCGTCGCGATCGGCGTCAAGGAGGAGCTCTACTATCGCGGCTACCCGTTGTTCACGCTCGCGAGCGGACTCGGATTCTGGCCGGCCGCCGCGGTGAGTTCGCTGTGGTTCGGCATCCAGCACGTC